>JBGSTO010000082.1:0-6191 GCA_041736465.1 Anaerolineales bacterium | reverse complement strand
CTGGCACGCCCGAGTGGAAACTTCCGGCGGAGGCACCTTGATCACCCAGGGCAGCCATATGCTGGATATCGTCTTATGGGCCCTGGGAACCTCACCTCAGTCTGCATTCGGCAGCACGAGGCGCTTGAAGTTCACTCAAGTGGAAGTGGAAGACCTGGCTCAGGCCGTACTGGAAATGCCATCCGGCGCCCTGGTGCAGATCAGCAGCGCCATGCTGGCTTCCAGAGAACAGCCGCTGCAAATCGAAATTTACGGTGAAAAAGGCACTGGCGTTTATACCGACCGCCCCTGGCCGAGGGTTCGCTTTTCGGGTGTCAGCCCGCGCGCAGCCAGCCTGCCAGTCGGCGGGGTTCACGCCCTGCAGCGCAGCCTGGAAGCCTTCCGCCGTTGGATTCAAGCTGACCTGCCTTACCTGGCTCCAGCAGAGCAGGCCCTGCCCGTGCTGGCAGCCATCCAGGCGGTTTACCTGTCTGCTGCTACCGGGCGCAAAGAAACCATTGAACTGGGAGCAATCGAGTGACTACGGTACATGCCTCGCCAGACTATCGCCTGCGAGTTGAACAGCCTGCCCCGCAGGGCTTCCCGTCTCAGGCTCAGCCCGATTCCTATGCATACCAGCCTTTTCTACCTGCGTTTCAGCAGCGGCGCCAGGCTTACCTGGAACATGTCCAGCTCAACCCATCGCCGGAAAACACCAAAGCCGTGTATTACGAGCTGGTGCGCCTGCAAGCCACCGGCAGCCTGCACAGCGGGTTGGTACATGCAGCCCTGGATTATATCCAGGCGCGCAAAGACTGCGCCGACTTTGCCCTGCACAGCATACTGCGCCTGCTGTACCAGTTTGGCGAGCACCCCGGCATCCAACCCGGCCTGCTGCAGCGTGCCCAGGAGACGGTGCTGGGCTTTAAGTATTGGCCAGATGAACCAGGCGTGGACTCGTTATGCACCTGGACTGAGAACCACCATATCCTGTTTGCATCCGGCGCCTACCTTGCCGGGCAGCTTTTTCCCGGGCAAACCTTTACCAACAGCGGGCGCAGCGGTTTGGAGATGATGGCGCGCAACCAGCCTCGCATCCTGCGCTGGTTGAACCTGCGCTTCCGCACCGGCTTCAGCGAGTGGCTCTCGCATGTGTATTACGATGAGGACATGGCAGCGCTGCTCAGCCTGGTGGACTTTTGCCAGGATGAAACCATCCGGCAGCAGGCGCGCTGTGTGCTGGACCTGCTCTTGCTGGATATGGCTGCCAACAGCTTTCACGGCGTTTTCGGCAGCACCCACGGGCGCAGCTATGAAAACACCAAGAAGTGGGCCTCCAACGAGGGCACTACCGACACACACAAGCTGCTGTTTGGCATGGGCGTGTTTTCGGGCTTCGACAATATGGGGGCTGCCTGCCTGGCATTAAGCCGCAGCTACCAGCCGCCCTCGGTGATGGCAGTCATCGCTAACGATCTCCAGCGGCCCGAAATGCTCAACCGCCAGCGCATGGGCATCCACCTGGCTGAAGCCGGTCAGTGGGGTTTGGGTTTCGACAACTTCGAGGATGGCATGGCGCTGCTGACCCTGGAGGCTTACGTACACCCGCTCACCATTAACCTGGTGATGAACATGTTCGACGCCTTCAACTGGTGGGAGAACCATTTCTTCGCCCCTTTCAAGCGCTACCGGCCTGTACTGAGTTTCTTGCGCATCACCGGTCTGACACGCCCCCTGGCGCGCTGGCTGGAATATGATCTGTGCCGCAATACGCGCGAGCAAGTCAATATCCAAACCTACCGCACACCCGATTATATGCTCAGCAGCGCACAGGATTACCGCAAGGGCTACGGCGGCGACCAGCAGCACATCTGGCAGGCGACGTTAGGGCCTGACGCCGTAT
This sequence comes from Anaerolineales bacterium, assembly GCA_041736465.1. Taxonomy (GTDB): domain Bacteria; phylum Chloroflexota; class Anaerolineae; order Anaerolineales; family UBA4823; genus JAJUJL01. The sequence goes on along the minus strand of JBGSTO010000082.1, from coordinate 4,309 downwards.
GTTTTACCACCCACCCGCCGCGCCGGCAGGGCGTTTCGCCCAATTATTGGACGGGGTCAGGCTATCTGCCGCGCGCCGCGCAAGTGAAGAACGTGGTGATCGTGCTGTACCGCATCGAAGACCGCCCGGCTTTGTACGTAAACAACCAGCTGCACCTGACACACGCCTGGCTGCCGCGCGATCGCTTCGATGAGGCAGTAGAGCGCAGCGGCTGGTATTTTGCCCGCCTCGGCGATGGCTACCTGGCGCTGCACTCCCACCAGCCGGCGCACTGGCAGGAGCAGCCCGGAGAAGACCAGGGGCGGGAGATCATCGCGCCGGGAAGTCAAAACGCGTGGATTTGCGAGCTAGGACGGCGGCAGGTGGATGGTGATTTTGCAGATTTTATCCAGCGCATCTGCTCGGCAGAGCTGAGCTGCGCTGGGCTGCAGGTCAGCTACCAATCACCCTCTCAGGGGCGGCTGGAATTCGGTTGGGAAGGTGCGCTGCGCCAAAACGGCGCGGTTGTACCGCTGGAAGAATATCCACGCTATGATAATCCCTATGTACGCTGCGATTTTCCGGCTGGAAGCTTGCAGGCAAGCTTAAACGACCACTCGCTGGCAATCGATTGGCTGCCCCTGCGGCGGGAGGTCCGTCATGCCGGCCAGGTAGACTAAGGCCCTGGCAGCCAATCCCGTCCGAAGAGCGGAAAATAAAATATCTTCTGGCAGGGCGCCAGGCATACCCCGCCATCATAGGCTGAGAAATCCAGCGCTTCTGCCGCAGGCCCACTGAGCTCGCCGGTAATCAAATTCAAGGGGCTGTAACTGCCCGGCGCCCCCAGGCCCTGGAAGACCAGATCCGCCAGGCGGGCTGTGCCCGTGATGCCGTTGATCGCATACACGCTGAAACGCACCGCATCGGGATTCACCCCGTCGCGCTCGAAATCGAGCACACACCCGCCGGATAAGAAAGTGCCATCCGGGTTGGCCTGGCAGCCGGTGATTTGCACCACGTTGGGGTCATACTGCAGGTCCAGCAAGGCGTAGCTGAGACCCGGCAAGGCGACGTAGCTCATCCCCACCGGAATAGTAAACGGCTGCCCGGGTTGTATCAAGCCTGCGCCCGTGTGCAGGAATGGGCTGGGGGTCGGCGTCGGCGTAGGGGTGGGAGTAGGTGTAGCCGTAGGCGTGGGGGTAATCGTCGGCGGCAGCGTCGGCGTCACGTCCCAGCCGTCGGTCCACAGGAATGTGACGTTCACCCAAACGTTCTGCCCAGGCACCAATCCCAGGTCTGGAGCGACAGCAAAGGTAATCTCGACCGCAAACGGCGCGGTGACCGTGCGCCCATATTCGTCCTCTCCATTGTTATAGTCATCGTAATACGCCGCCTGGGCTTCTGGCATGCCCAGCGGCAGGTCGGTAAACTTGCGCCGCGGGGTCGGGTCCTCGGTGGTAGCCCAGTAGGTGTCGTTGATATTCCATGGACCGACGTCTTTGGGCCGTATGGTGACGCTTTTACCGCCGTACTTGATGCGGATCGAGTAATTGCCGCCGACCTTATAGCCGTAATTGGTGCACCAGGTGGTCAATCCCAGGTTGGAAAACTTGACGCACTGGTCCGGCAGGAAGGCATTATAGTCGCTGCTGTCATCATAGGTCATCAAAACCGTATAGGTGCGGGCAGCGTCGACTGCCTGCGGCACGCTTTGTAATCCGTGAAGCTCGCGCTCCACCAGCCATTGCACCTCGATCCAATCCACCAGCCGGGCGTAGGTACCGGCATCCAAGACAGCTTGCACTGCCGCCTGGTGATCGTTCACCACCTGCAGCATTCGCTGGTTGTAGCCTGACGCCCGGATGCGGCTTACCATCTCTTCCTGGCTGAGGCTGGTGTCGGCTGCAATCGCCTCACTCTCCAGTTTCAACTGGCGCAGCTGCTCCCTCTCCTGGCGGGCGATGGCTTGCAGCGCTTCAAACTGCTCGGTGGAGAGCCCCACCTCCGCCTGAAGCTGCTCCGCAAGCCCTGCGGTCAGGAAGAAGTATTCCAGCACCGGCTTGCGTCCCCACACCGGCTGCACGGCTTCTTGACTTGCCCGCGATGCCACCTGCAGCACCGCAGGCAGCAGAAATACACATCCTGTTACCAGAAAAGTGGCAATCCATATTTTATTAAGTTTCATAGAAATTCTATCCTGGGTTCCTGGCGGCGGGTCGTATTCGCCTGCAGTCCGCCAGCCGCTAATCAGTAGCCACTGCGTCTCGCTCGGCCTGTGCCAGCAGAGCTTCCAGGGACAGGTCAGTGAGCGAGCGCAATCGCAGATTCGCCGCCTGCAGCGGCATATGCTCGGTCAGGGGGTTGGGGACGGCAACGGTAAAGATGCCTGCGCGGCGCGCTGCCAGCACGCCATTGAACGAATCTTCCAGGGCAAGCGCCTCGTGCGAGCCCAGCCTAAAGGCATCCAGCACAGCCTGGTACAGCTCAGGATCCGGTTTGGCGCTGCGAACATCGTCGCTGGCGCGCAGGCAGTCAAAGCAGCTCAACAAATCCAGCCGCTGGAGATGCCCGGTTACCCAGGCGCAACTCGAGCTGGAAGCCAGCCCCACCTTCAAGCCCAATCGCCGGGCTGTTTGCAGGTATTCCAGTACACCCGGCAGCACCGGCTGTTGGAGAATGAGCTGCAGCTCTCGTTGGCTGCGCTCCTTCTCCAGATACGCATCCAGCTTTCGACCCAGGCGTTCCTGCAAAATGGCAAAGAAATCAAAGGTGCCCTCTGCCAGCCCGATATACTGCGACCACTCACTCAATTCCAGCCGCAGACCGAAAGCAGCGTACAGTTCTTGCCAGGACTGAAATACAGGAGCCTCGGTGTCCAGTATCAGCCCGTCGAAATCAAAGATCAATGCGCGAATTCGTCTCAAATACGAAGCCTCTTTCGGGAGATCAGCGGGCGCGCAGCCAGGGGCGCACCAACAGCCAGGCGCCTAACAGGATGAGCAGCACCGGCCAATAATCGCCCAGCAGGTTTGGTCCGCCCAGAAAAGACCCGAAGATCAAAAACAGGATCAGGCTGGTGACGATCATACCGGTCCCTTCACGGAAGGACTGGCGTGGATGCCCGCCCAGCAGGCCTTTGAGCAGCACCCCGACTCCCGCAAAGCCGGGAATCAATGCCCAGGCATACGCCCAACTTTCCCAGTTTCCGGTGGCGTTCTGCCAGTATAAAAGGCCGCCGATGCCGCCGATAATGCAGGCAGGTATCGCCAGGTCTGGCACGCCGGCGAATAAAGCAAACAGGAAGAACACCACGCCTGCACCCACTACAAAGAGAGGCCAGGAAAAGTCGACATTCAGCCAGCGGTTGAGCTGTGGAAAAAGCTGGTCAGCCAGGAACCACAAACCCAACAGGATCAGAATGATGCCTATCGCCATACCAGACCTGCGCTGCGCGCTCATGGAGCCTCCTTAATTCAAGCTTTGCCGTCATCTACAAGCTGAACCAATACCTTGAATATACCAACGATCTCGGTATCCGACAATGCCTGGAGCGTCGAGGCGTAGAAACCTTCCAGACCGGCGAAGCCCTCCCGCTCATACACCGCAGCCTGCAGACCCATCTCCAACCGGTCCACCTGCCGCACCAGCCTGGCTTCCGGAGAGCTGCCGTGTTCATAATCCTCCCAGGTTTCCAGGTAATCCTGACCGTTAGGGAAATTCTGAAACACCCGCATAATCGCCTGGCGCTCACGCTGTGCTTTCTCTTGTACGGAGACATTGTGCTGCGGGGTTAAATCGCCGGCGTAAATCTCACCAAAATCGTGCAGCAGCGCCAGGCGCAGCACTTTTTCCACATTGAGTTCAGGATAACTGGCATCCGCCAGCATCAAAGAAAGCAGAGCCACGCCGAAGCTGTGCTCGGCAACGCTCTCGCAGCGTTCGCGCGGGATGCCGTGCTGCAGCCATCCCTGGCGGAACAGGTGCTTGAGATGGGCAAATTGAAAATAAACCCGTATCAGCGGGTGGATATCGACGTCCAACGGCAGGGTGTCAGCCGGATTAGAGGCTTTCAATTCCATAGGATGGGTTTCCTTATTCCACAAGTCTGCCTGAGATGATCAACAAGGATATCACACAGGCTCAGGATGAAGCCTTTATGTTAAAATTAATTCATCTGTCAAAGGACCCCATCCAAATGATCACTTCCAGCCAAAACTCCAAAATCCAGTGGGTGCGCAGCCTGCAGGCAAATTCCCACCAGCGCCGGGAAGACCAGGCTTTCATTGCCGAGGGGGTGCGCCTGGTTGAAGAAGCGCTGCAAGCCGGGTGG
>JBGSTO010000059.1:0-3943 GCA_041736465.1 Anaerolineales bacterium | reverse complement strand
CACCATGTTCGATGATGACGACTCGGTCTTTGCTGCCATGCGCGCTGGCGCACGTGGCTATCTGCTCAAAGATGCTGATCAAGACGAATTGGTGCGAGCGATCTTTGCTGTGGATAGAGGCGAGGCCATCTTCAGTCCGGCTATCGCCGAGCGGATGATGAGTTACTTTTCGCGCCCACCAAAGGCAGACCAATCGAAAACCAGCAGTGATTTTCCAGATCTGACTGAACGCGAACGAGATATTTTAGAATTGATCGCCCAGGGCTACAATAACACAACCATCGCTAACCGGCTGGTCTTGAGCGTCAAAACTGTGCAGAATTACGTCTCCAGCATTCTGAATAAGCTTCAGGTCGTCGACCGTTACGAAGCAATCGTCCGCGCCCGAGAGAAAGGACTGGGAAGGGCAAACTGATTAACAGGAAGATATCGCTTACAGCAGGCAGGCTGGGCTGGATTGGCAAAGCCGGTTCAAAATTCGTAGGAACGCCTGAGCACAAATTATGCTATATTAATAAAAGATGAGAATCACTCTTTAGCGCCACTGGTGGGGGACCCGGTTAATCATTCCTGTGCTTCCTACACAAGATGATCCAGGAGTAAGGATGAAAAAGACCTGGTGGAGAAGCCTGCAAACCAAGATCATCGCCTGGTCTTTCGTGCCGACCGTGATCATCCTGTGTGCGGTGGCATGGTTCACTTTTTATTCCTATCAAAAAGTGATCGGAGATCTGGCTATCGAGCAATATCCGGAAATCATTCGACCGAAAGCGATAGCATTCTCCCAAACGTTCAGTGGGATTTTTAATCCTGTTCTGCTCCCGATTCTTATGGAAATTGACAGGGACCATGAACTTCCAATCGAAGCCCGTGCCCAGAATATCCTTGATCAGGCGCAAGGCCTGGAAATATTCGATGGGGGGATATATTTTCTGGATCGACAAGGGAAGGTATTCAAAACTCAGCCTCCACAACCTGAACTGATCGGTCAGGATTGGTCAGATACTCCCCATTTTCGTTCTGTGAATGCAACACCGAACTTAGGCGCAGATACCGATTTGATTAACATAGGGCCATCGAACAGGAAAATCCTGTGTGTAGCCTTGGCGATGACTGGTCAGGCATGGGATGAAGTATTAGGGGCGATTTATTACTGTTTTACAATCCATCCAGCTTCACAGAACGCTTTTTACCAGAAGATGGTCGCTCTGGATTTGGGTTCGAATTTGTATGTGGTTGACAGGAACCAGCAGGTCATTTATTCCCCTGACCCTTCTGAAATGGGCAAAGATCTATCGGGAGAAGCTTATGTGCAAGAGCTTTCTCAAGGGGAGAGCAACAGCGGCCGGTTCCGCATCGGGACCGAGGATATGGTGGTCGGCTACATACCGGTGTTTCCTGATATTCAAATTGATCGGGCGAACTGGTTTTTGGTGTCGGAGAAGAGCTGGACTGAGATCATGCAGCCTACGCTGCCTTACCAACGGCTCCTGTCAGGCCTGCTGGCGCTGGGTGTGATCGTACCGGCGCTGGTTACCGCCTTCGGTGTCAGGCATATCACCGGACCTATCCAGAAGCTGATCCAGGCTACCGAACAGGTGAGCGAGGGCCAGTTCAAGCAGCGCATTGAGGTGCAAACAGGCGACGAAATTGAAACCCTGGCCGACCGTTTCAACGTGATGGCAGCCAGATTGGATGACTCATATGCTTCCCTGGAAAAAAAGGTCGCCGACCGCACCCGCGAGCTGGCAATTGTGAATGCGATCGTCTCGGTCGCCAGCCAATCGCTGGATATCCAGGAGATTCTCAAGCAGGCGCTCAACGAGACGGTCGAGCAGATGGGCTTTGAGGAGGGAGCGGCTTTCAAGCTCGGCGCAGTTTCAGCCGAACCCAAGCTGGCAGCCCTGCTGGGGTTCGATGCAGCCAGCGCCCATGATCTTGTCAGATGCTGCGCCATCGCGAGCCAGGCATGTAAAGCTGAGGGCGCACCCCGGGTGATTACCTATACATTGGATGATCACTCACAGGACGAGCAGGCGCTCCGATTGGCGCAGGCGGGTTACAACCGGCTGGTGTCAGTGCCGCTTGCAACCAAAGGACGCACCCTGGGCCTTTTCCTTCTCGGGAGGCGCGAGCTGGGCGAGTTATCTCCCGAAGAGCTCTCGCTGTTGAGCTCCATCGGGCAGCAAATCGGTGTAGCTATTGAGAATGCACATTTATACGAACAGGCTGAGCAGGCAGCCACCGCCGCCGAGCGCCACCGTCTGGCGCGCGAGCTGCATGACGCCGTCACGCAAACACTTTTTTCAGCCAATCTGATAGCTGACGTAATTCCCCTGATCTGGAAACGGAACCCGGATGAAGGGATGCAAAGCCTGGAAGAGCTGCGCCAACTGGCACGCGGCGCACTGGCAGAGATGAGGACGATGCTCTTAGAGATGCGCCCTGAATCTTTGGAACGTGCCGATCTCAATTCTCTGCTCACCCAGTTAGCCGATGCGTTCGTCGGCCGGGTCAGAGTTCCGGTTTCGCTGGATATCCAGGGAGGGTGTGCACTGACCCATGAGGTGAAGCTGGTTTTTTACCGTGTTGCCCAGGAGGCGCTCAACAATATTGCCAAACACTCAGGCGCCCGGCAGGTGGATGTTTACCTGGAATGCCAGCCTGATCACATGCTATTAAATATAAGAGACGATGGGCTGGGTTTTGATCCCGCCGCAATCACACCTGACCACCTGGGCATGGCGATTATGCGCGAGCGAGCCCATTCGATCGGAGCCAATCTGAGGATTAATAGCCTGATAGGCATAGGTACAAGCGTTGAGCTGGACTGGAAACCAACGCGGAAGGATGAAGCCCATGAATAATTCTCCGACAATCCGAGTGATGCTGGTAGATGACCATAATGTGGTGCGCAGCGGGCTGGCCACCTTCCTAAAAGCCTATGAAGACCTGGAGCTGGTAGGGGAAGCCAAGAATGGCGTGGAAGCGATCCGGCTCTGCCAGCAAAAGAGACCGGATGTGATCCTGATGGACCTGATGATGCCGGAGATGGATGGTATCGCGGCAACCCGGGCAATTTTGGCTGAGTACCCGCAGGTAAAAATCATTGCTATGACCAGCTTCGAAGAAGAGGAGCTGGTGCAAGGAGTGCTGGCTGCGGGAGCAATCAGCTATTTGATCAAGAATGTCACCTCGGATGAACTGGCAAAGGCAATCAGAGACGCGGTTTCAGGCAGATCCACGCTTTCTCCCGAGGCTGCTAAGGTGCTGATTCAAGCAACCCGCCCAACGAAGCAGCCTTTGTTTGACCTGACAGAACGCGAGCGGGAAGTATTAAAACTGGTCGTGGAAGGTCAAAGCAACCAGCAGATTGCGAAGGCGCTGGTCATCAGCGTCCCGACGGTGAAAGCCCATATCAGCAGTATCCTGTCCAAGCTGCAGGTCTCCAGCCGGTCAGAGGCCAGTGCGTATGCGATCAGGCACAAACTCGTTACCCTATAAACGGAGCATACGACTTTGGTATAGGTATAAATTCAGTCTAAAGGATAGGCCGCAACTCCCCGGGTGATGGATACGCCAGGGGAGTTTTTCTTTTATAGTGGACTCAGATTAAATTCTAAGGAGATTTATGATGGACACTCAATTGAACACAAAACGCATCCTGATCTATTTGGCGTTTGCTTTTGGGATCCCCTGGATTGCGGTCTTGGTGTTCTACCTGATCTTCGGGACGGATGACCCGACCTTGATGGCGAGGCAGGTGCAAGTTCTGAACTATTTCTTCGTTCTTCCGGTGCCAGCGCTGGCAAACCTGGCCACCCGCCTGATCACGAAGGAGGGCTGGGGGCGCCTCATGCTGAAGCCCAACTTCCGGCGCAGCTGGCGGTACTACCTGGCGGCCTGGCTGCTTCCGCTCCTGGCGGTCATCCTGGGCGGGGCG
>JBGSTO010000047.1:0-6598 GCA_041736465.1 Anaerolineales bacterium | reverse complement strand
CCATACATCCGCCCAAAGTCGTTCATCGAGATGTAAAGCCACCGTATCCCGATCAATGACGAACCAATCGCTGCCGATTGCCTTTTGCAGACGGTACAATGTGTCGGAGAAATTGCGCCGCCCACGCTCGAACGGCGCATCCGGATAAAGCAAATCCGCCAGCTTCTCGCGGCGATGCGGCAGGCGCGGGTTGAGAACCAGGTACGCGAGCAGGCTTTGTGTTTTTTCGCCGCTCAGCGGGATCGCGTTTCCATCCTGGGAAACCCGCAAGGCACCAAAAAGAAATATTTGGTGAGGGGGAGTTTGTGTTGTATTCATCACACTGCTGCCGAACTGCTTACTGGAGCGACTTTGAGGAAGGATACCCCTGATTATCCGGGTATCATAATCTTTTCTACCGGGTTTAATTCTACCAAATAGATAATACTTGTGGTAATAAATTTAATCTCCACCCTCAGCACGGTCATATCCAATACAAACTATTTTATAATTTCCACATCTCTTGGTGCAACCAACAGTGCGCCCGCCAACAGTCGCCGGTAACTATCAGTGCGCTGAAAGAGGCGCCGCTGGCAAGGATCTTTTGCATCGCTGCGACCCCACCCTCCTAGCGGTGCTCGCCGAAGGCTACCAGGCGCTCGTCATAAGCCAAACCTGCAGTAGACAACGCCTCCCGGTAGGCGCGCAGGCGTTCCTCGCTGTCGCCGCCGCGCCCCTGGTGACCGGCAATAAAAGCAATCTGGCGATGCCCATGTTCGAGCAGATGGGTGAATGCTGCGCGGATGCCAAGGGCGTTATCCACTTTCACCAGATGACCGGGGCCTTCAGGCGTGGTGAAGATAATTGGGAAACCTGCAGACAGCAAATCCCCCACGTACTTCAACTGAGTTTCGGTCAATTCGTCGGGAACGATAATGAGACCGTCTGTGTTCCACGGTCCGACGGGCACAAAATCTACCCCAGGACCGGAAACCGGCCAAAAGCTGCGCCGCTGCGGGTTGTTTCCCATGGCGCTAAACCCGCACCCAAGGATCAGATTGGTTCCCAGCTCATGCGCGGCCGCGCTGATACCTTGCATCAGCGAATGGGCATACCAGTCAATCGTCATACCTTGAATGACCGGCCAGGTCGAGATGAATCCGATCGTGAGCGGTCGCGGCATGCGGTTATTGTATCATTCCAGCCGGTTTGCGAGTCTGCACATCGGTTTCATATACAGTGAAAAACGATGAACGTAAAAGTCCCCTGTTGAACAAGCAGGGGACTTTTACGTTCATGAGTTACAAGTCATTTCGCATCTTCAGGAATCAATCGTAATTCTATCCTGGCATCCAGAGCATCTGCGATGCGCCTGAGGAAAGAAAGGCTGGGGATGCTGTTGCCATTCTCTAATCGCGCAATCGAGGGCTGGCGAGTACCAACCATCTCTGCCAACTGCGCTTGTGTCAACCCGCGTTGAATGCGCAGCCTGGCGATTTGATAGCCGGGCTCCAGCTCGCGTAGCGCCGCGACGATCTCCGGATCTTTCAGTTGTTCAGCCTGCCAATCTTTGAAGCTGATCTTTGAAATCGGGCTCATCTCTCATCCTCCAATAGCTCTGCCATTCTGCGCCTTGCAATTTCGATCTCGCGATCTGGGGTTTTCATCGTCTGTTTCTTGAATCCATGTAAGATCACGAATGTTCTACTGGTAAACAGGAAATAGAACAAACGATTGCCACCTGGGCGCAGCTCCCACAATTTGCCCTCGATAGTGCGAGCGTGAGGCATTCCAAGCTGTGTTCCAAATTCCTCCAGAAGACGTAAAGCGTTCGTTATTTTTGCTTTATCGCTGGTTGGCAACCGCGTAAAAAATTCCAGAACCGGGCTTCTGCCACGACGATCTTCATAGAAGTGAATTTGCCATTCTACTGGTTCTTTCGCCATATTCATCCTATTATAACATATTTGTTATATCAGTCGACACTACGAATCTAACTTTTTCATTATGAGAATTACAAATCTGCTTCTACAAATGAAAGCCGCAGCGATACCTTGTGGAACCAGCATCGATTTGATATACTCACTCAGTGAGTATATGAGCACAAAAACGCGATATATAGGTTCGTTATCGCCTGAGTACGCCCTGCTCGGATTTCTGACAGAGCAGCCCGATCACGGCTACGAGCTGCACCAGCGCATGGCAAGCGAGCTGGGGCACGTCTGGCACGTCAGCCAGAGCCAGGTATACAATATCCTCAAACGCCTGGAGCTGCAGGGGAATATCACCGGCTCGGTTCAGGAGCAAGCGAAACTCCCCAGCCGGCTGCTGTACCGGCTGACCCCGGCCGGACGGGCGCGCTTCGATGGCTGGCTCGATACCCCCACCGGGTGCAGCGTGCGGGCCATTCGGGTCGAGTTCATCACCCGCCTGTACTTTGCCAGCCGCGAGGGAAGCTCCAAAGCCGATGCGCTGATCGATGCGCAGGTCGAAGAAACCAGAAGGGGCTTGCTCCGCCTGCAGGCAATTCTGGACGAACTGCCGCCCGTACAGGTGTTCAACCGGCTCGGGCTGGAGCTGCGCATCAAGCAGCTAGCTTCTATCCTGGAATGGCTGGAAAGGTGCCGCAGCGTGCTCCACAGCCAAAACGACCTTCCCAAAGGGGGCCAGCAGTGAAAAAGCTCTTACTGCCTTGCATCATGGTTTTGCTCCTGCTGACCGCCTGCAGCGGGCGAGATGTGGCGTTTGCAATCGATCCCGACGGCAGCGGCGCGCCACCGGTTGGAGAGGGCACGGCGCCTGCCGGCGAGCCGGCCCAGGTCGAGATCACGGTCGCGGCGGCAGCGGATCTGCAGTTCGCATTTACCGATCTCGCCCGGCTGTTCGAAGAGCAAAGCGGGCATCGCGTCACGCTCGTTTTCGGGTCGACCGGCCAGTTATCCCAACAGATCGAAAACGGCGCGCCCTATGACCTGATCGCCGCTGCCAACATCGACTACATCGAGCAGCTTGCCAGCAAAAAGCTGGTGCTGGAAGACAGCGTGGCCATTTACGCACGGGGACGGATCGTGCTGGCAGCCAACCGCCAGGCAGACATCTCACTGAACGATTTGAAAGACCTGCTCGATCCCCACATCCGGCACATCGCGATTGCCAATCCGGAGCATGCTCCCTATGGGACTGCGGCAAAGCAGGCGCTGGAAGCCGCCGGTTTGTGGCAGGCGATCGAGCCAAAGCTCGTGCTGGGAGAGAACGTCCGCCAGGCGCTGCAATACGTTCAAACCGGAGACGCCGAGGCCGGCATCGTGGCGCTGTCGGTGGCTGACGTGCCTGAGATCACCTGGACTTTGATCGATGACGGGCTGCACCAGCCGCTGGACCAGGCGCTTGCCATCCTCGCAAGCAGCCCCAACCCGGAAGCGGCGCGCCAGTTCATCCAATTCATCAACGGTGAAAGCGGCAGGCCGGTGATGCGCCGCTATGGTTTCATCCTGCCGGGCGAAACACCCTTAATGAAATCTGACTCTGCACCGTAAGGATGGCGCCAGGCATGATAAACGGCTGGTCGCCCCTGGCATTATCCCTGTGGGTTTCTTTCGTGGCCGCTGCGATTGCGCTGGTCGCCGGCACCGCGCTGGCCTGGCTGCTGGTGCGGAAGAACTTTCGCGGCAAAGCCCTGCTGGAAGGACTCACCCTGCTCTCCCTGGTCTTGCCGCCCACAGTGCTCGGCTACTACCTGCTGGTGCTGCTGGGACAGCGCGGCCTGGGGCCGTACATCGAACAGTTCCTGGGATTTCGATTCGTATTCTCCTGGCCGGGCGCCGTGGTCGCAGCCTCGATCACTGCGCTGCCGCTGGTTCTGACCACCGTGCAGGTCAGTTTTGCAGATATCAGTAAAGAAATCGAGGACGCAGCCCGCGTGGACGGCTGTTCGGAATGGCAGCTTTTCTGGCGGGTGATGCTGCCCATCGCATGGCGGGGAATCCTGGCGGGAGGGCTGCTAGGATTTCTGCGGGCGATGGGCGAGTTTGGCGCAACACTGATGGTGGCGGGGAATATCCCGGGCAGGACTCAGACGCTGGCGATGGCGATCTATGACGCGGTTCAGGCCAACGACCTGGCCAGGGCGAACAGCCTGGCGCTGCTCCTGACCTGCATTGCCTTCGGGCTGCTGTTTGTGGTGCTGCGGGTGAACCGCCGCATCGCGGGTGGGATGTGAAAAGGTCAGCTTCAGGCATTGACGGGCGAGGCGTCTGCCTCTATAATTCAATGTATGTTGAACTATCTGCCCGCACCCGCTCCTGCTCCGATTGACCTGGCTCAAATGGCGCGCTGGCTGAAGGCGCTGGCTGAGCCAAACCGCCTGCTGATCTTCCACCAACTGGCGGAAGGCGTGCAGTGCAACTGCGAACTGGGGAACCACCTTCAAATGGCTCCAAACCTGATTTCTCACCACCTGCGCGTGCTGCGCCAGGCCGGTCTGATCGAGGTGCAGCGCGATCTTTATGACGCGCGCTGGCTGTACTATTCGATCAATCGCCAGGCGCTGGAGGCGCTCAACCAGGCCTGGGGCGTCTTCTTCGACCCGCAGCGCATCAAACCCCGCCGCCTGACCTGCGGCCCACAGGAGGTACAATCTCATGACTGAAGCTGCACTGATCCAAACCCCACCGCAAAGCCTGGCGAAAAAACTCTCCTTCCTCGACCGCTACCTGACGCTGTGGATTTTCCTGGCGATGGCGTTCGGGGTGACGGTCGGCTTCCTGTTCCCGGCAGCCGTCAACAATCTCAACGATGCCGTTTCGGTGGGAACCACCAATGTCCCGATTGCCATCGGGCTGATCCTGATGATGTACCCGCCCTTTGCCAAAGTGAAGTACGAGGAGCTGGGGGACGTGTTCCGCAACAAGAAAGTGCTGGCGCTCTCCCTGATCCAGAACTGGGTGATCGGCCCGCTGCTGATGTTTGCGCTGGCGATCATCTTCCTGCGCGGCTATCCGGAATACATGGCGGGTCTGATCATGATCGGGCTGGCGCGCTGCATCGCCATGGTGATCGTGTGGAACGAGCTGGCGCACGGCGACACGGAATATGCCGCCGGGCTGGTGGCCTTCAACAGCGTCTTCCAGGTGCTGTTCTACAGCGTGTACGCCTACATCTTCATCACCCTGCTGCCCACCTGGTTCGGAATGAGCGGTGTGGCGGTCGACGTCACCATCGGCGAGATTGCGCAAAGCGTGTTCATCTACCTGGGCATCCCCTTCCTGGCAGGCTTCTTCACCCGCCTGGTTTTGGTGCGCATGAAGAGCAAGGAATGGTATCATCAGGAGTTCGTGCCCAAGATCAGCCCGCTGACCTTGATCGCCCTGCTGTTCACGATCGTGGTTATGTTCAGCCTGAAGGGCAACCTGATCGTGCAGATCCCGATGGACGTGGTGCGCATCGCCATCCCGCTGCTGATCTATTTTGTCGCCATGTTCTTGATTTCGTTCTGGATGGGGCACCGCCTGGGAGCGGATTACTCGAAAACGACCACGCTCTCCTTCACCGCCGCCAGCAACAACTTCGAGCTGGCAATTGCCGTGGCGGTGGCGGTGTTTGGCATCAACAGCGGAGCAGCCTTCGCGGCGGTGATCGGCCCGCTGGTGGAGGTGCCGGTGATGATCGGGCTGGTGAACGTCGCCTTCTGGCTGCAGAAGCGCTACTTCAAAAGTGAGCTGAGCGCCGCGCCGGAGATGATTGCGGCGGCGGCTGAAGCCTGCCCGCCGGCAGAAGCCCTGCAAAAGTAGGGGATGGAGCATGAATCGGAAGGGAGGCGGGGTCGCCGCCTCCCTTCTTTCACAAACCCAAGGAGAGTTTGGAATTGTGCTGCGCTTATCCAGGCAGCAGCACCGCGTCGATGACGTGGATCACGCCGTTGGAGGTTTCAACATCGGTGATGATCACCTGCACGGTGTCGTTCAGGTATACCTTGCCATCTTTGATGCTGATGCTCAGCTCCTGGCCTTCCAGAGCGGTGCCAGCCATCTGACCGTCCAGGGTGAGCACGTCGGCAGCCATGACCTTACCGGCGAGCACGTGGTAGAGCAGGATGCTCTTGAGGGTTTCGAGATTCTCGGGCTTGAGCAGGTCTTCGACGGTCCCGGCGGGCAGCTTGGCAAAGGCCTCGTCGGTGGGGGCGAAGACGGTGAAGGGACCTTCACCCTTGAGCGTGTCAACCAGCCCGGCAGCCTGGACTGCCGCCACCAGGGTGGTGAAGCGACCGTCGGCTACGGCGGTGTCAACGATGTCGGAAAGCTCAGCCGGAGGCAGGATCACGCTGTCGATGACGTGGATCACGCCGTTGGAGGTCTCGATGTCGGTGATCAAAACCTGGGCTTCGTTGATGTACACATTGCCCATGTCCACTTTGATGGCGACGGATTGGCCCTGGGCGGTCTCAGCGCTCTCCAGCCCGGTCACGTCGGCAGCCATAACCTTGCCGGCGACCACGTGGTAGAGCAGGATGCCTTTGAGGGTTTCGAGGTTCTCAGGCTTGAGCAGGTCTTCGACGGTGCCGGCGGGCAGCTTGGCAAAGGCCTCGTCGGTGGGGGCGAAGACGGTGAAGGGACCTTCACCC
>JBGSTO010000041.1:0-2800 GCA_041736465.1 Anaerolineales bacterium | reverse complement strand
TCTTGTTAGTGAAGCATAATGGAGAAGTGATGCTCCGACAGCTTTTAAACCTACGCCCCGCTCAAGAGCAGGTCATTACTTTACTCGGTTCTCAAGTCCAAAAATGCTATTTATTCGGTTCTTAAGGTGCGGAATGTGGGTCACATAACTCCAATTGAGGACATTTACTTATGAGTAGCAATTCCCGAACCGTTAAACAGGTAATCGAGCCCCAATACGTGATCGAGGGCGCCGGCGTGCTGCTGAGGCGGTCATTCGGTCCGGCGCGCAGCAACCTGTTCGATCCGTTCCTGCTCTTCGATCATTTCGCCTTCAACGATCCGCAGGAAGGGCCAATCAAAGGCTTCCCCACTCATCCGCACCGCGGCATCGAAACGGTCACTTACATGCTGGAAGGCAACGTGCGCCATCGCGACAGCCTGGGCAATATCGGTGTAATCGGTCCAGGAGACGTGCAGTGGATGACCAGCGGGCGCGGCATCCTGCACGAGGAAATGCCGCGCCGCGGTCCGAGCGGAACAATCACCGGTTTCCAATTGTGGGTAAACCTGCCCGCCGCGCAGAAGATGAGCCAGCCGCGCTACCAGGAGGTGACCGCAGACAGCATTCCGACTGCCGAGCACGACGGCGCCCGAGTGCGTGTGGTAGCAGGCGAGTTCAACGGCGTGCGCGGGCCGGTCACAGAAATCGCCGCCCCAGCCCCTGTACATGGATGTCAGCCTGGAAGCCAACGCAGAGTTCAACCTGCCGGTGCCGCCAGGTCACTCCATCATCGCCTACGTCTTCGAAGGAGAAGGATTGTTTGGCATGGATGGCAGCGGGCACGGTGAGTTCGTCTCGGCGGTGCGCATGGTAGAATTCCATGACGGCGACCTGCTGCGCCTGCAGACCGGCGCCGGCAGCGGGATGCGTTTCATGCTCATGGCAGGCGCTCCCTTCCATGAAACAATCTTCCCCTACGGGCCATTTGTGATGAATACGCAGGAAGAGATCCAGCAAGCTTTGATGGACTTGCGCAGTGGCACCTTCGTACAGGCATAAACAACGATCGCTAAAATCCAATTAATTGCTCACCACCCGCTTCACCGATAATTAGCGAAGATCGCCTGCTGGGTTGCTTACGGCAAAGCGCCGCTGCCTGAGGGTGTTTTGGCAAGCGCCTGGCAGTCCACCGCGGAATATTCCCGCCAGATGATCGAGCAAGCCCAGTCGCGCGGCTAAGTCCGGCAGGAGATAGAAGATGGGTTATAACATTGAAGGTAAAACGATCATCATTACGGGGGCAAACTCCGGTATTGGCAAAGCCGCCGCAGTGAAGCTGGCAGCGCTCGGCGCCAGGGTGATCATGGCTTGCCGCTCGGTGCAGCGCGGCGCTCAGGCGTTGGAAGACGTGCGCCGCCAATCGAACAGCCAGGAAGTCGAGATGCTGCAGGTGGACATGGCCTCCCAACAGTCCATCCGCCAGTTTGCCGGAGACTTTCGAGCGCAGCACGAGCGGCTGGATGTGCTCATCCACAATGCCGCCAATTTCGATCACAGCCTGAAGAAACCCGTCCTTACCGCCGACGGTGTCGAAACGGTGTTCGCCACCAATCACATCGGCGTCTTCTTGATGACCCACCTGCTGCTGGATATGCTCAAAGCCAGCGCTCCCAGCCGGATCATCACCGTCGCATCCAAAGGACTGATCACCTACCCATTTCTGGATATCGAGTTCGATAACCTGAACGGCGAACGAAAGTTCAACACACAGCACGCCTACTACCACTCGAAGCTGGCTCAGGTGATGTTCACCTACCACCTGGCTGAAAAACTGAAAGGCAGCGGGGTAACAGTCAACTGCGTGCGCGTGACCAATGTCGCCATCCCGGACGAGCGCCTGGCGCATCTGCCGGCCTGGATGCGCAATATCTACAAGCTCAAGCGCGGTATGTCTATCACCCCAGAGCAGCAGGCGGATACTTATGTTTACCTGGCTGCCGATCCTGCCGTGCAGGCGATCACCGGCGGGTACTGGGACGAAAATAACCACCAGGTCCGCTCGAACCGCAGCTCGTACCGAGGCGAGACGTGGGAACGGCTGTGGCGCGAGAGTGAGCGGCTGGCAGGCATCCAGCCCGGTTGGCTTTAGCCGCGCAGTGGGATCAGGCTCATGGCGCGCTCAGCCAGCGCCGTGATCGTCAGGCTGGGATTTACGCCAACGTTGGCGGGGATAGCTGCGCCATCCACCACATACATGCCCGGGTAACCGAACACTTCGTGGTGCGTATCGACCACACCAGAGGCGCCATCCTTGCCGATTGGGCAGCCGCCCAGAATGTGCGCCGTCACCGACATGTTCAGTACGCTCTCCAGCACTGCATTGGTGGGGATGCCATCGATCTGGCGGGCGAACTCGGCTGCCGCCCGGTTGGCTTCGGGGATGTAGGTGGGCGCGCTGCGCCCCTCCGCAGCAGCCGACTGCAGTCCAAATCCGGTTAAGCCGCGCTTCAATTCAAAAGAAAGCTGGTTATCGAGCTGCTGCATGGTGGAGATGAGCGTGATGCGGCGGTACCAGCCCGTCCAGGGACCGGCGAAGAACCAGTTTAACAGGTGAGCGGGGAAGCGCCTCAGCGTCTTCAGCGCCCGTTTGAAAGGCTCAGCGCCATCCACCAGCGGTCCGGCATACAACTGCATGAAAGAGTAGCTCGGAGGCAGGCGGTTTTGCGTCACGTGGGTGTGGTCGTTGGGATAGAAGTGCGAGGAGATCGCCGGGCCGCTGGTCAGGTCGGCAGAGCGATCGCGCTTCAAGACGCCGGTG
>JBGSTO010000696.1:0-5950 GCA_041736465.1 Anaerolineales bacterium | reverse complement strand
GGACTCTGTGATGAGGTTGAGGTCGCGCAAGGTCAGCAGGGTGTCATCGAGCTGGTTGAATTTTTGCACGGTGTTGATCACGTTTTGTACGAGCTTGCGAAGGTCATCGTCTGTGGCGGGGCGTTCGGCACGTGCGCGGGCTTCGGTGGCATCCGCCAGCATCAGCAAAGCGGATTCACGTGAAGCCGGGCGAGGACCGGGGTAACGGAATTTTTCGATGTCCACTTTGGTCGGGTCGCCGCCTGCCGCCTGCATCGCCTGTCCATACTGATAGCGTGTGATCAGCGTGCCGTGATGTTCCAGGATGAAATCCCGCAAGCGTTCGGGCAGGCGGTATTTCTTCGCAAGTTGCACGCCGTCGGTGACATGGCGAATGATGGTGGCGGCTGATTCTTCGGGCGGGATGTCATGGTGCGGGTTGACGTTGCCCGGGATTTGGTTCTCGATGAAGAAGGTCGGGTTGAGCGCCTTGCCGATGTCATGGAACTGCGCCCCAACCCGGGTCAACAATTGATCGGCGCCAATCTTTTCGGCAGCCTGCTCTGCAAGGTTGGCAACCTGCAGGCTGTGCTGGTAGGTGCCTGGAACGTTGCGCAGCATCTCCTGCAGCAGGGGTTGGTCGGCGCGCGAAAGCTCCATCAACTGCAGCGCAGTGGTCATTCCCAGGAATTGGGCCAGGAAGAACTGCAGCAGGACGCTGAGCGCCGCCGAAGCGATGCCATTGAGCAGGGCAGCCCCAGTCAAGGTTGCCAGCGTCGTCCAGGCAGTTGCAGAATCCGGCAGGCGGTAGATAATGGCGGTCAGCGCTCCCGAGGCAGTGATCGCTGCACCCGCCATAAAGAAAGCAGTTACCCGGCGAGCCCGGCCCAGGCTCATCACACCAAAATAACTGGTCAAAATGTAAAAAGTTGTCAGTTCCAGGGCATTGGGAATCTGGAAAGCGACCAGGATAGAAAGGGGCAAAGAGGAGATCAGCGCGGGTTGGGCGCCAAACAGCACTGCCACCGTCATTCCATAAGCAGCCAGAGGGAAGATATAGGCCAGCGATGGGCTGCCGTAGGCAATCAAACGTCCCAGCATAAGAAATGCCAGGAACAGCACGGTCACCAGGGTCAGGCTGCGCATATCCCGGTTCAAGCCGCGGCTGCGCCGCAAATAGAGAATCAGGAAGGTCAGCGAGAGGACAATCAGCCCCGCAACGCTTGCCAGGTCTTTCCAATCTACCGCCGGTTGAGACAGACCCATCTCACGCAGCGCTTCGACATCCAGCTCTGATACGATCGCCCCTCTTTGAACAACGGTTTCACCTGATTTGAAAGTACGCATCACCGGCGCAACCGCTTCGGCAGCTTCCTGGCGCGCGGTGTCGGTCAGGTCTTCGCTGTAGAAGCTGTTGGAAGCAGCAAAGGCAGCCGCCAGTTCGGCGACGATTTGAGACTGCTCTTCGGTCAATGACAGGCTTACCAGCGACGAGATGTTCCGGCGGGCATCTTCCAGGCGGTCATCGCGTATGACGCCGCGCATGATCTGCTCCAATACGCTGATCGCCTCTTGCTGGACAGCCTGCCAGCGCGACTCGCTCAATGCCAGGATGCGGTTGGCAGTATCCTGCTGCAGGTGGATATCATCCAGAGCTGCCAGGTCGTTCAGCTTCTCTTCATTCGTGGCAAATGCATCCAGGCGCACGGTGGTAATGAACGCCAGGGCAGTGCGCAGCTGCTCTAATTGGCGCCGGGCGATAGTGGTATCTGGCGAGGTAAAAACCGGGGAGACCGCGCGCACCGCGGCATCACGCTGCTGTTGGGTGCGCACTTCGCTGGTGAAAGTGATATCAGCCGGCGCCAGGATATCCTGGTAGGCCACCTGACCAGCCTGCAAAGAAGAGGAGGCCAGCGGGGAAATCACCTGCAGGGTCAATGCAAGCAAAGTAACCCCGGTGTAGATCAGGATCAAGAGCAGGAAAAATAAGGGCCGCCGGAATGACCGTCGGATTGTTGTCTCCACCATTTAACTTACCAAAAAAAGATAAACCGGCTCGAACAAGCCTCGGAAAGCGCTCATCCCCCCAGCAATCGCCGCACTGCCTGGCTTGCTTCGTTGCCGCTGGCTCGCCCCTGCAAGCGCGGTATGAGAATTTTCATCACAGCGCCCATCTGGGCAGGGCCGCTGGCGCCAGTTTCGAGAATAGCCTGCCGGGCCATGCTCTCAAGCTCTTCAGCGCTCAGCGCTTGCGGTAAATAAGATTGCAGAAACTGAGCTTCAGCCCTCAGATCAGGAATCAGGTCTTGACGCCCGGCGCGCTCGGCATCGGCAATCGATTCACTGCGCGATTTGATCTCTTTCTGCAGCAAGCCAATCAGCGCAGCTTCATCCAGCGTGTGTCCCTTCTCGACTTCAGCCAGCCGGATGTTCGTGAGCGCCATGCGCAGGGTGCGTTTACCAAGCTCATCTTTCGTGCGCATGGCGTTTTTCAAATCATTTTCCAGCCGGGTTTTCAGTTCCATGGTTTCATTATACTGTTTTTCGTTGGAAAAGGGGAATGGCTCCGAAAGTAACATTTTATTCTGAGGCACTACGATGGTCCAATTTGGCGATAATTCATCAAATTTTCACACCCTGCGCACAATATCTTCAAACCCATACCTTATACTGCCAGCATTGCGAGTTTAATGAGTGGAGGTATGCAATGAGCGAACAAAACCAATCTATAGATACCCCGGCGACCACATTCTGGGGCCGTATCTGGCAAGCCCTGGCGCCTTCTGGCTTGCCGAGCGATGATCGCGGCCGTATGCGCCTGGTGGTAGACAACCTGGTGCTGCACCTGCACCCCACAAAAGTGCCCACCCGCACCTTAAGCTGGACCTATACCTGGGGATTGGGAGGCCTTACCAGCCTTCTGACGGTCCTGCTGGTATTGACCGGCGTATTTTTGCAAATGAATTACACCCCCAGCCCTGCCCAGGCATACCTGGACATCCTGTCGCTGCGCACCAACACCTGGTTCGGCGATTTGCTGCGCAACCTGCACCACTGGTCGGCGAATTTGCTGGTGGTTGCAGCGTTTTTGCACTTGCTGCGGGTATTCTTCACCGGTGGGCACCGCGCCCCGCGCGCCACCAACTGGATCGTTGGGGTGCTTATGCTGCTTTTGGTGCTGGCAGCCAACTTCACCGGCTACCTGCTGCCCTGGGATCAACTGGCTTTCTGGGCGATCACCGTGGGCACAAGCATTATCAATTACGTGCCTGTAGTTGGCGGCTTCTTAAACCAGCTGCTGCTGGGCGGACCGGAAGTTGGAGCGCCGACGCTGCTGAACTTCTATTCGCTGCACATCAGCTTCATCCCGGTTACGATGGTCATGCTGATGTCGTTGCACTTCTGGCGGGTGCGCAAAGATGGCGGGTTGACCCTGCCGCGCGGTGTAAAAGAAACCGAGCCGCCAAAAGTCGAGCGCGTCACTACCATTCCCCACCTGGTGCGGCGTGAGCTGGTTTTCGCCGTCGCCTGGATCGCCATCCTGCTGGTATGGGGTATGCTGGTGCCGGCGCCGCTGGAAGGCATCGCCAACCCGGATCTAAGCCCGAATCCCGCCAAAGCGCCCTGGTATTTCCTCGGCCTGCAGGAGCTGCTGCTGCACTTCCACCCGCTGGTAGCTGCAGTCGTTATTCCGGGGCTGGCGCTGGGCGCGCTGATGCTGCTGCCCTTCTACGATGTCCACGTCAACAGTGTAGGTGTGTATTTCCGTTCCCAACGCGGTCGTTTTTTAGGACTGGTGGCGCTGGGATCGGCGCTGCTGCTGACTCCCGCCTGGGTGCTGCTGGATGAATACGTGCTGGATTGGAGCACCTGGCTGGCAAGCTGGCCCAGCCTGATTTCCAACGGCCTGGTGCCTCTTGCCATTGTGCTCCTGGGCCTGATCGCCCTGGACGAACTGGTACATCGCGGGCTGCGCGGCAGTCAGGAAGAACGCATCCTGTTCATATTCATTTACCTGGTCACGGCTCTGATCGTGCTGACCGCTATTGGCATCTTCTTCCGCGGTGCTGGGATGAGCCTGTACTGGCCCTGGGAGATTACAGCCTCGCACTAAGGAACAGGGTAGTGGGGTCGGGCGCGCAGGCAAGCGCGCAACACGCGAAATTGAGAATCGAGGAAACGATCATGAAAGCGATAACAAACAACACTTCAGTTCCCGAAGGAAAAACGGATAAACCGGTCAGCCGGCGGGATGCTCTCAAAACAATCTGGGCCGCCCTGGGCGGCATGGTAGTGCTCGAGATAACCGGGCTGGCGCTGGCATACATGCAGCCGCGCCTGGCGGAAGGAGAGTTCGGCAGCGAGATGACCGCCGGCGCGGTGGAAGATTTTCCCCCCAATTCGGTCACCCACATTCAAAATGGCCGCTTCTACCTTGTCCGGCTGGCGGATGGCGGCTTCCTGGCAGTCTACCAGCGCTGTACTCACCTGGGCTGCACCGTGCCCTGGGATCAAGCGCAGGGCATGTTCGTCTGCCCGTGCCACAATTCGCAGTTCTCCCCGGATGGGGACGTACAAAACCCGCCCGCTCCCCGGCCTTTGGATCTATTTCTAATTACGATTTCAGAAGGGATGATAACGGTCAATACGGGCGCTCCCGTAACCCGCGAGGCGGCGGATCCCGCCCAGGTGGTGTACCCATGATCAAACTCTCCAGCAGGACGGTTGAATTTGCGGTCGGCATCCTGGCGACAATCATGATCGCTCTTGGCATCTTCCTGTACGTTATCCAAGAGCCTGAGCGCATCGCAGTCGCACAAGAATCTCAGATCTTCACCGACTTGGACAATGCGATGAGCCTGTATGCCGAGAACTGCGCAGTCTGCCACGGCATCCAGGGAGAGGGGATTGGGTCTATTCCAGCCTTGAACTCGGAAGCGCTTGCCCAGTCGGATTTCACCAGCCTGGAAAAAATCATCGCCCGAGGTCTGTACGGTACGGCGATGCCCGCCTGGAGCAAAGAGGATGGCGGGCCGATGAGTGATTACCAGATCAGCCAGATGGTCACTTTGATCCAATACGGCGATTGGCAGCTGGTGCAAGATCGCATCGTCAACCTGGGGCTGGCGCCGCGCATCCCTTTTGCAGCGGAAGCCGACCCGCAGGTATTAGAAGCCGTAACCGCGCTGCCGGAGGGAGATATCCTGAGCCAGGGGCTGCAGTTGTTCGCCGCTGAATGTGTAGCCTGCCACGGCGCCAATGGTCTGGGCACTGCTCTGGCGCCGGCGATCAACGACCCGGCGGTGCGCGTGAAGACGGCTGAAGAGCTGGAACGCACCCTGCGCAGCGGTGTGGCTGGCACGTTGATGGCCTCCTGGGACAGCGCACTGAGCGACGATGACCTGATCGCACTGGTCACCCTGATCCAGCGTTGGGACGAGGTGCCAGCCGGAGCCGTACCGGCGCCTGAACAGCCGGTTCCGGTGACAGCCGAAAGCCTGGCCCTGGGCAGCGAGCTGTATGCAGCAAACTGCTCGCGCTGCCACGCTGCGGAAGGACAGGGCACGCAGCGCGCCCCGGCTTTGAACGTGAAATCCTTCCTGACCGATACGGTGGACGGCGCTATCCAGCAGATCATCTCCCTGGGTGTGTCCGGGACCGCCATGCCAGCCTGGGGAGATCGGCTGGGCGAGGCCGAGATCATGGCGCTGGTAGGGTTCATTCGATCGTGGGAGCCTACCGCGCCGGAGGTGGCGACGCCGGCGCGCGGCGGTGGGCCGTGGTGGCAATCGAACAGCAGTACAGGCGGGTCACAGGGCGGGTCACAGGGTGGGTCGCAAGGTGGGACGCAAGGTGGAGCTCAAGGCGGGGCTCAAGGCGGGACGCGAGGTGGAGGGCAGGGTGGACCACCCTG
The DNA here is from genome assembly GCA_041736465.1 of Anaerolineales bacterium. Classification (GTDB taxonomy): domain Bacteria; phylum Chloroflexota; class Anaerolineae; order Anaerolineales; family UBA4823; genus JAJUJL01. Next base: position 57 of record JBGSTO010000696.1, on the reverse strand, counting down.
GATGCGCTCGGGAACCAGCAGTCAGGCGCCCAGCCTGCCTGGAGGTGGACTGCCGGC
>JBGSTO010000684.1:0-2242 GCA_041736465.1 Anaerolineales bacterium | reverse complement strand
CGGTGAAATGGTTGGACATCAAGCCCACCGACAACTGGGCAGTGGTGGGGCGAAATTTTGCGATCATCGTTTCGCTGGCTACCGGAGCATTCATCTACTTCAATATCGCCCGCGGGCAAAGCCTGGAGCCAGGCAATGCCGTACTGCTGCCGTTCATCCTGCTTCTGGCAGCGATGAATGCCTTCACAGAAGAAGCCATCACCCGTTTGAGCGTGGTCGCTGCTCTGGATGGCCTCCTGCCTCGCCGCTTGATCTACCTGGTTTCGGCGTTGCTCTTTGGCCTGCCGCACTACTTTGGCATCCCTGGTGGGCTGCTGGGCGCCGTGATGGCTGGCTTCTTGGGCTGGCTGCTAGCCAAATCGATCGCTGAAACGGAAGGCATGTTCTGGGCCTGGTTCATCCACTTCCTGCAGGATGTGATTATTTTCGCAGGGCTGTTCCTGGTGGCGCTGTAGAGCTGCGGCGCATCGAGCGCCAGGATTGAGGCGCGAGTGGGCTGCCCGCGATTTTGGAGAATGAGTTCCATCGAGGGGATGTGCAATCCGCGTAATCCGTGGCAAAATCCGTGTGGTGCATTTCGGGGCGACCCGTTCTCCGCTCATCATCCCCCCAATCCCAACTGCTCCATCAAGTCCACCGTGGCTTCCTCCTGCCTCAGGCACCCCCGGCACAGCGCCAGGCGCTGCTCGGTGTAGCCATCCTCGGTGGTGCCCACCTGCACCAGCACAACTGCCACCGCCTTCTTTCCGCAGTCGCAGTTAAGGCGCGGCTGGCGGCGGGCGTGGCTAACAGGTGACCGGTGTTTGCTTCTGAGCATTCGCAAACAGCGGTCGCAGGTGCTGCGCGTGCCGTGCAGGTACAGGGCGCCGCACTGGTCGCAGGTGGGGGCGAGGCGAATCGGCATGCTGAATGAATTCCTGGGTAGAGTATACATAGAACATTTGTTCTATACAAGTGAGGAGTTGAGATTGCCGCCCAGGAATTTTTACCGGTTTTCACGTGTTCAGCTCTCGATCTTCTGAATCGCGTCGCGGTACAGGCGGGCAAAGAAGGCCGCGCTGACCAGCGGCAGGTAGGCTGCCACCAGTATGGCGCCGATCGGCGCCAGGATAATCGTGACCGCCAGCACCTGCATGCCGATGCTCGCCAGGATGCTGATCCCGGTCAGCAGCAGCCAGGTGATCACCAGCCCGCCGAAATTGGCCCGCGCCAGCGCCCACACCTGGCGCAGCTCGAAAGCCGCCGCGAAGCGCTGCTCAACGATGGCGCGCATCAATGGCAGGGGGGTGAACAGCCCGGCGATGAATGATACGAAGATCGCCAGCAGCAGGGCAGCGAAGAATGCCAGCACGCCGATCAGGATCAGCGGAGCGGCGATCGATCCGCCGGCGTCGGCAGACGCCTCGGCAGCGATGGCGCCGAATACCGGCACGATGATGGAGCCGATAGAAATGAAGATCAGGATGATGACCGGCAGCGCATACACCAGGTACACGCCCGCCACGCGCAGTCCATCGGTCATAAACGCCTGCCAGTCCTCCCATTTGGGCAGCTTGGGCAGCCCGCCCTCGAGCGCCGCCTGGCGGGCGATCTGCGCCATGTAGCCGTAGATGAAGATCCACGGAACCAGCGGGATGATGAAGCCCGCCAGGGCAATGGCGCCCAGGATGAGCAGTTTATTGACCCAATCGGGGTCTTCGAAGGGATAGGTGATGGCGTCTTCGATATCCTGGAAAGTGTAGCCGTGCATGCAGACTCCTTTATTGATCTAAACCGTCATTGCGAGACCAGCGTCGGGTGGTTTTTACCCGCCTGTGCTGGTCGTGGCAATCTCCTATCAGGTCACTGTGCGTGGCACACTACAGGCGACCAGCTTTTATGCGTGGATTTCCTCGTACAGCGCCGGATTCTTGTGCGGGATGAGCGCCATGATCACCGCCGGCACATACAGCGCCAGCCGGTCGATGACGTCCCCGGTGAGCAGGCCCACGGCGCCGTTTTCCTGTTTGGAGTTCACCCGCCCGAAGACGATGTCATCGGCTTCTCCCAGCTCCATTCCCTGCCGCACCAGGGCAGTAACTGCCGGCGGCAGGCAGAAGGCGCCGCTGCGCGCCTGACCGCTTCGCGTGGCGGAGATGGCTACCACCCAGGCGAAAGCCAGCATGCCCTGCGGCGTATCCTGCACGCCGCCCTCGATGCCGAACCACAGGTCGGCCTGCGGAACGGTTTGCTGCGCCAGCCG
>JBGSTO010000633.1:0-1532 GCA_041736465.1 Anaerolineales bacterium | reverse complement strand
GATTAACGCCCGCCTGGCCTCGCAGATGATAGAAGGCAGCTATACCAGCATTGTCACCGCATTTGCATTGATGTACATGCCGCAGGCAGCCATTGCGCAATCCATCGCTATCGCCGCCATGCCCACTTTCTCCTCCCAGGCCGCCTTGGGACGGCTGGATGAGATGCGCGCCTCACTGGCAGCCAGCCTGCGCGGGCTGCTTTTACTCTCCATACCTGCCTCCTTGGGCCTGATTCTGCTCAGGATACCCATCATCACCTTGCTGTACCAGCGCGGCCAGTTCGACGAGACCTCCACCGGCCTGGTCGCCTGGGCGCTGTTATGGTACGCTGCCGGCCTGGTGGGTCATTGCGTGGTCGAGGTTGTCGCCAGGGCATTCTATGCTTTTCAGGACACGCGCACACCCGTGCTGATCGGCTCACTGGCAATGGGGCTCAATGTGCTCTTCAGCTATTTTTTCGCAGATCTCTTTGAGCGCGCCGGATGGATGCCGCACGGAGGCCTGGCACTGGCAAATTCGCTCGCTACCGCGCTGGAAATGTTCGGTCTGCTTTACCTGATGAGCCGCCGCCTGGATGGTCTTCAGGGAAAAAATTTGCTGCGCGGCGCAGGGCAGGCAGGCTTAGCCGGGCTAGGAATGTCGGCAGCTTTAGCAGGTTGGCTTGTGCTGAGCCGGGGGGCTGCTGTATGGCTGGCGGCAGGTGGGGGTGTGCTGCTGGGTGGTCTGGTGTATGTTCTGATTATCTGGCTGCTCGGCGTGCCAGAAGTGCGCAGTATCGTTAAGCTGGTGAGAAACAGGCTCGCACAGGCAGGTCAAAAGCCAGCCTGAGCTGCACCCGGTACAGAACACTCATGTATGCAGCAGCCACTCCACCTGGCTCACCACCAGGCCAAGGATCACACCCGCCACGGCTTCCAGCGGGGTATGTCCCAGAACTTCTAACAACTGCTCCCCTTTGAGTGGGTGCCCCGCAGCCAGGTCGTCGATCATGTGATTGATCAGGGCGGCGTGCATGCCTGCCTGGCGGCGGATGCCGGTGGCGTCGTATACAACCACGATGGCGACCGCCGCTGCCAATGCAAATAAAGGCTGGTCAAATCCACTGTGCAGCCCAATACCGTGAGCGATGCCGGTAACCAGTGCAGAATGCGAGCTGGGCATGCCACCGGCGCGCAGCAGCAGCGACCAGTTCCAGCGGCGTGTGCGAAGGAACTCAAGCGGGACTTTGATCACCTGAGCTATCGCCCAGGCAGTCAGGGCAGTCAGCAAGACGTGGTTTTGAAATATACCGCCAAGCTGCATGGATTCAAGCTTCTCCGGAGAAATCTTCCAGGCCATTTTCGGTAAGCTGCGACACGCGCAGCTCGGCTTGGTCCAGCAGCTGGGCGCAGCGCCTCACCAGAGCCTGTCCGCGTTCGTACAGGCTCACCGACCGGTCAAGGTTGTTTTGATTTGACTCCAACGCAGCGACAATTTCCTCAAGTTGGGAAAAAGCCCCTTCGTATGACATTTGCTCGACAGGTGTCTGCAT
>JBGSTO010000597.1:0-1746 GCA_041736465.1 Anaerolineales bacterium | reverse complement strand
TGGCCGTCCTCGATGGTGAAAACCCGATAGAAAGCGGCTTGACCAAAGTGCTGGCTGATGCTCTGGGCGTCATCGGTAACAATCGCTAATTTCATGACTTTCTCCTTGTCGTGTAATCTTAGCGGGGTTTTCGCTAATTTTTCTAAGATAAAGGTGGTTTTGGGTTGCGTGTTTTGTGCGGGGGAGCCGAACAAAATACACACCCCAAACATTTTTAATGTTAAGGTCAAGTGACTTCGCAAGAATACCGCTCGGTTATGCTGAAGACAATTATGATTCAAGTCTGGCCTTTTGTCAATTTTTATGTGAAATACTTCCACAAGAGAGTTGTTTGAAACAGGATTCTGTGGGGCAGGGGGTGTACAAATTTCCTCACTCGAAGAATTGCGCCGATGATATGGTTACGGTCAACCGTCTAGTACTGTGCATGCTCTAAACTGCCTATGGCGCCGCTATTAAGAAAATGGGGTTGCCCAACACCCGTTTGGGCAGCCCCGGAAGACGACCTCTCCCAGCGTGGAGAAGAGCATACAATCGTGGATGGATCATGAGGAGCAAGGACTGGCTTCTGCTCCTGGTGCAGATGAGACGGCAAGCTGAGTCGCTCGGCACTGCAGCCGGGTGCCGATTTCGATCAACACCTGAGCGAGCGCCAAGAGTAGTTTTAGGTAGACTCGCCCCTGCCGGGGCTGCTGCTGAGCCGCCAGGCGGATCAAGCGGTGCTTTTCCGCTTCGCCAATTTGTTCCTGACGACGGCGAGTTTCGTTAATCAAAGCGATTTTCCAGTTTTCCATGGGGACTTCCTTTCGAGCAAACGGTATCCACACGCTTTCAATCAAGGTTAAAGGTTCTATTGGAATTACTGTGAGGGTATCTTCGACTCGTTCAGGATTCAGCTCGTAGCACTTGGCGCCTTCACAGCGGCGCTCGGTCAAAAAACCGGTTGCGCTGAGCTGCATCAGGTGACAGGATGTAGCAGACTGGCTTAAATCGAGCTGGTTCATAATATCCTGAGAACGCTGTTCACCATGTTCAGCGATGAACTTCAGAATGCGCAGGCGGCTGTCATCCGAAAGGGCGCTCAACCGCACGATGATTTCTGCCCGGCTGAGTTCGGGAGCTTCTAGCATGGTCTCCTTTGGGAGGCGAGCGCCAAACAGGATGCCCGTGGTCATGCCGTAGTGAAAATGCCCCAGGTACGGCCCGACATGGGCGCTGGGCACGAATACCACCCGTTCGGCATCCTTCAGCCATTTATTGATCTTGTCTTCCGGTAAATCCTGACCCGTGATCCAGCGGGCAACCTCAAGCCGGTCCATGCTCGAAAGATCGGCTTGCCGGAAAGCGCGTACGGCTTTTTCCAACATCGGCAGGACCCGAGCCCGCTCGGTTGCCAGATATCGTTCCCACATCATTCTCAGATGGCTGACGATCAATTTTTGCATTCGCTCAGGCTGGATCACGTTGGCATAGGCTTCCATCTCCAGCTTGGGTTCGATCCCAGATGGATCGAATCGGGAAAGCAGGAATGCCAGATAGCTGTTGGCGTCCGCCAAAATGGCCTGGCGATCTACGGGGGCCGGCTTGGATGACTGGCAGGGCATGTTGATATAGACGTCCAGCATCTTGTCGCGCAGCGCAACCGGGTCGATCGATTCCAGGTGATCCAGAAAATCTGGGAAGTTCTTCCAGCTTCGATCGGGCATGATCGCAAAGAAAAATCCGATGATCACCAGCCTGTGCCGT
>JBGSTO010000590.1:0-11955 GCA_041736465.1 Anaerolineales bacterium | reverse complement strand
GACCCCCATGCTGGCAACTTCCGACTGGCCCTACCGCAGCGACGAGTACTGGTCGCTGCACGGCGAGAAAGGCACCGGCATCTACATCCTGACCGCTTTCCACAAGAATATGGAGCTCACCGAGCGCGGCCAGTGGTTCTACGATATGTACCTCGAACGTTTCGGTGAAGCGCCGACCTATTCTTCTTACAACGGCTTCGGCGATGCCGTCATCCTGGCGGAAGCAGCCAAGATCGCCGGAACAACAGATTACGCCGCCATCGTCAAAGCACTCGAAGAAAGCACTTTCGACTTCTGGGCCGGGCAGGTCACTTTCCCACAAGGGGAAGGCGCCCTGTGGCACCAGTGGACGCCGCCGGTATTGATCACTCAGTACACGGCTGCCAACCAGACCCAGGCAGATGCTAACCTGGTGTATACCTTCAATTTCCAACCGTAACCTGCTGAGGCCAGGCGCCAGGCAGGATACGCTGCAGACAACCTCGCATCCTGGCGCTGATGCGGTTTCATCGCTGAAAGGTCTCAATATGCGCCTCGGAGCTTATCCGGCTGCTGCCGGTAGGCTCCGAGGCAGCCTCAAAACCTGTAGAGAGAGCGATATGAAAAACAACCTTTTACGCGGTGTGACAACTGCGCTCATCACGCCGTTCAAGGCTGACTTGAGCGTCGATTATGATGGTTTGCGCAACAATGTTCGCCACCAGATCGCCGCCGGCGTTCAGGCACTGCTGCCTTTAGGTACTACCGGTGAGACTCCGACGTTGAGTGAGGCCGAAAAAGAAGCCATCGTTCAGGCAGTCCTGGAAGAAGCTCGCAAGGCCAGCCGCCCGGTGAGTGTTGTGCAGGGCGTCGGGACGAATTCAACGCAGAAAACCGTAGCCAATGCCAGGCAGGCTCAAGCCTGGGGGGTAGATGCGCTGCTGGTGGTCACGCCTTACTATAATAAACCAACCCAGGAAGGCATCTTCCAACACTTTGCTGCAGTCAATGAGGCTACAAACTTACCGGTTGTGGTCTACAATATCAAAGGGCGAACCGGCACCAACATCGAGACCGATACACTTGCCCGCATGGCCGAGCTGGAGAATATCGCTGCGGTCAAAGAGGCCTCCGGCGATATCAACCAGATGATGGACGTCATACAGCGCATTCCCGAGCTGGCAGTTTACTCGGGGGATGATGCGATGGCTTTCCCGTTGATCTGCCTGGGAGGCCAGGGCGTCATCTCAGTGGTCAGCAACCTGCTTCCGGAGCTGCTTGTCAGGATGACCGGAGCAGCCCTGGAAGGAAATGTCAGCCTTGCAAGGAAGCTGCACTACGAGCTGATGCCAATCTTCAAAGCCGCTTTCATCGAAACCAACCCGGCGCCCATAAAATATGCCATGCAGCGCTGTGGGCTGGCTGGCGGCCCGCTGCGCCTGCCCCTGGTGGAAATTTTGCCCGCCACCCGCAGTCGAATGGATGCCGTGCTGCGTGCGCTCGATTTACTCCCCGCTCAGTGATGGTTTCAGCCACCAAGACATTCTACAGGAGTAAGTTATGACAGTTACCCCAGAACTGTTACTCAACTTCATTATCGCCGGGATCATGATTGGCACACTGTATGCCCTGATGGCGATGGGGATCACTTTCATCTACAGCATCATGAAAATGATCAACTGGTCGATGGGTGAGTTTTATATGCTTGGCAGCTATGCCCAGTGGATCTTGATCACTTTTTTCCTGGGGACACGATTCTGGTATGTGGGTATCGCTGGCTCGGTGATTTTGATGTTCATCGTTGGTTTGATCGTGCAAAGAGTGCTCATCCGCCCAATGTTCTCCACCGGCATGGAGCGCAGGGACGAATACGGTACAGTCGTGACCATCGCGTTGGCATTATTCCTGCGGAACCTGATGACCTTTTTGTCAGGTCCGGAGACGCGCACGCCCGGCAAGTATCTTGAGCGAGTAAACCTGTTCGGGCTGCCGGTCAGCGGAGATCGCTTCGCGGCGTTCATCGGCGCGATTGTTGTGATCATACTGTTCTACTTGCTGCTGCGCTATACCTGGATCGGTCTGGCATTCCGCGCCAGCTCCCAGAATCGGGTCGGAGTGCAGACTGCCGGCATCGACATCCTGCGCATCGATCAGATGGCCTTCGCCATTGGGATCGTTCTGGCGGCGGTTGCGGGAGCACTGCTGGCGCCGGTTTTCCTGGTATATCCTGAAAATGGCGCGGTTGCTACGATGAAAGGGTTCGAGATCATTATCATTGGAGGCATGGGTTCGTTGCCTGGCGCTGCCATAGGGGGACTGCTGCTGGGTTTGACCGAAAGCCTGGGATCGGTGTTCATCAGTTCCGGATTACGCAATGTATACGGCTTCCTGCTCTTGATTATCATTTTGCTCATCCGACCTACGGGTTTATTCGGTGAGCGGGAGCGCCTGAGCTAGGATTTGGGATTGTCGATGCAAAATCGCCCAACCCTCGGTGTTCTACTGCTAGATACGCAATTTCCCCGCATCCCCGGCGATGTTGGCAATCCCGCATCGTATCCTTTCCCGGTGAGATTGCTGACCGTGCCTGGAGCAACTGTGCAGAGAGCCGTGTACGAGGCCGACCCAACTTTACTGGATCAATTCATCGCAGCCGCCCGGCAGTTGGAAGCTGCCGGAGTCTGCGCCATCACCAGCAGCTGCGGGTTTTTATCTCCACTCCAGGAGAGCCTTGCCCGGGCAGTCTCCGTGCCGGTATTCATCTCCTCGCTGCTGCAGGTTCCCTGGGTATACCAGCTCACCCGAAAGCGCGTGGGGATCATCACCGCCAGTGGAGCGAGCCTGACGCCCGCCATATTGGGGCCTGCTGGCATCACACCCGACATCCCGATCGCTATCGCCGGGTTGGAAAACAGTGCTGCATTCCGGCAGCCAATCTTAGAAAACAGCGCCACCCTGGACAAGGCTGCCGTGGAACGAGATGTGGTAAGCACAGCCCAACACTTACTGGCGCAGCACCCTGAGCTCGGATGCTTTGTACTGGAATGCCATAATCTCGCCCCGTATGGACATGCCGTGCGGCAGGCGACAGGAAAACCGGTCTTTGATGTGATCAGTTTTGCCGAATGGGTCTACCTGGCAGTAGAAAAACGCTTATTCCCTGACCCCCGATAGATCTTGCTCGAGGAACCTGTATGGAAACGATCCTGCAAACAAACCAGCTCGTTCGCCGCTTTGGAGGCCTGGTGGCAGTAAACCGGGTGGATTTCTCCCTGGAGAAGGGCGAAGTGCGCGGCCTGATTGGACCGAATGGCTCCGGTAAAACCACTTTAATTAATATCATCACCGGTGTGTATGAGCCGACATCCGGCAATGTAACCTTTAATAATGAAAATATCAGCGGGCTGCCACCCAACCAGATCGCTCGCAAAGGCGTACTGCGCACATTTCAAGTGCCGCGCCTGTTTGGCAGTATGAGTGTGATCGAAAATATGCTGATCACCCGTTTCGCAAATTTTTCACTGGGTTATCGCAAGCACTATGACGAGGCTGTGGCGCAAGCAGACGAACTGCTGACCACCGCCAACTTGATGCACCTGCGGGACGAGAAGGCTAAAACGCTTTCCGGGGGACAGAAGGCGCTGGTTCAATTCATGCGCGCATTCATGGTGAACAACCTTCAGGTATTGCTGCTAGACGAGCCTTTCGCCGGCGTGAATGTGATCGTGAAGGAAACCATGATGGATATGATCATCCGGAAAGCCGCAGAGGGGATAACGTTTCTGGTGGTCAGCCACGAAATGACCTCCATCCGCCGCCTTTGTCCCCGGGTCACCGTACTGGCGGAGGGCGCGGTGATCACAGAGGGCAGCATGGATCAAATCGTTGCCAACGAGCAGGTTATCAGCGCCTACCTGGGAGGTTAGCCGTGAGATTGCAAATCGAGAACGTAGTTGCCGGCTATCAGGAAGGGATTGATATCCTCAACGATTTGACCTTGACGGTTGAACCGGGCTCTGTCACCATCCTGATCGGCCCGAACGGCGCGGGAAAGTCCACATTGCTCAAAACGATTTACGGGTTTCTGAAGCCGCGCCAGGGAAGCATTCAATTCGGCGAGCATGCCGACATTCATACCAGGCTGCCGCATCAAATCAAGCACCTGGGCATCAGCTACATTCCACAAGAATTCAATGTGTTTCCACAGCTGACAGTGGAAGAAAATCTAAAAATGGGCGCCTGGATTTTCCGCAACGATCGCAGTCGCGTGAAATCTGCCCTCGAGCATACCTATGAGATCTTCCCGGCGTTGAGAAAGTTCTCAAAATCCAAGGCAAACGCACTCAGCGGCGGACAGCTGCGCATGCTGTCTATCGCAAAAGAAGTCTTGACTGCGCCGAGACTCATGCTGGTCGATGAACCCTCAGCCGGGCTGGCGCCGATCGTGGCTGCCGAGGCATATGAATTTCTGATGCACACTCAAAAAGCATTGAATGCGGCGGTGCTGCTGGTGGACCATAATATGGAAACCGCCATCCGCCTGGCGGATTATGTCTATGTGTTGAATATGGGAAAGATTCGCGTGCATGGCAAAAAAGATGAATTCGATCTGGAGCGTGTGCGCACCATCATTGCAGAATGCCTGCTGGGCGAATAAGGTTTGAGGAGAGCGAATATGGCAGATTGGATAAAGTCAAATCGAAACACATTTGCACTCATCGCTCTGGCATTGGCTGTTATCGCCAGCGGTCCGCTGTGGCTGGGAGACTATGCGCAGCATGTGGTGATTATCGGCATGTATTACGTGATCATGGCAGCCAGCTGGAATCTTTTGGCGGGCTACACCGGGCAATTCTCACTGGCTCACCAGAGTTTTGCCGCGCTGGGCGGGTACGCATCCGGTCTTTTGATCTACCATCTGAATGCATCGATTGGCATGGGATTTGTGGCGGCGCTGGTGGTGACTGCAGGAACCGGTTTCCTTTTAGGTTACATGGTGCTGCGCATGCGAGGCATCTACCTGGCAGTGGCTACCTGGGCTTTTTCTGAATCGCTCCGCCTGACGATTGCTGCAGCATACAAATTTACACGCGGCGATCAAGGGCTTTCGGTGCCATCCCTGTTTGACTCACTCAGCCCAAGGCCTTATTATTACCTGTTCATGGCGGTGACCGTCATCCTGCTCTTGATCATGTACATAGTATTGAAATCGCCAATCGGTTCTTTCCTACGGGCGATTAAAGATGACGAATTGGCTGCCTCAGCGTTGGGCGTTGATACTGTACGTTGGAAGCTGTTTATTATGACCTTCGCCAGCACGATTGCTGGAATTGCCGGGTTTTTCTACGCCCACTATATCATTATCCTGTCGCCCGTGATCCTGTCTTTCAACGAGATTGGCAAAATAGTGATCATGGTGGTTTTTGGCGGCCTGGGTACCTTTGTGGGACCAATAATTGGTGCTCCGATGATCGTGATCTTATCTGAGCTGATGCGTGATTTTGGTGCGCTCAACATGGTATTCTATTCATTAGCCGTCATCATTATCATGCGTGTGTATCGCGAAGGTTTGGTCAGTATGCTGCGCACCATTTGGGATAAATTGCGCCTCAGGCGGAAAGCCGTGAAGGCTGCCTGAAAACCCTTATCTTCTGACTGCAGCATGGCTCATATTCTATGAAGAACTGAATTTCCGAAAAGTCCAGTTCTTCATCGCTCTCCTTTGCCCTCAACGGTTTATTTTCAACGTTGAGGTCTTTTTTTTGTTACACAGCTACCACATACTTGCAAAATTGCCAGGATTTTTTTACGAGTTCCATATCACATACATTGCAATTTTATGTTAATTTATACGACATCAAGGATGATCTTAAAATACTTCAGCAGGTGGTCTCCGGTCATCAGCCGGAGTTCCCCTACCACAAGGCAGGGCAAATCATGGGAACTCGTGTTTATTTTTCAAAGAATTGGCAGTGCTGGCTTCTGCTCTTCGCGCTGGTGATCAGTCTGTATATCCCCTCTGCACCCGTCAAGGCGGCTGCCACTTCCGGCTACCTGGAATACTTCATCGCAGGAGGCGAGGAGCAAATGTGGGGCGTCTTCTTCGACCTCGACCCATACCTGCTGGACGTCAACCAGGGCATGCGCGCCGTCATCTCTTTCACAGCCACCAGCGCCGACACGCTGCTGTACTACGATCACTGGGAAGATGGTTATGATTTCGATCCAGGCAGCCCGGCCAGCGCCGATGAAAGCTACACCCTGGCGCGCGGCGAGGTTAAAATATTTACCAGCGCCAATATACCCGTGAACCCGCGCGGCAGTAATACCTATTATGACGGGCGCGACCGGGTGCTGGTGGTGGGCGGCATGCCGGCGGTGTCGCGCGTTTCCTGGCCCGAATCGGCGGGGACACTGTTTGCCCAGGCCTGGGAGGTCTTCCCCACCAAGCCCTATCAAAACCAATATACGCTGCCGGTTGGTGAGGACCTGGCTGGCGCACCCACTTATTACACCGACTTCACCAAGTCGTATCTGATCGTGCAGTCCACTGCTGCCAACAACCGCGTGCAGATCGATGACCCGTTGACCGTTCCCAACCCGGATGTGGATGTCGTCCTGCAGCTTGGAGAAGTGACTGAGCTCTATCACGTCAACGCCGGTACGACCATCAACGCCACCTACCCGGTGCAGGCGCAAATGATCGTGGGCAACGATTACGGCGGCACCGCCCACTACGAGAGCCGCGATTTGACCCTGGTGCCGACCAGCCTGTGGGCTAACGAATATTACAGCCCGGTGGGCGGCTTTGGCAGCGGCTACGACACCGACCTGTTCATCGTCAACCCCTACGCATACGACCTGGACGTCAGCTACAGCGACAGCCTGGGCTCCGGCACGCTGACCGTACCCGCCAACAGCACCCGCGCCTATTCCAGCCTGCGCGGGCAGAGTGTGCCGCAAAATTCGGGCGTTCACTTGAGCGCCGCACAGAATTTCTGGGCAGTGGGCGTTGCCGACACCGAATCCACAACCTACGACTGGGCTTTCAGCCTGGTGCCGGTGACCGCCCTGACCGATGAATATTACCTGGGCTGGGCGCCGGGATCTTCGCAAGCCGTTCCAACGGTCAACGGCTCGCCGGCCTTTGTCACACCCGTCCAGGATGGCACCACCGTCTTCGTCGACTTCGGCCCCAACGACGGCGTGGTAGACAGGATTTATACCCTGGATCGCCTGCAGATTCAAAAAATCTTCGACCCAGATTTCAACAACACCGGCATGCACATCTGGGCTACCGACCCCCTGGCGGTGGCCTGGGGCGAAGACCCGAACACTGCTGGCACGGCCTCCCCATACCTGGATATGGGCAACACCACCCTGCCGCTGCAAAATACCTGGATGGATGCGGTGGTGAGCATCGAGAAGAGCGCCAGCCCATCTTTGATCGCTGCCAACCCGGGACAGCAGGTTGCTTTTACCCTGGTGGTGAACAGCCATGAATTCAGCCTGGACAGTGTGGATGTGAGCGACAGCCTGCCCACCAATTGGACGTATGTAAGCGGCAGCACCACCATTACTTACCCTGACAACTCCACGTTGAGCGGCGCGGCCGCCGATCCTGCCGTCAACGGGCTCGATCTGCTGTGGGATCTCAACCTGCCGATGAACGCCGGGGAAACTCTGACGATCGTCTTCACGGGCGAGACCACCGCTCAGGCCAGCGGCAGCCACTACATCAACACTGCCCAGGCGAACGCCCTGCAGGGCAGCATTCTGATCACTGCCTCCGACAGCGCTCCGGTAGAGGTGTATGACCTGGCGCTGGAAAAAACCACTCACCTGGGTTCCGACCCGCTGGCAGCCGGGAACACGGTCACCTATACCATCGCCATCGAAAACCTGGGCAGCGTGGCGGAAACCAATCTCGTTCTGAGCGACGTGCTGCCTGCCGGATTGACTGCAGTGCCCGGCAGCACCGTCATGCTGCGCACCAGTGCAGGGCTGTTCAGCGACCGGTTTGCCAGCATCAGCTACGCCGGCAGCGACGGCACAATGCCCTGGGCAACCAGCTGGCTCGAAGTAGACGAAGCCGATGGCGCCAACTCCGGAGACCTGCGCGTGGTCACCGATTTGGGCGATTACAGCCTGCGGGTGAAAGATAACGGTTCATCCAATACCGGCGAGGGCGTCCAGCGCGATCTGAATTTGTCTGCCTACAGCTCAGCCACATTCAGCTTCGATTACCGCCGGGTGGGACTGACCGCAGCCGACCGCTATGTGGCGGTGCTTGTATCCAACGACGGCGGCAGCAACTGGACCGAATTGGACCGCTTCGCCGGAGCGGCGGGCGGCGTGACGGACGCCGGCTACACCAGCGTAAACTACGATATCTCCGCCTACATCGCCTCCAATACCCGCATCCTGTTCATGAGCGCACCCGACCAGGGCAATGACGAGACGGTCTACTTCGATAACATCCAGGTTCAAGCCGCTCAGCAAGTGCAAAGCCCCGGCCACGACCTGCCAGGACTGCTCACCCCGGCGGATGCATACAGCCTGCTGCCCGGTGAACGCCTGGAGATTTCTTACCGGGCGATCGTCAACAACCCACCTCCGCCCGGAGTGAGGTCTGTGACCAACATCGCCTACCTGAGCAGTGACAACACCGGCGGCAAGCTGCTGGAAGCGCGTGTCACCAACCAGCTCACCGGTCCCACTGCGCTGCGTCTGGTGCAGCTCACCGGCAGACATGCTGCCCCTGCGCCCTGGCTGGTGGTAAGCCTGGTGGGCGCGCTGCTTGTGCTGCTTTCTTTGGCAGCGCCCTCCTTCCGGCTGGTGTGGGCAGGCAGGATGCCCAGGTAAACGAGGCGCACAGCGTGTGAACGCACAGCCTGCGAAGGTGACATAACCATGTCCCTCGCAGGCTGTTTTTGTGATCTCCCCGCCGATTTGACAATTCTGTTAAGCCTAAAAAACGAAATATTTGAGATGATTAACCTGTAGTGAAAAGCCAGGATATCCGATTGGGCTTTCCCTATCAAAACTCCACAATATCCCATTTGCAAAGAAACTCGTTCAATTGGAGAAAACCATGCGAAATACCAACGCACATCCGCCAAAACGCCTGCTGGCTGCGCTTGCCCTCTTGCTCGCCCTCAGCCTGGCTTTTGGACACCTGGCAAAAAGCCAGGCCGCAGTGCAGGACTCGCCCGGCGGGCCGCTGGACTGGAGCCAGATCGTCAATGGGCTGCCGCAGGGCTGCATCTGCGAGATCACCTTCTCGCCGCAGTTCGCCAGCGACCGCACTCTGTTTGCCCACGACCCGCTGGAAGGCACTTACCGCAGCCGCACCGCCGGCGCCTCCTGGGAGCAGATGAGCGCCGTGGTGAGCCTGCTGGCAATCTCACCGCAGTTCGCCAGCGACCAGACCCTGTTCGGCTTGCAGTTCATCAGCAGCGTCGCCACGCTGGTGCGCTCCACCGATGGCGGCGAAATCTGGACGCCGGTGTGGAGCGGGCTGCCGCCCGGCGAGCGCAAAGTGCGCCTCTCGCCGAATTTCCTCACCGACCACACCGTCTTCCTGGCCTCGGACCACTACGCCGGCGGCGGCGTGTGGAAATCGACCGATGGCGGCGTCACTTGGAACCCCTCCGCGCAACTGCTCACGCCGGTGATCTCCGCCAACATGAGCTACGGCGTGGCGCTGCTGGCGCTCTCGCCGCTGTATGCCCAGGAACACACCCTGTGGGCGGTGACCCTTAACCAGCTCATCGACCTGGGCGGCGGGCTGACGCCCTTCAGCGGCTACCTGTACCGCTCCAAGAACGGCGGCAGCAGTTGGGAAGCGCTGGCTCTGCCCGCCTACGGCGGCTATGCCTACAACCTGCACGAGCTGCGCCCCTCGCCCACCTACGCCAGCGACCATAAGCTGTGGGGCGTGACCGAGATCCCCGACACGCTGCCCAACGACGGCTTGCTGTGGACTTCGGTGGACGAAGGCTCCTCCTGGCAGCAGCTCCCCAACCAGCCCGCCGGCGAAACCAATGGGCAAACCGGTGATCCGGGGCTGCTGGCATTCTCGCCGGCATTCGCCACCGACCATACCGTGTACTTCAGCTCCTACGATGGCGTCTACCGCAGCTTCAACGCCGGGCTCTCCTGGGAGCTGGTCGATGATTTCACCTACACCTTCTACGATTGGTGGTCGTACATCGCCATCTCTCCCGACTATGCGCAAGATGCCACAATCTACATCACCCTGAGCAGCGGCATGTACCACAGCCAGGACGCCGGCGCAAGCTGGAAGCTGGCCAATTTCACGGCACTGGATGGCAATGCTGTGGCGGTCTCTGCAAACTATGATGCCGACAAAACGCTGTGGGCTGGTCTCGGCGCGCTGGGGCTGTTCAAGAGCACAGACGGCGGCGAGCACTGGCAGGCAACCAACCTGGGCGAGTACACCAAGGTATGGGACATTTCCGTCTCGCCTGCCGATGGCAGCCTGTGGCTGGCGACCGACGAGGGCGTGTACCGCACGCCGGACGGCGGCACCACCCTTCTCCCGCTGAGCACCAATATCACCGACACCAACGTCACCAACATCGCCGTCTCGCCCAACTTCGCCAGCGACCAGATCGTGCTGGCGGGCACCTACAGCGGCATCTTCCGCACCACCAACGGCGGCGCGAGCTGGACGATCGCCGGCGGGCAGCCTTCGTTCTGGAACTACGTGGAAGACCTGGCGATCTCGCCCAACTTCGCGGTGGATCAGACCGCCTTTGCCGCCTACCGCTACTCGGGCATCTACCGCAGCACGGACGGCGGCGCCACCTGGCAATCGTTTGGGCTGGGCAGCTTAGACCCGGCTAACCCGTCGGCGCTGTCGGTAGCCATCTCGCCTGGCTACGCCACCGACTATACGGTGTGGGCCGGCACGGCATACCACGGCGTGCTCGTCTCGCCCAACAGCGGCGCCACCTGGATAGGAAGCAGCCCGCTGCTGGAAGACTGTCGCAGCCTGCTGGCGGATGGCAGCGGTGTCGAGCGCCGGGTTTACGCCGGATGCAAGCAGTCCAGCGGCGGCTACTACAGCATCTACTCGCAGGGAGCAGATGGGATTTGGGAGAACAGCGGCCCCAACCTGTACGCCTGGCAGGCGCTGAATCTCGCCAAGGCGCCGGACAGCGGAACGCTGTTTGCCGCCGCCGCCAAAGATGGCATCTGGCGCGCCGATCCCTATCCCGACACGCCGCGCACGCTGCTGCTCAGTCCAGAAGGCACCGGCGGCGGAGGCAGCCTGGAATCCTGGTTCGGCGAGGCGAACATCTCCTTCCCCACCGGCTCAGTCGCCAATGAGACGCTGGTGACGATGATCGCCGGGCAAGACGGTCCCGGACCTGCGGCGGGTACGGTGCGGCTGGTGGGCATCGAGCTGAGCGCCGAGTCCAATGGCGCGCCGGTCACCACCTTCCTGCAGCCCTTTACGCTGACCTTCGATTACAGCGGCTTCTCCATCGTGCCGTTCGACGAGAGCAGCCTGGCGGTGTACGGCGAGGATGCCGGCGGATGGACGCCGCTGGCGGTGACGCGCGACCTGGTGAATGACAAAATCAGCATCCAGGCCGATCACTTCAGTCAGTATATCCTGGTCGCCCAGGGCGGGCGGGTGTTTATGCCGATGCTGAGGAGGTAACTAATTAACCGCGAAGGCGCGAGGGACGCGAAGGGAAAAAGCTGAAACACAAAGATCACGAAGGAGGCACCCCCTCCCTGCCCTCCCCCAAAATCCAAAAACGGGATTTTGGGGGAGGGAAAGGACGGTCTTCCGTGTCGTCCGTGCCCAAATCCTGTTACTGTACAATGGACAAAGGAAGGCCGGAGGAGTAAAACAGGGTTGGATCGACCATCCAACCGTTTTCTCCACCGGCCAACCAAGCCTGGGAAAGAGGACCAACCAAATCCAGCGCTGCGAGC
>JBGSTO010000533.1:0-3816 GCA_041736465.1 Anaerolineales bacterium | reverse complement strand
CCGGCTGGGGATCAAGAAGATCGAGCTGCTGACCGGCGATAACGCGGGCGCGGCGGCGGCGCTGGCGGGCAGCCTGGGCATTCCTTACCGGGCAGGACTGCTGCCGGAGGATAAGATTGCCATCGTGCGGCAGTACCAGGCAGCGGGACACGGCGTGGTGATGGTGGGGGATGGGGTGAACGATGCGCCGGCGTTGGCGCAGGCGGATGTGGGGATTGCCATGGGGGCAGCGGGCAGCGACGTGGCGATCGAGGCCGCGCATATCGCTTTGATGCGGGAAGATTGGGCGCTGGTGCCGGCGGTGCTGCGCATCGCTAAACGCAGCATGGGCGTGGTGAAGATGAATATCGCCTTTACGGCTGCCTACAACCTGGTGGGCCTGAGCCTGGCGGCGCTGGGATTCCTGCCGCCGATATTGGCAGCCGCGGCGCAGTCGCTGCCGGATCTGGGGATACTGGCGAATTCATCCAGGCTGCTGCGGCAGAAGTAGGGATTTTTCAGAAGGGCGCGAGCAATCGTTGTATGTGATAGGGTGGATGAAATTACGATAATTAAGATATAATATATCTATATAATTGATTGTCTGCTTGCCAGCCGTCAAATTGCAACCACTAAGGGAGGTTCTCATGGCGCTCAGTCTGACCTGGGGTGGGCGAGTCGATACGAACGTCTCGTTCTCCGAGTTCTTTGCTTCCAATCATACAGTGGCAGTGCGCTTCATGCTCCAATTTGTGAACGTGTATTCTGGGCCGATGCTTGCCGTGCACGGCAGTGGGATTTACTTTATTGGCAACGGCGATGGCGGCGGTGGGAACAACAAGCTCGCAATTCGCATCGGAACAGGCTCATTGGATGTGCCTGTTGCGGCGAGCATCAAGGAAACCTGGCACCACCTGGCGGTAGTCAGAAAAGGATCGATCGTCAGGGTTTATATCGATGGCGTTTCCAAAGGCACGTTGGCGGTAACATCATCGAATAACCCGAACGGAACGATCCGGCTCGGGCGCAGCGATGAGATTCACCAGCAGTTCTACGGATTCCTGGATGACGTGGCAGTGTTCAAATCAGCGTTGAGCGCATCTCAGGTTAAGGCGCTTTCCAACGCCAAGACGCTGACCGGCGCTGAAGCGAATCTGCTGGCGGGGTTTGTCTTTGGAGACGGACCCAGCTCGAGCTATCCAGCGACCTTGAAGCGACCCTTGACCTACGTCCCGGGTGCACACAATGTGACCGTATCGGCCAATCGCAGCAACAGCGCTGATCGCGCCCTGCTGCCTTTGAGTCTCGTCAGCCATATGCGCCTGCCGTTCGCACAGGGGCAGATTGCCAACGTCGTGCAGGGCTTCGGAGACGAGACGATCAGCCACAATGGTTATGCGGCATTTTGTTACGACTTTGGCTTTCCAAAAGAAGACATCGACGGCTCCGTCTTCAAGGCCTCCGCGCCCGGCACAGTGGCGAAGGTTTGGGAGGGCGGGCCAAACACGAGCCAGGGGCCGTCGAATTATGTGACTGTAAAGCAGGCTGCATCTGAATACTGCGACTATCTGCACCTGCAGCAGAATTCCTGTGTGGTGACCAAAGGACAGTCGCTGGGCTACGGCAAAGACCTGGCCAAAGTTGGGCGGTCAGGCACGGGCAGTCCACACTTGCACCAGGCGGTCACCAATCTTGGCGAGCACACGACGGATCGCGAGCATTTCGTAACGATCGCTTTTCCGTTCTGCAACTACGAGTATTCTGACGACAGCGGCGCCACCTGGAAGCATGCCATCCGCGGCTATCTAAAAAAAGGCCAGTGGGTGCGCAACCCGGCGCCCAAGTCGAAGGTTCGCTACACTGCAGCCTGGACGAAGAAGAAGACGGGCGAATATCAGATATACGATGTGCCCTATGAGACCTACCGCGCCCGTTATGACGAGCTGTGGCCGAAAGGCTGGCGCCTGCACAGCCTGAGCATCGTCGTGATGAGCGGCGTGCCCCTGTACACGGCAGTGTGGCGCCCTGGAACCGGGGGAGAGTTCCAAATCTATGGGGCGACTTATGCCCAGTATCGGGCGCGCTATGATGAACTGTGGCCGCAAGGCTGGCGGCTGAAGCTGCTGGCGCGCTACACGATCGGCGGGCAGATACGCTACACGGCCGCCTGGGCGCCGGGCACTGGCGGCGAGTTTCAGATTTACGATGCAACATACACGCAGTACCGGGCGCGCTATGATGAGTTGTGGCCGCAAGGCTGGCGGCTGAAGCTCATTGATGTCATAAATGTAGGCGGCAAACCGCGCTACACCGCCGCGTGGACACCGGCAACGATGGGTGAGTTTCAGATTTATGGCGCGACGTTCGAGCAGTTCAAAGAGCGCTACGATGAACTCTGGCCTGGTGGTTGGCGGCTTAAGTTCCTCTCGACGTACACTGCCGGCAGCACGCGCATTACAGCCGTCTGGCGCCAGACAAAGGAAGCCGAGGTATGGGTGCACGGCTGGGAATACGCTGACCTGCGGGCTCGCTACGATGTGCTCTGGCAGCAGGGTTGGCGGCTTAAGGTTTTCGACCGGTTTACGGTATGATGAGCGGTTATCCTCGGGGTGAGCGATCACCCGAATCAATCGGTAGTCAAGCTCAGATCAAAGAGTAAAACATTTGCCGAAGTCAGTCGCACTGGCTTCGGCAAATGTTTTACCCTCAGCTGTTACGATGCAGAGTTGCGCGTGTTTAATTTCGCAGCACGATCGGGATGAAATTCAAGTAGCCCACACGTATGCTGATGGCAATTGTTTTTACCTGTGAATTGTTACCCGTGATCCAAATAGACAACTGAGCATCCTCGATTAGCCCGGATACGCCAGCTTCCGGAATCTGGGCGCGGATGGGCATCTCATACCTGTTGCCGGGTCCCAACGTCAGTGTGGTAGTTATACCGCCGGCTGCCAGTTCGCTCCAACCTTGCACGCTGTCCAGCATGAGCGAGAAAGTTGCGCTAACCAGCGAAGTGTTGGTAAAGGGCACCGTGTAGAGCATGGTTTCTCTCGGCCACGCAAGCAGGTTGGCGCCCGAAGACACATCGTAAGTGACAATTGGAGTGTTAAGTGGTTTGCCCGATGTAGGTGCTACCTGCTGGCTGTAGACACTGTACTGGTTGTTTGCCACACTGCCGGCTGCTAGGGGGGAAACGGCCAGGACGAGCTGTACCTGGCGCGCATCACCGGCATTCATCGATGGGAATTCCCAGGTGACGGTGTTGCCTGTGAGGGTATAGGGCAGCGTGGCGGCGATGAAGCTGGTGTTAGCGGGCAGCACGTTGCTGATCACGATGCTGCTGGTGGGGGTGTAGAAGCTGGTGTATTCGATCCCCAACGTGTAGGTGATGGTTTCACCTGGAGCCACCTGAGGTGGGATGGCGGAAGCAGCGATGTTGAAAAACGGAGGAATATGATGCAGCGCTTCCAGGGCGTCGATGCGCCCGTAGCCGTAGGTGTTGTTGGGTACGGTTGAGCCGGGCACAGTGCCGCAGTTCTGAGCGGTGGTGCGCGGTACGGCGGATTGGGTGATGATGTTCTCCAATTGGTCCACCTGCCCTGCCAGGTGCGGCGCGGCCGAGATGAGCAGGCCAACCAGCCCGGCGACGTGCGGGGCTGCCATGCTGGTGCCGTTCAGGTAGGCATAGCTGTCGTTGGGGTAGCTGGAGCGCACGCTCACGCCCGGCGCGGAGACGTCCGGCTTGAGGCGATTGCTGCCATCCACGGTGACCGGGCCGCGGCTGCTGAAGGAGGCGATCAGATCGGTGGAGTCGGTGGCGCCGACGGAGAAGGAGGC
>JBGSTO010000479.1:0-18540 GCA_041736465.1 Anaerolineales bacterium | reverse complement strand
GGCGCCCAGGCCAGGCTGTCGTGGCAGCGCGCGCAGTCCAGACCGAAGACGCCGGCGTGCATCTCCGGCTCGGCATGGCAGCCGGCGCAGTCGCTCACCGTGACCGCGTACTGCTGCTCCAGGTGGCACTGGTTGCAGTCGAGCGGCAGGTGAGCGCCATCGAGCACATAATACTGGTTGTGGTCAAAAGCCATCATACGGTCCCGCCCGTCGTGGCAGTCCACGCAGCCGGCGCCGTATGCTTCGAGGTGAGTGGCGATGTAGTCGTGGTCGGCTTCAGCGTGGCAGCTTGTGCAGTCCAGGGTTTCTTTCATGAACTGCTGGTTGCTGTGGCACGACTCGCAGCTCATCGGGCTGCCGTCGTAGTTGAGCTTGTGCTGGTCGAGGCTGAAGCCGGCTAATTTTTGGTGGTCGATATTGACAAAAGCCAGCTCGGTGATGGTGGCGTCGCGCCCCATGTGTTCCTTGTGGCAGTTCTGGCAGCGCTGAGTGCCGGGCAGCAGGCTGTGCAGCCCGCTGGCGGTGGCGCGCTGTTCGGCGATGTCCATGTGACAGTCCTGGCAGCGCGTATCGGTGACGCAGTGCAGCGGCGCGTGGCAGTGGATGCACTGCTGCTCGAATTCTGCATGCGAAACATAGCCGCCCAACTCCTGGTTATGAGAGCTGGCGGCCGAGACCGGCCCCGGCAAGAACTTTCCATTCAGGCTCATGTACAAGCCAATACCTACAATCAGCGCAGCCGCCATCCCGAAAACGGCCATAATTAAGTGGGTATGGCCTCGTTCAGATAATTTCTTCGGTCCCGGGTTCTTCATGCGCATTTTCCTCTCTCTCTGCAAAAACCCGCTAAGGATTGCTGACGACCAATGGCAGGTGAACGGTGAACCACGGCGCCTCCAGGGTTTCGACGCCCTGGTAGAGCATAGCGCTCCCCATCTTGGTCTTTTCATCCTTCATGTATTCCGGCGCGCCGACCACAACATCAGCGCAGCCGTCTTGGTTGGTATCTCCGGCAGAAGCCACCGACCAGCCGAACTGGGTGGTCGCCTGGTTGCCTTCGCCATGCCACTCGGGCCATGAGACCAGTCCAAGCGGGCCGCCGCGGAACACGAAGGCTGCGCCTTCGTCGGGCTGGTCGTAGTCGTACAGCGGCGCGCCGGCGATGACGTCATCGAAGCCGTCGTTGTTGACATCCCCGGCGCCTGCCACCGACCAGCCGAAGTTGGCCCAGGCCTGGTCCGACTCGTAGCTCCAGGCGGGAACTGCCTGGATGCCGGAAGGAGAACCGAGGTAGAGGTAGGCGGCGCCTTCATACTGCTGGGCGCTGGGAAGGTCGTAGTATCTGGGTGCACCGGTGATGACATCATCGAAACCGTCGTTGTTGACATCGCCAGCGCCGGAAACCGCGTAGCCGAACCAGGCGCCAGCCGCACCCAACTGCAAGGAGCTGTCGGGCAACAGGCTGGGGCCGGAGGCGGAACCGTGGAAGACCAGGATTGAGCCTTCATCGACCAGGGCTGTGTCGAAAAATGGCACGCCAACCAGCACGTCGTCGAAACCATCGTTGTTGATATCCCCGGCTGCGCCCACTGCCTGTCCGAGATTGGCAAAGCCCTGCTCGCCGGCATAACTCCAGTCTGGCGCCAGTCCCAACCCGGAGGCGGAACCATAGAACAGGAAAGCCGCGCCCTGGTTGGTCAGCCCGGGAGAGTAGGTGTTGGCGCCGATGAGCACATCGTCGTAGCCGTCGTTGTTCACGTCGCCTGCGCCGCTGACCGCGTAGCCGAACTGGGCTTCCTTGACGTTGCTTTCGTAAGTCCAGTCGGGCGCAGCGGACAGCCCGCTGCCGGCGCCCAGGAACAGGGTTGCGATGCCTTCACCGGCTTCACCGTTCTTGTAGCGGTGGGCGCCAACAACCAGGTCGTCGCAGCCGTCGCCGTTGACGTCACCCGCGCCGCTGACGGAGCTGCCAAACAGCGAACCCGCCAGCCCGCTGGCATAGATCCAGTCGGGGGTATCTGCCATACCGGCCTGGCTGCCGTAGTAGACGAAGACCGCGCCTTCGTGATCCACCAGATCCGTGAACTTGCTGGAGCCGACGGCGATGTCGGCGTAGCCATCGCAGTTGAGGTCGCCGGCGGCGCTGACGGCGTAGCCATACAGCGAGCCGGTCTGCGCGGGAAAGCCCAGCCAGTCCGGGTAATCGCTCCAGACCGGCTCGGGGGAGAGGATGGCTGCCGTCAGGCTCGCTATTGCGCTTCTGGTCTGCCCGGCATTCAGCGCCAGGCAGACCAGCAAAGCAGCAAGAAGGGTTTTGGTAAGCTTCATAGGCGCAGCGCTCGATCGCGCACGGCGCGAATATGCTGGAGGGGAGCGGGCACAACTCAACCCGCTCCCTTCTGGGCATGGGGATTACTTATTCATCAACACGGATGGCAGGCGCACCTTGTAAAGCACCTGTGCCACAAGGATGTCCATCGTCAGATCTTCCGACAGCCTTCCCTCGCCGTCCTTGACCTGGAAGTGGATTTTGTGCACACCGGGTACCATCTCGGCGGCATTAACCTGCATTACCTTCTCGCAGGTGTAGATCGGGCTGCCGAGGTCGTCGTAACCAGTGATCGCGCACAGGATAGCGCCCTTGTCATCGAACCACATCGGGTTGATGTCGGCCGGATCGCCGTTCAGGCGGTCCAGGTCGCGGCCGGTGCCAATCATGGTCAGGGTATCGCCGGCGGAGATATCCAGGGCGGTGGAGCTCACGTACAGGATTTCGGCGGTAGGCGGAAGCTCGATTGTCGAGTCATCCGGCAGGTAGAGCAGGCGGCGGAAAATCATGTCGCTGTCGTAGACCAGCTCGTGACCGTCGGGCAGGATCTCTTCCTTCCACTGGTTCCAGACTGTGTACATGAACGTGCCGCCCGGGTTAGCGACCATGCCCGCCTCACCCGACAGGTCTTCAGCGTCCTTCTCCAGCCAAGGCCAGCGGTCAAGCAGTTCGTCGTCGGTGGTGGTGGTGTAATCCATCATTTCCCAGAAATCGCCATAGACCGTGGCCCGGCTGTAAAACAGGTCGAGCGGGATGGCTTCGCCGACATCTACGGTGGTGTTGTCGCCGGTCTCGTAGATCATGAAGAACTTGGAAGCATCGCGCTCCAGGTCATCATCGTAAGGCAGGGTCTCCGTTGGGGCGCCAACGTTCGCCTCCAGCCAGTCGGTGCGGATGGTCGGGTAGAGCTTCAAGCCGCCGGTGGGGCTGTAGCGTGGGTCGAGGATGGTGATCTTATTGCCGATCAGTTGGGAGACGTTGCGGCCCTGCTCGAAGTCGCCAGCGCCGTAAACGAACTCGGTGCCGACACAGTCCGCCGAGGCGGTGTTGACGCAGTAGTTCTCTATGGCAGTGGTGCCCGCGCCTTCCAAAGAAGCCGGGGTGGTGGTCCAGGTCAGGCCGCCATCAAAGGAGCGCCGTACATACAGGTTGTAATGATCGTTGCCGACTGTGTTGGCCTTCCAGTTAGGCGCCCAGGCATACATCATCATCACAAAATCTTTATCCAGGAAGCCGCGATGACCCTTGGCGACGTCGAAGGGATTATCCCAGGACTGGTCGTCCAGGTCGTTGTCGTCCTCGCAGCCAGCGAAGCTTTCAGTCCCATCGTAGCACTGGCGCCATTCCGTAACCTTGGGGAAGTCTGCGATATCGTCCGAAATGCTGCCATCATCTGACACCGGGAAAAGGTCGGCGCAAGCGTCATTGCCGGTCGTGCCTTCGCACTCGACGATGGTATTGCCCGAGATGTTGATGGCGGGCGAGAGGCAGATGCCTTTGAGGTAGTTGGGGTTGGAGCCGCCGTTAGTATCATCGGTGTAGGCCCACTCGGAGCATTCCATGTTCTCGAAGGCATAAGGGTTATCCACAGCCTTGTCAAATGCGGTGTCGTCGATGAGCAGGCGGCGCAGGAAAATGTCCGCTGGGCCGCCCTGGTTGATGATGCCCTGCTTGTAGATCAGCATGGCGGAGAGGCCGCTCTCTGAGTCAATCGCATCCTGGACCGAGTTGGTGGTCAGGGCGAAGCGGCGAGCGATCTCGGTCAGATAGAACTCGTTTAAGAATTCGTCTGTCTGTATGTCGTAGAACTCGCCAACGCCGCCGGTGCAGAAATCTTCTTCATCATCTTTGCACAGTGCAGGCTGGTTGAGCATGCCGCCCTGATTGACATAATCGTGGTTGAACATATCGAAGCTATGGTACCAGACATCCTTGCCGATATCGATTGGATCGAGGGTGACCTCATCTACCATATCGCCAAGAGCTTTGGTCTCTTCGTAAGCCATGATGAGCCAGGCGCTTCGATCCACCACACCGTCTAAATCAGTATCAACTGCGCCAGCCGGCGTGTAGGGTTTGAGATTAAGTCGCACGCGGGTGGAAGCCACCTGCCCATTGAGCGGGCGTCCATCCTCGGTGACGCAGATATTCAGGATAGTGCCACCGGGATTTGTCCAGTATACCTGTGTGGCGCAGAAGTCCGAATCGCCTGTAGGAGCCGTGGGCAGCGCCAGCGGGTCGATGGCAGCGACGTTGTCAAAGTCGATGTAGCAGTACGGGTCGCTGTTGGTCGCCTTGCACATGTTGTTGTCGGTCAGGCGGGTGGGGATCGCCATTGGCACGTACGGCTTGGGCATGGTGGCGTCGGTCAGGAGGGCATACTCCGCCATGGTGAGCGGAGCAGCCACGGTGCCGGCATCATCGAACACCAGGTCGAAGTCGGCATAGCTGATGTAGGAATACCAGATGTCGGTCTTCTGGTTGGCGATAGCGCCGGACCAGCCTTCGCCAGGGCCGAGTCCCTGACCGGGGCGCAGCCCTTCAGGGTCTTCCTGCCAGGTGAGGATGCAGCCAGCGCCTACGGCGCAGTCGACCGCCGGCAGGTTGGCATCGCGCCGCCCAGAGGTCAGCCGCTCAGGCTTCGCCCACATCACGTAGGTGGACTCTAACTCCGCGGTGGTGGGATCATCGCCTGCAAGCAGCTTACCGCGCTCCGTCCAGATGCACGAGTAGGGGATCTCGCCGATCTCGGGGAAGCCCTGCTCGGTGTAATCCACCGAGCCCTGGTTGCCTGCCACGCCGAATAGATCGTACAGGAATACAGCATCCTTGCCGTAGGTCAGCTCGAGATCATCGAAGTAGGCAACGTCAGCGGTCGGGTCCAGCGAGTAGAGCGGCGTGCCGCCGTCGCAGTACTTGCTCGCCCAGGCGACGAAGATCTGGTCGCCTGCCACCTGGTGGACGACGTTGTGCACATCGCCAGGGTAAACATACCCATTGCCCAGGGTGAAGGATGACAGGTCGGCCGAGCGCGACAGGTTGGTTGTTTTCCAACTGGTGCCGTCATCCAGCGAGACGCCCACAAAAGCATCGAAATGTCCGAAGGTGATGCCTCCGTAGATGCCGGACATGCCCTCCGGGACGGCCAACTCGTGGGCGATGTCGTCGATGTACACCGACACCAGCGGCTTGGCGTAGTCACGCGGCTCGAAGCCAGCGGTTACACCATCTGCTAAAAGGTAGTTGTCTACCGGCCCGACAAAGCCGGTGGAGGCCTGCGCCGGGACGTAGAAGTCCATCATGTAGATGGCGGCTTTTTCGGTCTCGCCTTCTGGGGTCTTGGAGACGTTGCGCCGGAAGATCAATCCGTCTTCCGCCAGCACGCCTCCGACCACCAGGCTGGCCAGCATGATCACTGCCAGCAAAACATATATGGATCGTTTGACTTTCATGAGTTTTCTCCTCGTTTACATAGGGTATGGATTTCACAATCGAAAGTCGGTGGGTAAAGCAGCATTCGATTTCTTTAGGCCTCCTATTCCTCTTATCCCCAAAAACGGATGGCGCCATGTAGAATGATGCGGGTAGCTGCGGTGTGCGGGGCGTGGGTCAAAAAATGCAGCCTGGCGAATTGATTCCAGGTTAAATTTCAGCCAGCGGTGGTCCTGCAGGCGATTTCGACCGGTCGGGAGGGGCATTGTCCAGAGCTTGTTCCAGGTACTGGAGCAGCTCGCTCAGTCTCGCAAAGTATTTGCATTCCCCACTGCCGATATCCTGTATCGAAGCTCGCCAATCGGATTCCGCATGTTCCTTCCAAAACCTTACCAGATACGAGCGATAGTAGCTGTCATGAATTTTCATGATCTTCAGGAAGTGTTGCGTGAATAGCGATTTATGGTTATTATTACATTACGGTGTTACAAATCTGTGATGCCGTCGTTATAAAAGCGTTAGTTGTCATATATTTCGTCGTTAATACGGAAATGTCCTTTTTGCGTGACGGGGTGGGTGAATGAGCCGTCTATCGATATCGCTGCTGGGCCCGCTGCAGGTCTGGCTGGATGGGCAGCTGGCGAATGCCAGCTTTCGCACGCGCAAAGAGCGCGCCCTGTTGGTTTATCTTGCGGTCGAGTCGCGGCGCAGCCACCGGCGGGATGCGCTGGGCGAGCTGCTGTGGCCTGAGCGCCCGGAAGGCTATGCCCGCACCAACCTGCGCCAGGCGATGTACGGCCTGCGCCGCGCCCTGGGCGACCTGAACTGGCTTTCTTTAGAGGGGCAGGACGATATGGTGCGCTTCGACCCGCAGGAGGGTTTCGAGCTGGACACGCGCCATTTCCTCACCCATATTGAATTCACCCAAACGCATCCCCACAAGCTGGCGGAGGTGTGCCCGGCATGCGCCGGGCGCTGGCAGGCGGCGATCGATTTGTACCGCGGCGATTTCCTGGAAGATATCGCCCTGGACGACTCGCACAGCTTTCAGGAATGGGTCATCTTCCAACGTGAGCAGTACTTCCGCTATCTGCTGCAGGCGCTGCGCAGCATGAGCGATTACTACCAGCGCCAGGGCGATGTCGAACAGGCCTACCGCTATGCCTGGCGCTATGCCAACCTGGCTCCGCTGGAGGAGGCCGCTCACCGGCAGTTGATGAGCCTGATGGCGCTCAGCGGCGAGCGCAGCGCAGCGCTCGAGCAGTACCAGAGCCTGCGGCGCCTGCTCAAAGACGAGCTGGGCGTGGATCCGTCGACCGATACCCAGGCTTTGTACGAGCGCATCAAAGCCGGCATCGTGCTGGATTTGAGCGACCAGATCGTCGACCTGGAGCTGACCAACCTGCCCGTACAGTTCAACCCGTTCTTTGGGCGGCAGGAGGAACTACAGCGCCTGGAAGCTTACCTGGCGGATGCGAAGTGCCGCCTGATTGCCCTGACCGGCATGCCGGGGGTGGGCAAGACTCGCCTGGCCCAGCAGGTGGCCCGCGAAAACCTGGAGCGATTTGCCGACGGCGCCTGGCTGATCTCGCTGCGCGAGCCGCACAACGAACAGCAGCTGCAAAGGGCAATTTTGCAAGCTGTCGGCCTGCCCTCGCAGGAAGGGCAAAACCTGCAAACCCAGTTCTACCGCATGCTCCAGCCGCTCAAAATCCTGCTGGTGGTGGATGGCTTTGAATACTACAGCGGGGATATCGCTCCGCTGAGCCGTTTGGTGCAGCTGGCATCTGGCGTGCGCGTGCTGATGGTCTCGCGCCAGCGCGTGCAGGCGCGCAGCGTGTGCACGCTGGAGCTGCAAGGATTGGCATACCCGGGCAGCGACCAGGCGGCGGAGGCGCAGACTTTCCCCGCGGTGCAGCTTTTCCTGAACCGCGCCCAGCAATCGTGGTCCGGGTTCGCGCCCACACCCAACCGGCTGGACCAGGTGGTGGAAATCTGCCGCCTGGTCGACGGGCTGCCCCTGGCTCTGGAGCTGGCAGCTTCACGCGCCCGCGACTTCCCACTGGATAGGCTGCTCGACGAGATACAGCATGGTTTGGATGTGCTGGAGACCAATCTGGAGGATTTTCCGGCGCAGCATCGCAGCATGCAGGCCGCTCTGGAGTCAAGCTGGTTGATGCTGCCTGAAAATCTGCGAGCAATTTTCGGCGCGCTTAAAATATTTCCGGGCGAATTCAGCGTCGAAATGGCGCGCCAGCAGGTCGGCATTGGGCTGCAAGATCTATCGGACCTGGCGGAGCGTTTCTGGCTGACCCAGGGCGCGCCGGGCGTTTACACCATCCACCCCTTGGTGCGCAACTTCCAGCGCCTGACCCGCAGCGAGACGGCGGAGGAGGCCGGACAGGCGGGCATCGAGGTGCTCTACCGGCGCACCCCCACCGGCTCACTCAAAGTGGTGTATGTGCACGATCCGGTCACCCAGCTTCCGGGACGCACGATTTTCTGGGACCGGCTTGGGCATATGCTGGCCCGCGCCCAGCGCTACCAGCAGCAGGCGGCGATCATGCTGCTGGAGATCGAGCTGGGCAATACCGCCGGCCTGGCGCCGGATGAAATCAATCAAATCTACCAGTGGACCGCGCAGCGGGTGGTCGCCGCGCTGCGCCACAGCGACACGGTGACGCGCTTCGACCAGAACCAGTTTGCGATCATCCTGGAATCGCTGAATGCGCCCCGCGATGCGTTGAGTGTCTCGAAAAAAGTGCACACCTCTGTGCTGCAGCCGTTCACTTTGAGGGAGCAGGAGGTGGCGCTTGCGGCGCATATCGGTATCAGCGCCTATCCCTGGGATGGCAGCCGGCCCGAGGAGTTGATGGAACGGGCAGAAAAGGCGCTCAGCCGGGCGGTGCAGACCGGCGTGTGCTGCTATATGTACACGGGCGGCTCGGCGGCGCGCAGCGCGTAGCCGCACCCAAGTGAAAGCCAATCCTTAGCGTGGATTATCTTTTTAGCCTTCTTCGCTGCGCTCCTGCCGGTTGGGCAGCTCAACGGTTTGCAGCCAGTATTTCCCCAGGGCTTCCATGGTTTCGCGCAGACCGGTAAAGGTGACCGGTTTGGTGATGAAGCCGCTGACCCCTAGCTCGTAGGTGCGCAGCACATCTTCTTCCGCCTGTGAGGTGGTTAATACCACGATGGGGATGCCGCGCAGCTTTGGGTTGGCCTTGATCAGTGCCAGGGCTTCGCGGCCGTCCAGCCGCGGCATATTCAGGTCTAATAGGATCAGCGAAGGCCGGGGCCATTCCTGCTCATCTTGATATTTACCGCGCCGGTGCAGGTAATCCAGCAACTCGTTGCCGTCCTCCACGATGAAAAGCTGGCAGTGCACACCGCTCTCGTCCAGCGCCTCGTTGATCAGGTAGCGATCATCGGCGTCGTCTTCAGCCAACAGGATATTGATCGATTTCATGTTCGTCCACCTTCTCCTCCGGCGATTGTTTCACCGGTAATTCAACCACAAAGGTAGTGCCTGAACCGGGTTTGCTGCGGGCGCTGATGGCGCCACCGTGCCGCTCGACGATCTTGCGGCAGATGGCCAATCCCATACCGGTGCCCTGGTAGGATTCGCGGTCATGCAGGCGCTGGAAAGGTTGAAAGATGCGATCTAAATATTTCTCCTCGAAGCCGATGCCGTTATCGCTCACGCAGACCTGGATGCGCTCCGCCGGTTTCTTGCTGCGCCCGCGACCGGATTGCCCGGCAGGCAGGCAATTACCGGTTACTTTAATGAACGGCCTGCCGTTCTGGGGCTGGAACTTGAGCGCATTGCTGATCAGATTGGAGAGCAGCTGCTGCATCTGGCCTGGGTCGGCTTCGATCACTGGCAGGTCGCCCACTTCGATATTGGCCTTGCTCTGCTCGATCTGCAGGTCCAGATCGAGCAGCACCTGCTGGACGATATCTGCCAGGTTCACGCGCTCGAACGGGCGCCCTTTGGTTTCGATGCGTGAGTAGGTGAGCAGGTCCAGGATGAGCTGCTGCATGCGCCGGGCTGCCAGCCGCATGCGGTCCAGATAATCGCGGCCGCGTTCATCCAGCACCGGCGCGTAGCGCAGATCCAAAATCTCGCCGAAGGTCTGGATCTTGCGCAGCGGTTCTTGCAGATCGTGCGAGGCGATGTTGGCGAAGTCCTGCAGGTCGCGGTTGCTGCGCTCCAATTCGGACGCATAGGCGCGCATGGCCTCCTCGGCCTGGTCACGCTCGGCCTCGCGGCGCGAGAGCGACTCGGCCATGTGGTCGAAGGATTGGGCCAGCAGCCCCAGCTCGCCGGCGTCGTAGGAGATTTCGCTGCGCGCCGCCAGATCGCCGCTGGCCAGGCGCTGCGTGGTGTGCACCAGGGACTGCGTCTGGCGCATGAAGAAGACGTCGCCCAGCACCCAGGCGGCGATCAGCGCCAGGACGGTGACCAGGATGAGCAGCGCCAGGTTGCGCCCCAGGGCGCGGTTGGCCTCGGCATAGGCGGTTTCGGTGGGGATGCCGATACTCATAAATACCCCTTCTTCACTGCCGTGCAGCGGCATGAAGGCATGCAGGCGTTGGACGCCGTCGGTGCCCGGGCCCTCGGCGGTGCCTTCTTTTTGTGCCAGGATGGTTGGGGCGATGGACTCGGGCGGCATCACCTGGCCGCGCCACTTGTCGGTATCGGGGTAGTGCACCAGGATAACCCCGTCGCGATCAATCAGGGTCAGCGTCGAGCCTGCCGGCATGTTGGACTGGGCTGCCAGCTCGTTCAACCAGTTCAGATCCAGGCTGATGTTGATCACCCCCATGATCTGCTCATCGGCGCCGCGCACCGGGTAGCCCATCGAGATGACCGGTTCGCCGCTGTTGCGGCACAGGTGGTATTCGCTGATCACAAAATCTGTGGATTTGATCATCTGCTGGTAATGCTCGCAGCCCCACAGGTCCAGCGGCAGGTCGCCGCTGGGCATGCTGCAGAGCACATTCCCTTTCAGGTCGGCAACGTAAAAGGAGCCGTAGTAAGGGAAATGCAGGTCCAGCATGTGCGAGAAGGTCTCTGAGCAGCGGGACAGCTCTTTGTCGGCTGGCGCCAGGAGGTGCGACATGGCGATGATGAAGCCGCGCGTGTTTTCGATCAGCAACCCCTGGCTGTCGGCTGCCAGGCGCACCAGGCGCTGGGCGTCGATTTTGGCTGCCTCTGCCGCCTGGCGGCGCTGCTCCAGGCCGCTGTAAAGGGTGAGGAGCAGCGCAGGCGTGGCTGCCAGCAGAACGAACAGGATCAATCGCGAGCGCATACTGGAAAAAGTGTTCATCGGCTCAACCCGTTTCAGCAGGCGGAACGCCGCCTGACTTCCATTTCTGGGGTGGTAAACTTCTATAATGATTATAGTGAAATTTCAGTTGCATGCCAAGCGGTAATGCCTGTTTTCGGGGATGAACTTGCAGGTTAAATTGTCTTGCACACTTGCCCTCAAGCGGGTATAATCTTTTTCCGATCACCATGCAAACGGGCGCGTAGCTCAGCCGGTTAGAGCGCACGGTTCACATCCGTGAGGTCGGGGGTTCGAGCCCCTCCGCGCCCACCACGCCGACTAAGGTCCCCAGGGTAATTTCACCTGGGGGCTTTGGTTTTAAGCCTGGTTCAATGGAGTGGATTTAAAGCTCTCCGCCCAGCACCTTCTCGCCGCTAGGGCCGGGACTGCCGCCTGCCGGTTCGATGGTGACGCCGAAAGAGTCGAAGGTGGTCAGAGGTATATTGGATGAGACCCACAGCGAGCCGTATCCCTGCGCGTCCACGCTGAATATCCCGCCGTTGGTGCGTTCGCCGTTGTGGATCAGCCAAAGCTGGTAGGTTTTAGAAGGCTCCAATGAAGGCAGCCCGTCAACGACCAGGGTGCCGGCGTTGCCCTGCTCGTCCATCACCAGCAAGCCGACAGCAGCGGGAGAAGCTCCGGCGCCTTGCAGATGCACGGTGATGAAGTGGCTTTCGCCGGGTTGGCTGAGCTGGTCGATACGCTGCCACAAGAACAGGTTGCTAGCGCCCAAAACCAGGATCAACGCCAGGCTGGCGACGCCCCATGCTGGCGAGAGCGCCGGCAGCCCGTGCAGCAGCGCTTGCCACCAGGTGCGCTTCGGTGCAGGGAGGCGGACCGGCGACGGCCTGGCAGCCGCAGCCGCTTCCTGCTGCCTGGGCAGCTGGCTCAGGATGCTGGATTTCAAGCGCGCCGGCGGGTTGGCGCCGGGCGCAGCCATTGGGAGCTGCTCGGCTACGCGGCGGTAGGCCTGCAGCTCAGACGTGCAGGCTGCACACACAGACAGGTGAGCGGCTACCTGGCGCGCTTCCTCGAACTCAAGGATATTGAGCGCGTAAGCAGGTATTAAATCTAAGACGTGAGCATCGGTCATTCGTGATACCTCTAAGCGACGATAGATACGAAGAAATGTGTCATTTGGATGTCAAAATCATTCAACTGACAGCAGCAGGCGCAGTTTCTGCATGCCCAGGCGGATGCGCGTTTTAACGGTGCCCAGCGGCTCGCCCAGCTCCCGGGCGATCTCACTGTGAGAGTATCCCAGGAAGAAGGCCATTGCCAGGGCTCTCTGCTGGTCCTGCGGCAGCTGCGCCAGAGCGCGGCGTATGGTGCGCTGTTGGTGCGCCAGATCTACCTGATCCTCGACGTTCTCGGAGGCGATCATGTCTGGCGGGTCTTCGTCGCTTGTCTCGTCACCCGACCAGCCCGGCTGCACGCTTTCCGGGCGGGCGCTGCGCCGCCGCAGCATATCGATGGCGCGGTAGCGGGTGATGCTGGTGATCCAGGTCAGCACTTTGCCTTGTTCGGCCTGGTAGGTGCTGGCTTTATCCCACACGCGTAAAAAAACATCCTGGGTGATCTCTTCCGCCAGGGCAGCATCGCCGGTGCTGTTGAGCGCCATACTGTACACCAGCCTGCCGTAGCGGTCGTACAGTTCACCCAGGGCAGCTTCTTCAGCCCGGGCAACCAGGTGCATCAGGGCATGGTCATCTTGGGTCGAATAGTTCACGCATCGCTCGATGGGTCGCCTAAGGATCGCATAAATTATAACAAAGCCTGTTCCCTGGCAGGCAGTTTTCACAGGTTATCCGCTGATATTGGCGCCCCCTGGTTTTTCTAAGCAAACATTCACCTAGAACAAATTGACAGAAATCGAAGACCGGTGTAAATTTAAGTCCGATTAACTAATTAAGGCGCTTAACTATGACTGATAACGTCCAGTTTACCCAGGTTCTAAATGAATGGTCGGAGCTGCTTATGCGCCGTTCGATGCACGACATGGTGCAGTTTACCCGCCGGGAGGGGCTTTCGATGAGCCAGCTTGGCGCGCTGATGCGCCTGTATCACGGCGGGGCGTGCGGCGTCTCTGATCTGGGCGAACATCTGGGGGTGTCGTCTGCGGCTGCCAGCCAGATGATCGAGCGCCTGGTGCAGCAGGGGCTGTTGGAGCGCAGCGAAGATCCCGGCGACCGGCGCAACAAGCGTATCAGCGTAAGCCCAGCCGGACGCCGGCTGGTCGCTGAAGGCATTGCTGCCCGGCGTAGTTGGATGGAAAGCCTGACCCACGCGCTGACGCCTGAAGAACAGGCATTGATCGTAGAAGCGCTCGAGCTGCTCACCTGCGCAGCTCGGGAGCAAGAGGTTTATCCCGCGGCCCAGGGCTGAGCCCGGCTCGGGAATGATACTGATCATCGAGGAGCTACCAGTTTGATGCGCCAAAGTGCTATGAATTCTCGTCCTCCGGCCGCGCGCGGCGCGCTCGGCCGCGCCCTGCGCTACCTCTCCCGCTACCGGCGAGAGGCGGCTATGCCCTACCTGTTCTTGATCATCGCCACGCTGTCGCAGCTGGCGGTGCCGCGCTTGGTGCGCAATATCATCGATGCCGTCACCCAGGGTGTGCTGGCTCAGAACCTGCTCCCCCGCCTGAAAGAAATCCCGGCGGCTTTTCTGCCGCAAACTCTGCCGGGGATCCTGCAGGCCTTCGGTCTGCCAGAAACCTGGACGCTGGAGCAGCTGACTGCGAAGCTGTCTGCAGACCAGGCCAATGCCCCCCAGGCGCTGGTGACTGCCGGCATTGCCATCGTGATCTTTGCTGCGCTGCGCGGCGTTTTTGCCTTCCTGCAAGCCTACTGGGCTGAACGCAACTCGCAGACCGTGGCTTTCGATTTGCGCAACGATCTGTTCGCCAAGATCCAGCGCCTGTCATTCTCTTACCACGACCGCAACCAGACCGGGCAGCTAATGGTGCGCGCTACGGATGATGTGGAGAAGGTGCGCCTATTCATCGGTCAGGCGCTGCTGCAGCTGGTGGGCGCGCTGGGGTTGATCGTCGGGGTGCTGCTGATCCTGTTTACCACCAACCTGCGCCTGGCGTTTGTGGCGCTGCCCATCCTGCCGGTGGCATTTGTTGTCTTTCTCATCTTTGGCATCATCAGCCAGCCACTGTTTGCCAAAGTGCAGATGAAGCTTTCTGCCCTGAACACCATCCTGCAGGAGAACCTGGCAGGCATCAAAGTGGTGCAGGCCTTCACGCGCGAGGCGCAGGAGCAGGCCAAGTTTCGCCGTTCAGCCGACAACCTGATGCAGCAGCAGATCGAGGTTTCACGCCTGTTCTCCTTCCTGTTTCCTTTCGTATTCCTGATCGCCAATCTTGGGCAGGCGGCAGTGCTTTACTTCGGCGGGCGCCAGATCATTGGCGGCACGCTGACCCTGGGCGAGTGGCAGGAGTTCAGCCTGTACCTGATCTACCTGTTCTTCCCGGTAGCGCAGTTCGGCTTCATCATCACACAGCTTGGACAGGCTTCTGCTTCAGCGACGCGCATTTTCGAGATCCTGGACGCACGAAGCGATGTGACCGACCGGGCGGACGCCCTCGAGCTGCCGCCAGTAGAGGGCCGGGTGCGCTTCGAGGGAGTCACCTTTCGCTACTTCAGCAGCGGCGAAGCGGTGCTCAAAGAGGTCAGCTTCGAAGCTCAGCCCGGGCAGACGGTCGCCTTGCTGGGGGCAACCGGTTCGGGTAAGACCACGATCATCAACCTGCTGCCGCGCTTCTACGATCCCTCTGAAGGCAGCATCAGCATCGACGGGCACGACCTGCGCTCGGTGACGCTCAGCTCGCTGCGCTCCCAAATCGGCATCGTTTTGCAAGAGACCACCCTGTTTGCCGGCACGATTCGCGAGAACATCGCATTTGGGCGGTCTGATGCCACCCAGGAAGAGATCGAAGCCGCCGCACAGGCAGCCGCAGCGCATGATTTCATCATGTCCTTCCCGCAGGGCTATGACACGCCGGTCGGCGAGCGCGGCACAACCCTGAGCGGCGGGCAGAAACAGCGCATTGCCATCGCCCGCGCTTTACTGCTGGACCCGCATATCTTGATCCTGGACGATTCGACATCCAGCGTCGACCTGGCAACCGAGGCGCAAATCCAGCAGGCTCTTGACCGGTTGATGCAAGGGCGTACCAGCTTTGTGATTGCCCAGCGCATCAGCACGGTGATGAATGCCGACCTGATCCTGGTGCTGGAAAAAGGGCGCGTGGTGGCGCAAGGTACGCACCGCGAGCTGCTCGAGGAGAGCCCCATCTACGCCGAGATCTACAACTCTCAGTTGATGGAAGATGCTGCTCCGCAGCGAGAAGGCCTGGCGGGCTGAAAGCCAGCCCGGAAGTACACCCGAACCAATAATGATTTCGCGTATGGAGTGAGCTTATGTTTGGTGGACCCGACGGCCTGCGCCGTATCATGAGTCAAGAGACAATCAAACCCCGCCGCCTGGGTGAAACCCTGGGACGTTTTGGGGCCTATTTCCGCCCTTACTGGCTGCTGCTGGCACTGGTGGCGCTGCTGGTAATCGCCTCGACCTGGGCGCAGGTGACTTCGCCCGACCTGATCGGACAGGCGGTGGACTGCTACCTGGCGCCAGCTTCTGCAGGCAGCGCACTGCCCGGCACGCTGGCATCCGGAAATGCTGCGGGCGGCGACGTCGTGACAAGCTGCTGGTTATCCGAGGGCTACCCGGCAAAAGGCTTTACGCAGACTGCGATGCGCGCCGCACTGACCGCGGGCGGCTTTCCTGCGCCAACCGCGGACGCGGCCCAAATGAGCAGCGAAGACCGCCTGGCGGGGCTGGGACGCCTGATCTTGATCGTGGTCGGCCTGTACCTGGGCGGGGCAATCCTGACCGGGCTGACCTTTTTCTCGATGACCTGGGCCGGGCAGCACGTGCTGCGCACGCTGCGCATGGATGTCTTCCAGCACCTGCACCGCCTGCACCTGGGCTACTACGCCGAGAATGAAGCCGGCGACTTGATGAGCCGCATCACCAACGACTCGGAAACCATCCAGCAGGCGCTCAGCTTCGCCCTGGTGAATGTGTTGGGCGGCTTGCTGCTGCTCTTTTGGATTGGCTACAACATGCTGGCGCGCAGCCTGGCATTTGGCCTGCTCAGCCTGGTGGTGGTGCCGGTCATGGCAGTTGCGACGGTGTGGTTTTCGGGCCAGGCGCGTAAAGCCTTCCGGCGCACCCGGGTAGAGATGGGCAGCGTCAATGCCGAGCTGCAGGAGAGCATTTCCGCAGTGCGCGAGGTACAGGCCTTCAACCGGGCCGAAGAGAACATTGAGAATTTCCGCATTACCAACGCGGCCAACCGGGATGCCAATATTCGCGCCGTCGCCTTCACCAGCGCCCTGGCGCCCACCCTGGAAGCATTGGGCTACCTGGCTCTGGCGATCGTCACCGTTGCAGGCGGGTTGGTACTGCTGCGCGGGCAATCGCTGCTGGGCACCAGCGTGTCGTTAGGATTAGTGATCACCTTCCTGGGCTACGTGCAGCGCTTCAACCAGCCGATTCAACAAATCGCCGTGCTGTGGACCAACTTGCAGTCTGCCATCGCCGGCGGCGAACGCATCTTCAACCTGCTGGACGTCGAGCCAGCCATCCAGGAAAGCCCTTCTGCCAGACCGATGCCAGAAATCAACGGCGAAGTCGAGTTCCGCAGCGCTTCGGCGGCGTATAAAGCCGGCGAGCCGGTGCTGGATGGCGTGACCTTTACTGCCCAGCCGGGCCAAATGATTGCCATCGTCGGTCCCACAGGCGCCGGCAAGACGACATTGATCAACCTGATCCCGCGATTTTACGATGTCACCGGCGGCGCAGTATTGATCGATGGAATTGACGTGCGCTACGTACAGATCGAGTCGCTGCGCAAGCAGATCGGCATTGTGCTGCAGGACAACTTCTTGTTTGGCGCCTCGGTAATGGAAAATATCCGCTTTGGACGCCCGGATGCCAGCGACGAGGAAGTCGTCGCCGCCGCCCGGCTGGCGCACGCGGATACTTTTGTCGAAAGCCTGCCGGATGGCTACCAGACCGTGCTGGGGGAGCGCGGCAGTGGTCTGAGCCAGGGCCAGCGCCAGCTGCTGGCAATTGCTCGCGCCGCGCTGGCAGACCCGCGCATCCTGATCCTGGATGAGGCCACCTCCAGCGTGGACACGCGCACCGAGCGCCTGATTCAGAAAGCACTGGAGAAACTGCTGCACGGGCGCACCAGCTTCGTCATCGCTCACCGCCTGAGCACCATTCGCTCTGCGGACCAGGTGCTGGTGCTCGACCAGGGCCGCATCGTGGAGCGCGGGCGGCACGAGGAGCTGCTGGCAAAGAAAGGCTTTTATTACAACCTGTATATGAGCCAGTTCCGCCGGGAAGATGAGGCGCCCAGCCCGAACGGTCACAAAGCCGGTCAGACGGCTGAGGTGTTTGCAGAATAAAGCAACTGGCTGCTCCAGGCGGGCCGCACCCGCCTGGAGCAGCCAGTCTTTTCCTTGACGGTTTCGCTCGCGGTGAGGTAGAATTGCCCATCAATAAACAACCGAATAGCAGGCAAATCTTAGCGCAAGGCCCAGGCAAACTGCCTGGGTGACGAGGTGGAGGTTTCCTGCCGCAAGGCAGGACTAATCCCGGTCTGTCCGGGAGAAAATCGAAAGATCAGCGGATGCCTCCCGGGATCGCCATATCCTGAATTTGCCCCTCCTGAGCGCGGATCGACAAACCGGCGCGGCAACCCGCCGACAAAACG
This sequence comes from Anaerolineales bacterium, assembly GCA_041736465.1. Classification (GTDB taxonomy): domain Bacteria; phylum Chloroflexota; class Anaerolineae; order Anaerolineales; family UBA4823; genus JAJUJL01. The sequence goes on along the minus strand of JBGSTO010000479.1, from coordinate 653 downwards.
ATCCGTATTGGCCGCCAGCGGCGCTGCGCCGCGCGGTGAACCCTGACTGGAGGAGGGGCGGCCCACATTGATCTTATTAAACTGAAAGGGCGCGCCCATGCGTGCCTGTTTTATTTAAGGGTATCCCGGCGCAGACCTGGCGAGCCTGGCCCGGGTTGTTTGTATTCCTGGAGGTTGGAATGCTTTCTCGTTCTCGCTCTCGCTATCACATCGCCACACGCCCCGCGCCTGCACCCCAGGGCGGCTACCCGGCCCACTTTCACCTGGAGGAGGGGGACGCCTATGTCAAGTACGGGCATCCGGTATTTATGGGTTCCGCCCAGCGCGGCGATGCGTATTGGACCGCCGAGATCGTCACCCAGACCTGGTACATGGCCGAAACCGGGCGCATCCCCATCTCCGGCGCAGGGTACGGCGGCAAATTTGCCGGGGAGGGTTTCGAGGGTATCTGGCTGGATATGAGCGAGATCGTGCGCCCCACCCGGGATGGTATCCACGGGAGCGAAGTGATCTCGACCCAGGTGGACCTTGGGGGAGGGGTGATGGCGCTGGAGTTTGCAGCCGGTGGTGAGCTGCGCACCGATCTGCCGGCCGCGTTGAGCCTGCCGGTGCCGCTGCTGTTCAATCCGCTGCCGGCGCCGCTGCCGGGGCAG
>JBGSTO010000474.1:0-11053 GCA_041736465.1 Anaerolineales bacterium | reverse complement strand
AAGCAAGTATCGCAGATAATCTTTCCTTCTTGCATGATCGAGGGGGTGACCTGGATAGAGCGGGGTGGGGTGCAGGCGCAGCTTGCCAGCAGCCAGGGCTCTCCGGCCTCGGCGTGTTCCAGAAAATCCTCTACCAGCAGCATGGCGCGGATGAGCGAGTAGTTCCGGTCAATGGCTTTTGTCAGACGATCCAGAGGATTCGACCATTTCAGGATTGCTTCGGAAGCCAGCATCCAGCGCTTCTTGCCGTCATATGGGTCGAGCATGGATATCAAGCCAAAGGCGCGTGCCGGGCGAGTGTACCAGGGGGAAAAACGCGACACGTTTTCCATCGCATCCAGCAGCATATGAGCCAGCACGATTTTGGCTGCCTGGAAAGGCTTGGAGAGATCAACGTCGGCGAAAAGCGTCTTGACATCCGGCAGGCAGCCGCCAGAATCAAAGGTGCAGCTAATCATATTCCAGATCCGTCCCAGAACATCATCCAGGAATTCGGACGGATCTGTCACAGTGGGGGGTTGTGTCAGGTTTTCCATCTCACCACCTTCACCTCCCAAAGGAGAAACAACTGGCTCAAGAACGGTGGATACCTCTGGCTTCAAGCACCGGCCAGGGATCTACCATGTTCTTTTGCAGCGCAGCAGCTTTTTGCGGCAAGCCAAAGGCGAGCGCCATCAGCTGGGTGAAGTACAGCACCGGCATCGGTGCGGGCGGGGTTTCTGCCTGGGTTGTCATTTGGAACTGGCGCGCATCCAGGTTGGTGTGGCACAGCGGGCAGGCAACCACGATCAAATCTGCCCCTGCCTGGCGCGCGTGTTCGATCAGCGAGCCGCTCAACTTGAGGACAATATCCGGGCGGGTTAATGAATGCGTTGCGCCGCAGCAGGTGGTTTTATAGGACCAATCGCGCACTTCAGCTCCCAGGGCACGCACGATTTCGTCCAGCTCGATGGGATTCTCGGGCTGCTCGGCCTCAGTCACCTGCGGCGGGCGAGTCAACAAGCAGCCATAGTAGGTGACCACCTTCAGACCCTGAAGCGGCTGGGTGACGCGAGCGGCGATCTTCTCTTTTCCGGCGCGCTCCAACAGGGTGTCGGCTAGTGTATTTACCTGCACCTGATCCTGGTAGCGGTAGCCGGTCGTTTTGGCGACTTGCCTGCGGCTGTGTTCGTGCAAGCGAATTTCGTGCTGAGCGGCTTTGTGGCGGTTGAAGCAGGCCGCGCAGGGCATGGTAACTTCACGAAAACCGCTCTGTTCGATCAGGCTGAGATTCTCCATGGGCAGGCGCAGGGCGGCTTCTGGATCGGTGCGGTGAGCGGCGCTGCTGCCGCAGCAAATCCATCCATCCGGCTCGACCAAACGAATGTCTAACGCTTCACAAATAGCGCGGGTGGAATGGTCGAACTCGGGTGAGGTTGAATGTAAAGAGCAGCCCGGATAATACGCTACCGAGTCAGCTGCTTCCGGCAGGCGCTTTACCTTGCGCGGCGGGCGGGCGTAATGCGGCAGGAAGGGCATCTTACCCTTTTGCAGCATGTGCATGCCAAGGTCAAGGTCGCTGAACAAATCACCGGTGCGAATTTTCATCTCTGCCAGCAAACCCAACTCGTAGGAGCGCCCCCACAGCCGCAGCTCGCGCATAAAGGCTTCATTAAAGATTTTGACCTCGGAGACGGGTGGTGCGTAGCCCTGCGCCAGGGATTCTCTGGTCAGATAATCCATGATGGCGGCAATGTCCAACCCCTGCGGGCAGCGGGTGCTGCAGGTCTGGCATGAAGCGCACAGCCACGGGGTTTGCGCTTTGAAGGCAATCTCCTCTTCCCCAAGCTGCACTGCGCGCATAATCTGGTTTGGCTGCCAGTCGAAATATTCGGATAAGGGGCAGCCTGCCGAGCACTTAATACACTGGTAGCAGAGGTAGACGTTTTGCCCCAAAGTCTCCTGGATGGCGCGCGCCAGCGAGCCGTCAATCGCGATGGATTGTTCTGTGGGTGGTTTCTCCATCATGGGTCCGCCTTCCATTCAGCTCATCTGCGGTCGCGGGTAGAGACCAGCGCCTTCGACGATCGGCTTGACTGCATCTTCCCACTCGATCGCCATGATATGCACACCGGCAACGCCCTTGATCTGGCGCAGCTTCTGGATTAGCTCGATGCAGACCTGGATGCCTTCCTGCTGCCAGGCGGTTGAGCGGGCCTTCTTATCTTCTTTGGTCAATTCTTCCTTTTTCTTCCCAGCCCACGGCGCTCCCGCGGCATCCATGCGTTCGATCAGCGCATCGGGCACCAAAATGCCGGGGACCTGCTGCTGCATGTAGCGCGCCATCCCTGGGCTTTTGAGCGGGCCGACACCTGCCAGGATATAAGTCTGCTCGTGCAATCCTAAAGCACGCACTTTATCCATGAATTGGGAAAAAGCATCGAGATCATAAACCAGCTGGGTTTGGATGAAGCTCGCCCCGGCTTTCACTTTCTTACCCAGGCGGTAGGGGCGAAACTCCACCGGACCGGCGAAAGGCGCCGCCGCAGCGCCGATGAAGAAACGCGGCTCCCCACCTTTCATGGCGTCGCCGCACTCGAAGACGCGCTCATCACGCATGGCAGCAACCATATGGATCATCTGGATCGAATCCATATCGAAAACATTTTTTGCCTGCGGATGGTTGCCAAAACTCTGGTGATCGCCCGTCAGACAAAGCAGATTTCGCAAACCCAGGGCATATGCTCCCAGCAGGTCGCTCTGCATTGCCAGCCGGTTGCGATCGCGGCAGGTCATCTGAATCACCGGTTCCAGTCCCTCTTGCAGAACGATCGCAGCCGCACCGATGCTGGACATACGCACGATGGCGGTCTGGTTGTCGGTGATGTTGACGGCATCACAGTAGCCGCGTAGTAAGGCTGCCTTTTGGCGAATGATCTGAGAGTCTGCGCTTTGCGGCGGGCCAAGCTCGGCGGTGACAGCAAAATGACCTGCTCGCAGTACGCGCTCCAGGTTGGAGCCTGACTGGTAGCCATTGGTGTGTTCTTTTTGTGCCAGGGATGCTTGTTCGCTCATGGTCTACTCTTCCTTCGCCGGCAGGCGCAGATCCTCACGAATGATCTTGCGCGGGCCGCCATCGCGGGATGTGCGCCAATTCTTGGGTGGCTGGATTTCCATCAGCAGGTGCAGCTTGTCCATGCTCTTCAGGCGGTCGTAGATCAACTGCCATGCACAGGGAGTGTCCGGACTGATTTCACAATGACCATCCTCCGAACCGCCGCATGGACCGTTCAGTAGGGATTTGGAGCAGCGTGCAATTGGGCAGATGCCGCCGGTAAGCCCCAGAATACAGTCGCCGCAGGCTGCACAGCGCTCCGCCCACACGCCTTGCTCGCTGGGCAAACCCAGGAAGGTGGTGTTCAACCCGGGAACCACCCACTTTTCGGGAAAGTGTTCTGCAATTGCCTGTACGCCGATACCGCAGCCCAGAGAGAGCACCACATCGGCTTGCTGCACCTGCCCGGCGATCTGGTCCAGGTATTCCCATTCACACTGCCGCTGGACGGTTTCGTGCTGGACATCCTGTGGTTTTCCATCCAACCGGGTAGCCATGCGCAGCGATGACGCCAGAATGGCAGCTTCCCTCTCTCCGCCAGCAAAACACACGGTGACACAGGTGCCGCAGCCTACCACAAGCACATTCTGTGCACCGGTTATCAGATTCTTGATCTCCTGCAGGTTTTTTTGTTCGGCGACAATCATTGGTTTACCTCCGTTATGAGTACTCTCACGTTCCAACCTGAGTCAGGCCATCATGGCAAATTCTTCAAACGGTTCGGGCCAAGCTCCTGGATGTGCTGAGCCATGTCTTTGGCTTTATCGGCAAACTGGCTGCCCATCGCAGATGACAGGTTGTAAAAGCGCACCCGTTCTGGCTCCAGCCCGACCTGCTCCAGGAGATACTTGACCCTTTCTACTCTTCGTTTGGCGTTTACATTACCTTCCAGGTAATGGCAGTCTCCGGGCATTCAGCCGGCTACCATCACCCCATCAACACCCTGCTCGAAAGCTTGCAGCACCATCAGCACATCCATTTTGCCGGAGCAAGGCAGCTGCACGATCTTGATGGCAGGCGGATACTGCATGCGCAGGCTGCCCGCAAGATCGGCGGCAGCGTAGGCACAGTGTTCACATGCGTAAGCGACAATCTGCTGCTGCCACTGTTCGGCTGTATCCTGGAGCTTATCTATGTGCTCGTCCACGTTTGATCTCCCGGTACGTAAACCTGATCAAGCTGCACAAAAGCGAAGCCCGGACTTAACAACGCTTCGATTTTGGCGCCCATCTGCACGTCGGTGTAGTGCATGAGTTGGATGGCGCGCGCCGGGCACTCGGCAGCGCAGCTCCCACATCCCTGACATATGGCAGGCTCAATCATCGCGGCTCCGGCAATACCACCCACACCGGTCAGGTCGGAGCGCATTTGCGGAGCGTGAAATGGACACAGGCGCACACAAGTCAGGCAGCCGGTGCATTTGTCTGCCTGTACCACGGCGACTCGCCCGCCGGCTGGCAAGGTCTCCTGGGAAAGCACGCGTGCCGCGCGCGATGCTGCAGCCTGCGCCTGGATGACACTTTCATCCAATAGTTTAGGATAGTGCGCCATGCCAGCCATAAAGATGCCCTCGGTGCTGAAATCGACCGGGCGCAGCTTGACATGCGCTTCCTGGAAAAAGCCATCCGCGTCGATGGCTACTTTGAACATTGTAGAAAGCTGGTGTGCACCGGGAGGGGGTACGACCGGCATGCTGAGCACGATCAGGTCTGGTTTGATCAGCAAGTGCGTGCCAAGGGACATCTCCCAGGCTCGCACCGCAAGTGTATCTCCACTGCTCTCGACGACAGGGGGATGGCTGTCGTCGTAGCGGGCAAATATCACACCTCGCTGGCGGGCAGCCGTGTAAAGTGCTTCTTTCTTTCCGTATACGCGCAAGTCTTTATACAGAATCACGATTTGCGCACCCGGGTTGCGCTCCTTCAGCGCAATGGCATTCTTGAGCGCCACGGTGCAGCAGATGCGGCTGCATGGCATGCTGGTTGGGTCGCCCGATCCTGCAGATTTACTACGCTCAGCCGGACCCACACACTGGATCATGACCAGCGACCGGAGCTGCTCGATCCTTTCCGGCTGACCCACAAACAAGGCTTCGAAGTCCTGCTGGGTCAGGATGTTCGGGTGAGAGCCGTAGCCGTACTCACTTCCCCGGTATTCCTGGGCGCCGGTCGCCAGAATGGTCGCTCCGTGCTTGATGGACAGCTGAGCACCGCCGGCGGTCTGGATGGTGGTGCTGAATTTTCCCTTGAATCCTTGCGTGCTCTCCACCTTACTGTTGAGGTGCAGGGAAATGAGCGGGTGGCTGAGCACCATCTGGATGAGCCGCTCGAGGTACTGCTGGGGGTCCTGCTGTGTGGAGATACCTCCAATTTCGTTTTCACCCGGGTGGGTCAGATGCGGGTATGCGGGCACGAATACCTTGCGTAAATTGCCGCCCAACTGTGATTCGATCTCAACCAGATGTACCGGAAATCCCTGATCTGCCAGGGAAAGCGCGGCGGTCAAGCCGGATATACCACCACCGACCACCAGGGCTGCCTTTTCTACCTGAAAATCCAGCGTGTGCAGCGGCTCGAGCCGGGCCGCTTTTGCCACAGCCATCTGCACCAACTGGCGTGCCTTCTCGGTGGCAGCCGCGTGATCATGGGAATGTACCCAGGAACAATGATTGCGGATATTGGCCATTTCAAAAAGGTAAGGGTTTAAGCCGGCAGAACGCAAACTATCCCGGAAAAGCGGTTCGTGTGTGAGGGGTGTGCAGCTCGCAACCACCACCCGGTTCAGGTCCTTCTCCAGGATCACTTCACTGATGTGGCGAATACTATCCTGGGAGCAGGTATATAAATTCGATTCGGCGTGCACCACCCCGGGCAGATGGCTGGCATCACCGGTAACCCCTGGTACGTCGAGATAGCCGGCGATGTTCGAACCGCAGTGGCAAACGAAGACTCCGATGCGCGGCGGTCCCTGGCTTACATCGCGTTCGGGTGGGAAAGTTTTTTGCACGGTCAGGCTGTAGCGCGCCTCACTCAAATGGACTGCAGCTGCCGCGGCTGCCCCGCTGGCCTCTACGACCGATTCGGGAATATCTTTGGGTTCCCGGAATGGTCCAACTGCATAAATACCGGGGCGAGTGGTTTCAAGCGGATTGAACTGTACCGTATGGCAGAAGCCATATTCATCCAATTCGATGCCCAGGCGCCGTCCGAGTTCCTTTACGGAGGCGGAGATCTCCATGCCTACCGAAAGCACCACCAGGTCAAAGCGCGATTGCTGGCGCATCTGATCTTGATCCTGGAAGTTCACGATCAGGTCGTGAGCATTTGGATCTTCGTACAGGGAGCTGATCCGGCAGCGGGTGAACTCTACCCCGTAGCGCTGGCGGGCGCGATCGAAGTAGCTCTGGTAGCTCTTCGAAAATGCGCGCATATCCATCATGAATACCTGGATCTCCAGCTCGGGGTAGTGTTCTTTGGCAATCATGGCTTCTTTGGTGGCGTACATGCAGCACACCGCTGAACAGTAATCGTGCTGTTGATCGCGCGAACCCACACACTGCAAGAAAGCGATGCGCTTCGGTGTTGCCTTATCAGAAGGACGCTGCAGGTGCCCACTGGTTGGACCGGAAGCGGAGAGCAGGCGTTCGAACTGCAAGGAGGTGACTACGTTGGGGAAACGTCCCAGGCCGTATTCCTGGGAGAGGTAGGAGCGGTACACCTGGTATCCGGGCGCCAGGATGATCGCTCCCACCTGCAGGGTTTCCGTCCGTTCGACGTCATTGTGGTCAATGGCATCCCGCCCGCAGGCAAAGACGCAGCTCATACACTCCGAGCAGATACCGCAGGCCAGGCAGCGCGCTGCTTCGGCCTGGGCGCTGGCGTCGTCATAGCCGCCTTCCACTTCCTGGAAGTTGTCGATGCGCTGGGAAACCGGCAGCTCGGGCATGGATATGCGGGGTTGAATGTGGATCTCGCCGCTCTGCAAACGCTCGTCTATTTCCTGGCGAGTCAGGTGAACCACAGGCAGTTTGGGCTTAGGGGCTGGCTCCAACGGCTGCGCGTGCAGGTAGCGCATGATGGACTCGGCAGCCTGGTGACCGCTGTTGACCGCTTCGATGACGAAAGAGGTGCCGGACACGCTGTCGCCGGCGGCAAACACACCCGGTCGGGTAGCTGCCAGGGTATTGGGGTTGATGGCAATCGTCTGCCGCTCCGTGATGCCAACACCGGCATCCGAAGGGATAAACGCCAGGCCGGCGCGCTGCCCAACCGAGAAGATGACTGTGTCGCAGGCCAGTGCGTGATTGGTGCCGGGGATTTTCTCAACCTGCAGCCGTCCGGTTTCATCGAAGCGAAATGAGCCCACCCGCATGCACTCGACCCCGGTGACGTGACCGTGCTCATCCCCCAGGATCTGCTCGAAAGTACGCCCGGCATGCACGATCACGCCTTCGCTCTCGGCTGCCTCGACTTCCCAGGCATGGGCCGGCATGGCATCCCGACCTTCCAGACAAGCCAGGTGCACTTCGCAGCCCAGGCGTACTGCGCTGCGAGCGCAGTCTATCGCCACGTTTCCCCCGCCCAACACCAGCACGCGCTTTCCGAGGGGGGGCGCCGGCTCGCCCGGGTCGCCGCCGTTGCTATATTTGCCCAGGCGCACATCTCTCAAGAAATGGGTGTTAACCAGCACGCCCTCGAGGCCTGCCCCGGGGATGCGCAGACGAACGCCTTCATGCGCGCCAACGGCAATCAGAACGGCCTGAAAGCCTTCGTCAAACAGGTCGTCCAGGTTATCTACCCGGCTGTTGAGGTGCAGCTCTACCCCCAGATCGAGGATGTCTTGAACTTCACGCTCGATGATCTCGGTGGGCAGGCGGTATTCCGGCACCCCCAGGCGAAGCATCCCTCCTGCCACCGGCATCGCCTCGAAAATCGTCACCCGAAAGCCCGCCCGCACCAGGTCTTGCGCTGCGGTGAGGCCGCAGGGGCCGGCGCCAATAATCGCCACGCGCTGCTCAAATTTCGGGAGGAAGGGCTCAAGCGGCTGCCGCGGTGATTGGTAGACTTTATCGGTGACAAAGCGCTTCAAAGCGCGGATATTGATAGGCTCATCCACCTGGCCGCGATTGCAAGCAGTCTCACAGCGGTGGTTGCAGATGCGCCCACAAATCCCCGGGAAGGGGTTGTCCATTTTAATGACGCGTAAGGCATCTTCCCAGCGACCTTCTCGGATCAGAGCGATATACCCCTGAGCACGCTGCCCGGCAGGACAGGCATCCCGGCAGGGAGCGATGCCGCGTTTTTCGATGGCGAAAGCATTGGGCACAGCCTGGGGGTAGAGCTTGTATATTGCCCGCCGGTCAGACAGACCTTCATTGAACCTGTCGGGGACGATTACCGGGCAGACCTGCACGCAATCACCGCAGGATACGCATTTTTCAGGATCGACGTAGCGCGGTTCACGGTGTACTTGTACAGTAAAATTGCCAACGCTGCCCTGGATGTGCTGCACTTCCGAGCGGGTAAATATCTCGATATTGGCGTGCCGCCCGGTTTCTACCAGCTTGGGGGATATGGTGCACATGGCGCAATCGTTGGTCGGGAAAGTTTTGTCGAGCTGCGCCATTTTGCCCCCGATGGCGGCTTGCGACTCGATCAGGTAAACTTTAAATCCTTGATCAGCCAGATCCAGAGCTGCCTGCATCCCGGCAATGCCGCCGCCGACTACCATAACGGAGCCAGTGGGTGGTGGTGACGATGAATTAACAGAGGGAAGGTGTCGAGCTTCTCTCATCAGGTTTCCTTTTTGGCGAATGTCGTAACAGGCAATTACCGGGCGGGCTTTCTCCCTCGAAAGCCGGCTTCGTCCTCCTCATCTGCAGCGGTCAATTCTTGAACTGGCACTTGTATTGGTGCGACGGACTTCTTTAATGGGTTGGGTCCGAGTTTGCGGATGCGCTCGGTCATAGTTTGGGCAGCCATGGCAAAAGATTGTCCCTGGCTGCCTGACATGAAGAACATATCCACCCGCTCGCCGCCCAAGCCAATTTCATCTAAGAGCTTCTTGGCGCGTTGCATCCTTGCCAGGCCGCGCTCATTTCCACGTACGTGGTGGCAGTTTCCGATGGGGCATGCCACCTGGTAGACTCCATCAGCCCCTTGCTCGAAGGCTTCCAGGATATAGCGAATATCGGTCTTTCCGGTACAAGGCAGGCGAATAAACTTTACGTTGGCAGGGTACTGGATGTGCAGCGCGCCGGCAGTATCGGCTGCCATATAACCGCAGTAGACGCAGTAAAAAGCAGTGATCTCAGGCTCGAAGCTTTGATTGATGTTCGTCTCTGTCTGATCGAGCATCTACTTTTTCATTCCACGATTACCTTACCTGTCGTTCGACGGCTCAACACTTGCGCGTACCTGCCTGGCTTAGTGTGCTGCTGCTACCGGAAGCCACCGGCCTAACCCCTGGATAGCATGCAGCATGATTTGGTCATCCGTATAGTTCAACAATTGAATTGCGTTTGCCGGGCACTCACCGGTGCAAGTTCCACAGCCCTGGCACTCGGCAGGGTCGATGTAGGCAGCGCCTCCCAGATTCCCCACACCGCGGCGACCCTCCATCTCAACAACTTTCGGGATGCCGAACGGACAGGTGCGCATGCAGGTCAAGCAGCCTACGCATTTGTCTGGATCTACCTGGGCGACAACACCACCCAGGTACAGCGTCTCGCGCGAGGAGAGAATAGTCAATGCGCGTGCCGCGGCTGCCAGCGCATGGCTGGTGCTTTCTTCGAGAAACTTGGGGTAATGCGCCATGCCTGCCAGGAAGATGCCATCGCGGGTGAAATCCATGGGGCGCAGTTTGATCTGGGCTTCTTTGAAAAATCCTTCGCTCGAGAGCGGCAGTTTCAACTGTTCGGCAAGCTCGGAAGTACCCTCCGCAGGCAGGATCGACATACTCAATGGAACCAGGTCGGCAGGTAAAGTGACCCAGCGGTTGAGGCTTAGATCGCGCACCCTCACAGTCAGGCGTTCACCAGATGGATCAGGCGCAAGTTCGGGGGGGGCTTCGTCGGTGTAGCGGAAAAAGAGCACTCCCCGGCGGCGTGCTTCGGTATAGTAATCTTCTCGGAAACCGTAAGTGACAATATTGCGGTACAGCACGGTCACGCGGCAGTTGGGGTTGTAGAGCTTGAGGCGGATGGCGTTTTTCATCGTGTTGGTGCAGCAGACCCGAGAGCAGTAATCGGGTACGCCCTCGGGGCGCACACATTGGATCATGACCACATCTCGTAGGGCTGCCATCTGCTCGGGCTGGTGGATGATCATTTCTTCCAGCCGGTGCTGGGTGACCACCTGCGGATATTCCAGCCAGGGATGCAGATTTGCCTCTCTCCCGCCGGTTGCTACGATGGTGACGCCATGTTCCAAATGGGTGATCAGGCGGGAGCCATCGGATTGTTGGGTCGCCAGCTCAGCGCGGAAGAAACCCAGGTGCCCTGTGTGCTGCACAACTTCTGTTCGCGGATACACGCGGATGCGCTGGTGTGCCGTGACCCGGTTTACCAGGTCTCTCAATAAAAGCTGGGGATTGTATCCTTCAGCGACATAATGCAGCTTAAGCAAGTTCCCGCCCAGCATGTTCGAGCGTTCTACCAGGTGGACATCATAACCACTATCCGCAATAGCTAATGCGGAAGTCATCCCCGATACGCCCCCACCGATGACCAGGGCGACTGGACGGCAGTGGTGTTTTTGCTTGTGGACCGGTACGGCGGCAGCCACGCGACCAATCGCAACGCGCAGCATTTCCTGGGCCTTGCGATTGGCGATCTCCGGCTGCCCCAGGTGAACCTGGCTGCATTGGTCGCGCAGATTTACCAGCTCTACCAGGTATGGATTCAACCCGCTCTGGCGGGCGCAGCGCTGGAAAAGAGAGTCATGCGTGCGGTTGCTGCAG
>JBGSTO010000455.1:0-1596 GCA_041736465.1 Anaerolineales bacterium | reverse complement strand
GATACCGGGCGATACCTGCGCTACCAGGAGACCGGCGATCAAAAGGACAATCAGCTCAGCTATGCTGCCCTGACAGACAGCCTGACAGGGGAACAATTGGCTGCCGGTAACGTGCTCGTGCTGCTTCTGCCGCACACCTATTTCTTGAAATCCAGCTCAACGGAAATCCTGGACCAGGTCTTTACCGGCAATGGTCAAGGCTATGCCTTTCGCGATGGTCAGATATTCCCCATCCAATGGTCTCATCCTGACCCCAATCGCCTGCCATCCTTTGAGCTGCCCAATGGGCGCGCGTATCCGTTAAAACCCGGAACAGTGTGGATCGAGATCTTGAGCCGGGAGACTGTTTTCTCACCGGCAGAAGGCAGCGGCTGGAGTTTCGATTTCTCGCTGCCAGAACCGCCCCCTACCGCCACCCCAACCCCCGCCCCAACCGGCGTCAAAGCCGGCTCGCGAGCTCCTTGACCAGACCTGGGCCGTGATAGACTAACCCGGTATACACCTGCACCAGCGATGCCCCGGCATCCAGTTTCTCACGCGCGCTGGCAAGGTCGCACACTCCCCCCACACCAACGATGGGAAGCCGCTCGCCCGCCAGCGCACGAATCTGACGGATCATTTCCGTGCTGCGCCGGTGCAAGGGCGCGCCGCTCAACCCCCCGCTCTCTGCTGCCAGCGGTGAAGTCAATCCGCTGCGTTCGATGGTCGTGTTGGTGGCAATCACGCCATCCATACTGCTGTGCACAAGCACATCCAGCGCATCGCTCAGCTCAGCCATGTTCAGATCAGGCGCCAGCTTGACCAGCAGCGGGAGGGGACGACCCAAACTGGCAACCTGCGCAGCACGCGCCGCCGCCAGGCGCTCTAACAGCTCTTGTAAATATTCGCGCGCCTGCAGGCGCCGCAGACCCGCCGTATTGGGTGAGCTGACGTTGATCGCCAGGTAATCCGCCAGCGGCGCAAATGTGTATAACAATTCCAGATAATCGTCAGCCGCGCGCTCCAGCGGCGTATCCTTGTTCTTTCCCAGGTTTACACCCAGCACCAGCCCGGCAGGCCGTTTGCCGCGCAATTGCGCCGCTACAAAATCCACCCCTCTCCCTGGGAAACCCAGGCGGTTGACCAGCGCCTGATCGGAGGGCAGGCGAAACAAACGCGGTTTGGGGTTTCCCGGCTGGGGACGCGGCGTCACCGTGCCGATTTCGATGTGACCAAATCCCAGGCAAGCCAGCCCGCGCCAGGCCAGCCCATCTTTATCATAGCCGGCTGCCAGGCCAACCGGGTTGGAGAAATCCAGGCCAAAGGCGTGTCGCGGCCGTGTCTCAGTCCGAAACCAGATGCGTAAGGCTGCAGCCACCGGCGGCAAACGCCCTGCCGGGCTGATACTGGGCGTAAACCTGGGCAAGAACAAGGATACGCCGCTGGAGCGCGCGGCTGACGATTATCTGGAATTGCTATCCGCATTTGCGCCGCTGGCAGATTACCTGGCGATCAACGTCAGCTCACCCAATACTGCGGGTCTGCGGCGCCTGCAGGCGCGCGAATATTTACAAGAGCTGTTGGAGCGCCTGGCTGCGGCGCGTGCTGTGCAGGTTG
>JBGSTO010000413.1:0-3938 GCA_041736465.1 Anaerolineales bacterium | reverse complement strand
GCCTCGACCGTGCTTTCGGAGATGCCCAGGATGGCTGCAATCTGCTTGTTGCTTTTTCCTTCTAGCAGCAGTTTAAGCACCTGGGCTTCGCGCTTGCTGAGGCCATATTTATTCATCATGTATCCCTCCTGGTCGAATCGCCGCGAGTTCCAAAAATACGACCTGACAGAATCGCTATGACGAACACCAATATGGCAACCACCAGACCAAACGGATTCGAAAGCATGGGATTGACCCCCGGAAAGTGTACCGGCGAAGAGATCTCGCTCAGCGCGTTGAGCGTTCCATGGGAGAGCGCAGCCAGGGCGACGCTTTGGTCCGAACGGACAAATAATTCGGTGAACCAGAAAGACAATAGTATCGTGCTGGTCATGAAAACCAGAACGGCAAGCAATACGGGCTGCCCCGGGTAAGTGAGACCGCTTAGTACGATAGGCAAATGCCAGGCGCCCCACACAATACCGGTAATCAGCCAGGCTTTTCGTACTCCCAGCGGCAGCATCAGCGGGAGCAGATAGCCTCGCCAGCCGTATTCTTCGCCCAGGGCAGTCAGGCTGGCAAGCAACACGATCGGGAACAAAGAAAGCGCCAACCTGATAGGCTCTATTCCGGCCCAGGTGAATGATCCATTCCCCAGTACCTGGTACAGCGGTACCGCCAGCAAGAGGGCCATGGCTGGAACCATAACTGAGAGCAGGTACTGCTTCCAGCTGCGTTTGAGTCCCAACGGAAGCGGTAAAGAAACGTCCCGGTAAAGCCAGCGCAGGAAGAAAGCGCTTATCAGCGGTGCAAACATGCCCGGCATAATATCCCAGGCGCTCAATGCGGACCGCTCCACTGGCAGACCAGCGATGAACGCTTGCTGCCAATGAGGCAGCAGTCGAAAGCTCCACCATCCCCAGCTAAGCGTGAAGGACAAAGCCAAAAATTGAACGGCGCGCTTGTTCATTGCACTTTTAAATTCTCTCCGGCTAGCTGGCCTCAAAACAGGCCAAGCTGTGTCGTCTGCGCTTTGGGAGGCTGGCTGTGCTCCAGCATCCAACCCGCCAAATGACTGTGGTGCGCGGGAAATGGATGGGGAAATGCTATGCCGCCCTTTTGCATCAACAAGCGATTGCCCTCCGGCATGGCAGGATGATCGAGGACGAACACCGGAATCCAACCTGCTTTTAAGGCCTCGGTAGCGCCTGCCCAGGTGCCGCCCTTCTCGGCGTCGCTCGCCACCACGATGGCATAATCCGCCAGGCAGTAAATCAGCCGGTTGCGGCCCATGGCGGCGCCGACAGAAAACCCGGCGTTGGGCGAATATGGAGTAACCAGACACAGGTCGCCGCGGCCGATAGCACTTTTTACATCCGCATCTCGCAGCGCCTTTTCCAGGCTGTCGGCCAAAATTCCCGCTGCCGTGCCGCGCGATGCCAGGGCAGCATTCATGCTCAATGTGTCAACGCCTTTCGCACCGCCGGAGTATAGAACGAGTCCGGACAAGCCGCAGGCATTCCCGATGAATTCTGCGCACTCTATGCCCGCGGGGTCCAGATGGCGCGAGCCCACAACGGCGATCCCAGGCTGGCCCAATAAGGCGAGCTCGCCAGCATAAAACAATACCGTTGGTGCAGCCTCCTTCAATCGCTGGCGGTAGCGTTGGGGATAATTGGCATCCGCGCGGGTAACAACACCAACCCCACGAGCGCTCAGCCGGCTCAATTCGGCGTCCAGCTCATCCGACCGCGCCAGCAGCTTACCCAGGCGGGCAGCATTTGCTTCGTCAATCTCGAGCTGCGCTGCGATCTCTGCTCCACTCTGCCCCAATAACCCCTCGGGGCGGCCGTAGGTGCTAGTCTGGATTTTTCGCGCCAGTGGGTTCCATTCACGCAGGGTAAGCGGCGCAAGATCGCCCTCTTTATCCAGGCTTAGATGTGAACAAAGCAAGATCATGACACGCGAGTCAGGAGAAAGCGTCATTCGACAACCCTTTATGCATCAGAATGGATCGTGCGCGTCAATGTTAACACACAGACCCTGGCTGCTCCAGCGCGCCGCAGCAGGCGGTGGATTTCCTCGAGAGTTGCCCCCGAATCGAAAAGGTCATCGACAACCAATACTCGCTGTTTTTTTACCGGGGATTGCAGGGTAAATGCCCCCGCTACATTAGCGCGCTTTTGCGCTTGCGTATGCATCTCCTTCTGGGGAGATGTTTGTCGTGATTTGATGACGGCAGGAAGATAGCCCCATCCGAGTCGCTTTGCCAGGGCTTCGGCAAAGGTGCTGACTGGATCGTTCGGCCTCGACGTAGACGGTGGGACGGGTACGATGGCATCCACCTGGGATAAATCGGGCTGCTGCATGAGCAAAGCAGCGGCTTGATCGACCAGGTGGGACAGCACTGAGTGGTCTCCCTGGTATTTCAGGCGATACGCCAGCTCCCCAACATCACTGCGGCTCCAGTTTGCGCCGCTGAAAGCGCTGTGAAACCCCAGCGCCCAGCCTGCCTCCCACGGACCAGGCAGCCGGCGGGGATGCGACCGAGAGAGAAATTCTCCAACAAGATCCATTGCTTGGGAATTTTGAATTGGTCGACTTACGACAACAGTTGAAGGCTCACTTCCTTTTACCAATGGTAATTTTTTCAGAGCATTTCTGGCAGCCTCCCTTGTATAGTCTTTTTCCTGATCGTCGAGGGCGATTGCTTCTAACAGAGTTCTTGCTGATGCGTCTCCGATCATCCCCAATGCTTTTACTGCATACTGACGCACTTGGGGTTTTTCTTCGCGCGATAGTAACTCCATCAAGGGTTTTGTCGCACGTTTGTCTGCAATCTTTCCTAAGGCAGATGCTGCCAAACGACGGTTATTACCATCTGGATGGTGCAATAGGGAAACAAGCTCCGGTACGGCGACTGTCGATTTGGTATTTCCAAGAGCGACAACTTGGCGAATCGTCGTTTGAGGGGACATTTGTGAAGTGTGATGGGTAGTTTCAAGATGGTTACCTAGGATCAGATCGCCATAATCGTTTTTTGCCAATTGGCCATCAGCCAACAATTGATCCACAAATGCCAAGATTGCAGAACGAGTATATCCAGCCAGTATATTGAAGAACGGATTGCCGCGGTAATTTATCACGCGTTCAGATTGCGAGCCGACTAGAAGTTTCGCCAGGCCGCTTCGAGATAGTTTTGCCGGAATCGCCTTGACACAGTCAAGGATCGTAGCAATGATCAATTCAGTTTCACCATCCTGATGCTCAGCCTTTTTGGGTTCAATTTCCTGTTTTGTATCTTGCCGCTCCAGCCTCACCGGGATAGCAATTTTATCCCGGACAGCCGCTTCGCCCTGCGGCGTCAGGCGCAGCACCGGGTATTCTCCGCCGATTAATTTCAGATATCTCATTTCGAGCAGTTGATCAATGATTTGCCGGATTTCAATCGAGGAGCAAGCCGCAAGCCTGCCGTAGTAAAGATTTTTGTCGTAGCCGAACTGCAGGATATCCCTGGACTTCGAGCCTTTGAGGATCAGTCCCACCTTTTCTCTGCCCACATCGTTTGGCAGGCGGCGCACCGTGTCCAACACGATCAACGCCGCGCGCTCCGGCTGTGTTAGCTCGCCGCCAGTCGTTGTTGCGTTTCGATCAGACTGCCTCGCCAGGCAGTTGTCGCAGCAAATTTCAGCCTCGGCTGGGCCTGTATCGCCAAAGTGCTTGAGGATAATCTTGCGCCGGCAACTGTTGCTCTCGGCATACGCAATCATACGATCCAGTTGTGCTTTGCGGTACGCCTGGTGCAGCTTGAGACGACTGTTGACATCCTGAATTTGCGCCGCGTTCCAGTTGTTGAGATCAACCTGGAACCGGATACCCTCATTTGCATGTCGCTCGATCGCACCGGCGCGTTCTAATTCATCCAATCCTACCCGCACTTTGACTGCCTGCATGCCGGT
>JBGSTO010000307.1:0-1718 GCA_041736465.1 Anaerolineales bacterium | reverse complement strand
TTTCGGACCTCAAAGAACGGCAAGCACGCGTGTGGGAGACCATCCGGGCGATGGATGAACCGCCGCTGGCGTTGGTGACCAACAGCATGCTGCGGCTCGCCGATCTAATCGGGAAAGCCGAACCCATACTGGAAGCCAGCCTGCTGGCCGCTAATCAATTAGCCGCCAGCCAGCTAGCCGCTGCCGGGCTGGCAGAACCTTCCGAGCAGCCCATACCTACCGCGCTCCAGCCCGAGCAAGCAGCCAACAATGGCCACGCCCAAAATAGCTAAAGATATCGAAAAGGTCTGGCAGCAGGGCATGCGCGAGGCGCGCCGGTTTGATGAGCATACCCACGGCTGGCTGGGAATACTGGCGGTTGCTGTCAAAGAAGCCATTAAGCCCGCCTCGGCGATTACGGCGGCAGCGATTGCCTATTTTTCCCTTTTCTCTCTTTTTCCCCTCACTCTTTTGAGCATTTCAATTTCCAGCTTCAGCCTTGGTCCGTTGGTAGACCAGAAGTTCATCGTAGAAAAGCTTGAATTTATTGCACCGGCGTTGGGGCAGTTGATCGGCCAAAATATTGACGAAATCATCCAGGCGCGCGGGCCGGTGACCGGCCTGGCTTTCGTGGGATTGATCTGGTCTGCGTCGACAATTTTTTTCACGCTTACCCAAACCCTGCACGAAATTTGGGGGCATAAACGCTACCGCGCGGTATGGAAGCGGCGCGGCCTGGCAATCTTATTTGTGCTGGCCTTCGTTGGGCCGGCTCTCTTCCTGGCTTCGTTTGCCGGCAGCCTGATTGCCAATCTGCGCACCTGGCTGCCCGACCAGATCACCCCGATCGGGGGTGGCGCCAGTTTAACCCTGGCTGTACTGCTGGATATCGCCCTGTTCATGGTGCTCTACAGCCTGCTTCCACACGGAGCGTCCGGCTGGCGCGAGATTTTACCCGGCGCGATTGGGGCCGGTTTGCTCTGGGAGCTTGCCAAGAAAGGCTTTTTATTCTTTATTTCCTCCTACATCTCCGTATCAAACCTGGTGTATGGCTCTTTGGCAGCAATTGTCGCAATCCTGACCTGGGCTTACGTGAGCGGACATATCTTCCTCTTCGGCGCCTATTTAAGCGTAACGCTTCACGCGCGAAAAGAACCGCAAACAGAGGTCTCAGGTAAAATTAGTCTGAAGAAATCCCGTAGTTGAATTGGAGTGCAGCCATGTCAAGCAGCAGCGAGCAGAGATTTTCCAGATTTGAAAACGAGCGCGGTTTAATCCTGGGTGTGATTGTCGTCGTGATCTTACTCATGACGATCTGCGCCGCGAGTATTCTGGTGCTTAACCAACGCAAGGCATCCCTCGCGAAGACGCAAGCACCACCATCCCTGCTGTTTGTGACGGAGCCGGCGCCGAAAGCCATCCCCCCCAGCAATTATTTCGTCCGTTTGCCCGTCATCCTGTCCGCGGGAGGCGTCGTATCTGCTCCTGCTTCCACAGAGCAGATCTGGAGAGTAACAAGGGTTAAATATCTGGGCTATGAGATCGGGGGCCGGCGCTATGATATGGCAACATTTCAGCGCCTGGACACCCAGGATACCGTCAAGGCCTACTGTATCAATCCGGGATGGGATACGCCCAGTATCGGCGCCGATTATGTGTTGAAAGCCGACGGAATTTTTGTGCCGGTGACTGAACCCGCTGGCGACCCGCTGCAGCGTTTCGCAATCATCCAGTAAAGA
>JBGSTO010000303.1:0-2888 GCA_041736465.1 Anaerolineales bacterium | reverse complement strand
GCCCAGCCAGACGGCCGCGCCCACAGCTACCGAGCCGCCCACTGCCATCCCACCCACACTGACCGCCACCGCCACGCCGGCGCCCAGTGAGACGCCAACCGCAACCGCCAGCCCTACACCAGAGGCAGTCACTGCCCTGACCTTGCGCTGGGTGGATGTGTATGCCGGCCCGGGCGAGGCCTACCCGATGCTGGCATCCTTTGCCGAGAACATCCGCTTTATCGCGACCGGGCGCAATGAAGCCGGCGATTGGCTGCAGGTAGAGCTATCACCGCAGATAGGAGGATGGATTTCATGGAATAATATCGAGCTGACAGGAGACCGAGATTTGTTGGCAATCATCGATCCGAAAATGTTACCAGACACACCTGCTAAACTAACCCCAGAAAAAAATGCAAAAGTTTGGGCAGTTATAACTCACGAGGGCTGGGTTCGGCTCCGAGTCGCAGACCTTGTCCCAAAAACCGAATACACAATTAAAGTCCAGATTATTAACGGGAGAGAGGTTTTTAGCCGAACATTCACCAGTGGTGTTGCAGGTGGATACCAAAATTACACCCATATCACCATACAGGGTTTAGGAGTTGGTGTCTATCGAGTATGGCTTTATTTCCGTGGGGCCCTTGTTGCCCAAACCACATTCACAATAGATTAGTAAATCAACATACTTCACGGGGAAGAAGTGATAAAACATAATAGGAATCCAATCTCTACCATTTCCATCGCAACTTGGCGAGCAGTTCAGCTGCTCTTCATTTCTTTATTATCTTCTCTTCTTCTTGGAATGTTCGTCCTACCCACCCTGGCTGAGGATGCCGAGCCATACTATCTCGTTACTGCGGAAAAATCCTTTGCTTATCAAGGACCCAGTGAGTACTACCAATTGATGGCTATCTATACGCAAGGCATTACCCTCACCGTGACCGGACGCACGCCCGACTCAGCATGGATTCAGGTGGCGCTTACGCCATTCAATACCGCCTGGATGCCCGCCGCATCCTTCGTTGATGCGCCTGCCCTGGCAGAGCTGCCGCTGGCGGCGACGCCTGCAGGGCTGGTCACCGTTACACCTGATCCAGGACCGCCGCTGATCTTAGAAGTGAAGCTTGTGCTCAATCCCTGGACCAAAGCACAAGTTTTTGAAGTCAAAATACACTCACGGCAGCCTCGTACTCGCGTCACTATCTTCCTGAATGATTCCCAGGGACGGAATATTGTGAGATTTGCCAGGAGCACAGATAGCCGGGGAGACCTTACCAGCATGTTTGGCAGCGGGTTGGTGACGGACGGAACGTATACAGTGGTAGTAACTGATTCCTACGGAAACACTGTCCAGAGATCGGCTACAGTCACAGGGTGGCATAAACCTACGCCGACACCCGAAGACTAGAACCTCGCCTATCCCCCTGATATCGCCGGCACCAGGTGCACCTCGTCACCGGGCTGCAGCCTGTGCTCCGGCTCGACCACCTTACCGTTGACCACCAGCAGCAGGTGCTCTGGATCCATGTCGATTTCAAGCTGCCGCATCAGCTCAGCGATGCTGCAGCCTTCGGGCAGGTCTACCTGCACACGGCTCTGCGGTCCAGACGGCGTCTGCCTTTGCAGAAGCGTGTGCAGGTAAACCACAAGCTGCATCATAGACTACCAGTCAAAAATGGAGTCGAGTTCTTCTTCGGGAACGTCGAAGACGGCGTTGGTCGGCGCCAGCGGCTCGCGCGTCATCCACTCCGGCAGGCGGTTGTCGGCGGCGGTGAAGCCTGCCCGGCGGTTGAACTCCAGCTCCAGCTTGAGCGTTTCGCGCCCCAGCACCTGCAGGATGTCCTCGCCCACCTGCCAGCCGTAGCGGGCGTTGAGAAAGTCGCGGATGACGTGCGGCACAGTGGAGAAGCCGAAGCCGGCGAAGATGCACGCGCCCAGCGTGTCGTAGCCTGCCATGTTGATCTGCGCGATGCGCGAGACTTCCTTCTGGCCTTTGGGCGATAGGTGATCGATCTTGGCGCGGATGGTCAACCCGGCGGTATGGTCGGCGCCCTGCGGTGAGGTGGCGTAGGTCACGCCGGTGCCCTTGATCGAGCGCGGATCGTAGGCCGAAAGCGCCTGGTTTTTGACCACCGGCACGCGCTCCACACCCAGCACTTTGCCGGTGATGGCGGCGCCCATGCCGATCACGCGTCCCAGGGGTGTGCCCCTACCGATTTCGTCCAGCAGGCGCATGGCGCCGTCGCCGTCGCCAAACTCAACCAGCCCGGCTTCCATCGCCACGCCCAGCGCCGCACCGGTTTCGATGGTATCCAGTCCAAGATCGTTGGTTTTGGCATTCAGGCGAGCGATGACATCCAGGTCGGTGATGCCCAGGTTCATGCCCATCAGCCCGACGGTTTCGTACTCCAGCGGGGAGACGATCGATTTGCCGTCCGGCCCGGCATATACGTTGGAGGAGCGGATGGTGCAGCCGCGCATGCAGGCATGCGAGGTATCGGCCTCGCCATCGCGCTCCAGCAGCAGAGTGCGCATGTGCTCGGCGCTGACCGGTTCCAGGTCCATGAGCTGCCCGGCAGAGAAATTGCGCACCGGCAGGGCACCGAAGGTCTGGCACAGGCGTCCCACGGCGATCGTGCCGTAATCGGTGTATACCTTGGTCTGCGGGTGCTCCATCAGGGCTTTGTTGTATTCCTTCTGTGCGAGGCGGAAGGCTGCCATATCGGCAACCGGCGGTTTTTCGCCGCCGCTGTCGTCGATCACGATGGCTTTCAGGCGGCGCGAGCCCATCAGCGCGCCCAATCCGCCGCGAGCGGCGATGCGCGCCGGAACGCGGTCCTTGTCCAGGTTCTGGATGCCGGCGCCGGTCAGGCGCATCTCGCCTGCCGGGCCGATCAGCGCTATGG
>JBGSTO010000264.1:0-3365 GCA_041736465.1 Anaerolineales bacterium | reverse complement strand
AGAAACAGCATGGCATAGAATAACAGAGCGCCGCTAATCAGCACCTCGCCGCGCAGGCTGCCGATGGCAGCGCGTTCAAAGAAATCGCTCCAGTTGGCAGCCTGGTCGGGCAGCAGCCCAATGCGTACCAGCCAGGCGGATGCCAGTATGATGTAGATCCAGTAATAGTTGCGCCGGAGACGGCGTCCGAAGGCCTCCCAGATCGAGATCGGGAAGCTGGGGTGCAGCAGATTTTCTGCCAGGCTTTCGGCCCAATCGGCGGCGGGATGGAAGGGAGGCACCAGCATGGAGGCGAAGAAATCGGTTTCCATCAGGCGGATGCGGTAGCTCCACAATTCATAATAGCGGTAGCGGCGGGCTTCGATCCCCAGGAACATGGTCACCAGCAGGGTGTTGAGCAGAATGACAGAATGGTGCGCGGACTGGTTGAAGGCAATGGTAATGGCGGCGCCGGTGGAGACGACCGCCCAGTTGGTGGTGGTGTCCAGCCGCTGGCGCCAGACGTTGGCGCGCTGCACCTCAGCACGAAAGAAGTGCACCATGGCGGTGGTGAATTCACTGGCGCGCAGCCGGTAGCCGCGATACGTCCACACCGGTTCGCTTTCAGTTCCGGGACTGTCGGGGGGTTTGGGGGTGTTCGAGAATTGAGGATCGATGTCAGGCATAGGCTCTGGTCATTCTCCTTGCTTATACCTTACACCGCCTTTGCCAGGATGTCAATCGGATGCTGCCTGGAAATCCTTTCGAAGATAAGTATGAGATTAGCGCACAAAGCGCTTGAGCAGGTCGCCGAGTACTTTGGGGTATAATGCGCGTGTTAAATATGGGAGTGGTTGGGTCCCGGTGGGCTCCCCGGTCTTCAAAACCGGTGGCGGGTCGCGTTGCGGGCCGCGGTGGGTTCGACTCCCATCCACTCCCGCCTGATTAATGAGGATGGAATTTTATGCTGGGGAACAGGAACAGGCAATGATGCAGGAGTTAGAGCTAGAACGGTTTTCTCGCCTGGTGGCTGGCGTGATGCAGGTGAGCGACATGACCCTGGGTGATGCGAAGAGCGCGTATCTGGTGCGCTACCGAGGGCAGCTGCTGGGTGAAGATACGGCGGCGCTTTACGAACAACTGGCGCAGGGCTTGAAGCCTCTCAATGTGACGCCGCTTTTCCGCAAGGAAGGCGACCGGCACGTGGTGCTGCTGCTGGGCGGCGTGATCAACCCAAAGCCATCCAATGCCTGGGTAAATTTGATCCTGTTTTTACTCACCGTCGCCAGTGTATTCCTTGCCGGTGGGCTGTACACACTGCAAGGCATCTACGATGGGCCGGCGCAGATCACGGCGCGCAGCCTGGCGCCCTACCTGGCGGAAAGCTTGGTGGGCGGGGCGGCGTTTACGGCAGCGCTTTTGTCCATCCTGCTGGCGCACGAATTTGGGCACTACCTGGCGGGACGCTACCACCATACGCACGTGACGCTGCCGTATTTTATCCCGTTTCCCTTTGGGGCATTTGGCACCATGGGGGCTTTCATCCAGCTCAAGGAGCCGCCGAGAAACCGGCGGGTGCTCCTGGATATCGGCATCGCCGGTCCCATCGCCGGGCTGGTGGTGGCTGTGCCGGTGCTGCTGCTTGGGCTGGCGCTTTCCCAGGTGAGCGAGATCCCGCGGGTGCTGCCGCCGGGGCAGGGTCTGCAGATCGAAGGAAATTCAATCCTGTACTTGTTCAGCAAGTATGTGGTTTTTGGGCAGCTCCTGCCTGCGCCCGGCAGCTACGGTGACACAGCGCCGTGGTTGTACTGGGTGCGCTATTTTTTCACCGGACAGCCGCTGCCGCTGGGCGGCAGAGACGTGCTGCTGCACCCGGTTGCCTGGGCGGGTTGGGCCGGACTGCTGGTGACTGCGCTGAACTTAATCCCTGCCGGACAGCTTGACGGCGGCCACGTACTGTATGTGCTGGTGGGCAAACGCGCCAACTGGCTGCTGCCGGTGATTTTGGTCACCCTTGGTGCTTTAGGTTTCGTCTGGCCGGGATGGTGGCTGTGGGCTTTCCTGATCTTCATCATGGGCAGGCTGCATGCAGAGCCGTTGGATCAGGTGACCCCGCTGGACCCGGCAAGACGGATGGTGGCGCTGTTAGGTCTGGTTATTTTTGTGCTGGTTTTTACTCCGGTGCCCCTGCTGTCAATCGGGCTCTAGCCCAGCCAGACCTATCAAACTTGTGAAGGCAAACGGGGGGAAGTCAGCTTGTCTGCGACCCCAGCCTGTGCTACACTGCTGGAAAGGCTGGCAATGGCAGAAAATATTGTGTTGCAAGAGATCATCGATGCCATTCGTCAGGGCCAACGCAGCAGGGCCCGTGACTTATTGACGCGCCTGCTGCGCGACGAACGCACCAATGCGCAATACTGGCTGTGGATGAGTGCGGTGGTAGATACGCAGAAAGAACGCGGCTACTGCTTGCAAACTGCGCTGCGCCTGGATCCCGATGGGAACGCGACCCGCCAGGGATTGATTTTGGCGGGCGGTGTGCAGCCGGACGAGCGTGTGATGCCGCGCCCAACGCCGCGCCGGCGGTGGGAGGTGCATACGCTGGAAGAACCAGCCAGTGGTATCCGCGGTGTATGGGCAAACCCGGTGATGCGGTTCTCTGTTCTGGCAGGGGCAGGCCTGGTGCTGTTGGTGCTGGTGGCGTTGGGCATTTTCCTGCAGAACAGCCGTAAACCGGTCGCTGTGGTGCGGCCCACGCGCACGCCAGGACCCGCAGCCACCTATACACCCACCCCCACCTTTGTGCGCCTGGGCACGGAGACTGCTGCACCAGCCACACCGAGACCCACCGGCCCGCTGCCGCTGTGGATGTCATTGGACGCCACCTACACGCCGACGCCTTTCACGGTCAACACCCCGCATCCGATCAGCGAGGCTTTTCGAGCGGCTATGATGAACTTCAACGAAGGGGACTGGTCGAATGCACTGCGTTTCTTCGAGCAGGCTGCCGGCGTCGAACCGCAAGCCGCCGATATCCGGTTTTACCTCGGGGAAACCTACCGTTTGATGGGTTCCTTCGAGCAGGCAGTGGAGGCTTACGGGCGGGCAATCGAGCTAAACCGGGATTTTGCCCCAGCCTACCTGGGACGCGTCCAGGCGCGCCGGGCGGCAGGGGAGCCGGGTGATCTACGCAGCGACCTGGACGAAGCGCTGCTGATCGATCCAAACCTGGGAACGGCTTACCTGGAACGGGCGGCGCTCTCGCTTGAAGAAGAAGATCTGGAAGCTGCTCAGGAAGACCTTCTTTCTGCCGCCGAGCTGCTGCCGGATTCGCCGCTGCTGGCTTACTACAATGCGCTGTATGCGTTTGAAATCGGAGAGATCAA
>JBGSTO010000182.1:0-2330 GCA_041736465.1 Anaerolineales bacterium | reverse complement strand
GGCAAGCAGCGGTGCATCGGGGCTGGTATCGCTGATGAAGGCGATGTCATCCAGGTAGAAGACCGGCTGGCTGCCGCCGGAGGCATCCTGCCAGGTGAGTCCGGTGATCGCCATACCGGTGGGATTGAGGGTGCTGATGGGGATCTTGACCTCGATCCAGCTTCCGGCTGGCGGAGAGGGAACGTTTACCAGCGGGCCGTTTTGAGCGCTGCCGCCCACCACCAGGTTCATGTACAGGTTCATCTGCTGCCCGCCGGCGCTGCCGCCATGCAGATAGAAACGCAGGTGAGACATGCCCAGGGTGTCTATCGTGGCTTTGTGCAGGTAGAGCCCTCCCCAGGCGTCGAAGCTCACCGAGATGCTGTAAGCGCCGCCGTGGACGGGGGAGGAGGCCGAGAGGTTGACCTGTGCCCAGGACCAGTTATCCCAGCCCGTGCCCAGGGCGTCGTCGTAAATGACCTGGATCGATTCGGGGGCGGCGCTGATAGAGGCGGGTAGGGCAGCAAACAGGAGACCGGCGATGAGCAGGAGTGAGGCAATTGGTTTTGTTTTCATTGAATGGGATCCATTTTTCAGTTTGCCAGGATTGTAGCAAAGGGAGCCCGGCGGGGCAATCCTGCGGAAGTACTTTTGGTTGGAGAGGGGGCCGTCCACGAAGAAAAGACCGCGAATACACGAATAAAGACTCTCCCGGCAGGGCGCATTCGAGTTCTATTCCAGGACGGCCTGTGAGCTAAAGCTAGAGTAAAATGATCTGCGTTTAGATGTCATCCTGAGGAGCGTTCTATGCGACGAAGGATCTGATTGCAGTGCCTGTTGAGACCCTGCGGAGTCAAAGTGCTGTCCCTCAGGATGGCAGATGGAAGGTATTGATGTTATGCATGAGGTGATCTCCCATGAAAAAGCGTTATACCGGTAACTGGGTCATCGTGCTGATCGTGCTGGTCAACGTGCTGCTGTGGCTGGCCTTCCCGCCGGAGAACGACGGGCGAGACCAATACAGCCGCCAGGTGTTGAGCGAGATGCTTTCATCATCGGGCGTGGTGCTGTTCACCTGCTCCTTGCTGCTTTCTTTGCGATTACGCTGGATGGAGCCGTACTTCGGCGGGCTGGACAAAATGTACAAGGCGCATAAGACCAGCGCGCTGACCGGATTGATATTCATATTGGCGCATTTCTATACCATGCCAGGCAGCGGCGAGGTCTCTCTCGGTCGCGACCTGGGGAAGATCGCCCTGCTGGGTATGCTGGTGCTGGTGGCGCTGACGCTGGCGCCGCGCATCCCTTTTATTGGGGGCAATATCCAGTTGAGCTACCATCACTGGCGCTGGACGCATAAATTCGTCGGTGTGTTCTTTATCACCGGTATGCTTCATACTTTGTCGGTGAAGAATTTGCTGCAGTTCGCCGAGATTCCGGCATTGTATTGGAAGATCATCGCCTATACCGGCGCGGCGGCATACGTATACAAGGAGATCGTCTCGCCGGTGATACGGCGCGGGCATGCCTATACGGTGCAGAAAATGCGCCAGCTGAACGGCAGCACGGTTGAACTGACTCTGGCGCCGCAGGGCGACCGGCTGAAGCCGCGCGCCGGGCAGTTCGTTTTTATCAGCTTTCCTCAGGAGCGCGATCTGAGAGAGGCGCACCCGTTCACGGTAAGCAGTGCTCCCGGTGAAGAAGAGCTGCGCCTGTCGATCAAAGCGTCTGGGGATTGGACACGCCGCCTGACCAAAGGTGTGCCCATCGAGGCGGCAGCGCGCCTGGAAGGTCCGCACGGCATGTTCGATTACAAAGCCGGCGGGGCGAAACAGCTGTGGGTGGCAGGCGGCATCGGGATCACGCCGTTCTTGAGCTGGGTGCGCGAGTTCCAGGCGAATCCCAGCCAGCAGATCGATATGTTCTATACCGTGCGGGGCAGCGAAGATGCGCTGTTTTGGGATGAGATTGCCGAGGCATCCGGGAGATACCCCAATTTCAATGCGCGTTTGAACCTGTCCGCCAAACACGGCAGCCTGACCGCTTTTCGTATGGCGGAGATGGTGGGCGAAGGGCTGGCTGACCGGCATGTGTATCTGTGTGGACCGCAGGGCATGGCGCTCGCCCTGCAGGAGCAGCTCACCGGGCTGGGGGTGCCGGCGGGGAATATTTACTTCGAAGAGTTCAATTTTCGTTAGAAGCTGTGTTCGTTCACTTACACGCTCACTCGCATTTCTCATTCCTGGATGCCCTCGCCTCGCCGGAGGAGCTGGCTCAGGCGGCAGCCCGCTGGCAAATGCCGGCACTGGCGCTGGTCGAGCGCTGGGGGTTGAGCGGCGCGGTGCAGTACT
>JBGSTO010000454.1:0-4084 GCA_041736465.1 Anaerolineales bacterium | reverse complement strand
AACAGCAATCTGGCTGCCAATGGCGGTGAGCAGCTCCTGGTCTTCTGGAGAGAACTCGCGCTGGTCGCAAGTGCCAATGCACATGCTGCCAAGAGTAAATCCCTTGGCGGTGAGGGGCACATGCACCAGGGTGTTCAGGTTTTCCTTTCTGAGGGCGCGGGCGCGCCGCCCACGATAGCGGCCCAGATCTGGGACAATCACGATCTGGCCTTTTTCCAGCACGCCGCCGCAGGAACCGTCCAGCAGGCCCATCTGCGAGGCCAGCAGCGCGGCGTCTCGAGAGAGCCCGCGATAGGCCACCAGCTCCAATTTTCCCAACAGATCTTTCTGTAAGAAGACCGCGCCGATGTCGATATCTGTCAGGCGCAGCACTTCTTCCAATGTACGGCCCAGGATTTGCTCCAGGTCCAGAGACTGGTTGACTGTGCTGGCGATGCTGTTCAATATCGCCAGCTGCTGGTTTTTACGCACCAGCGACTCCCGGATGCGCCTGTCTTCGGTGACATCACGCATCAGCTCTACAATGCGGGTGATCTCGCCATTGGAATCGCGCAGCGGCGAGGCGACGATATCGATATAGCGCTCTTCTCCGCTCATGGGGTCGAAGTGCACGTGGGTTACTTTCACCGACGCGCCGGTTTGCATGATCAAACTGCGGGGGCATTCGCACTCCGGCGGCTGGCATACTTTGCCATTGTGCAGCACCTGGCAGCAAGGCTGCCCGATCAATGAGGTGCTGCCGCCGCCTGCGAAGCCGGCGCCGCCTGTGCCGTATTCCAACTGGGCAGCCCGATTGATTTGCAATACCTGATCGCTATGGATATCCACCACAACCAGGCTGTCACTCAAGGCGTCGATGATGGCGCGCAAGTCATCGCGCGCTGCCTGCGCTTCCACCTGGGCAGCCAAAGCCTCCTGGGTGCGCCTCTGGACTCTTGAATCCAGCTCGCGATTCCAGGCCTGCACCTCGTCCATCGAGTGCTTCAATCGCCGGCACATGACGCCAAAGCTTTCTGCCAGGATGCCAATTTCATCCCTGCGCAGCCTGGGTGCAAGCCCGGTTGTACTGTCGGTTAAACGCTCAGTTACACGCTCAGTTAAACCCTCTTTTAAACGCTCAGTTGTACTGCCTGTTAAACGCTCCATTAAACGTTCACCGGCGTCTTCAAGCTCGCCTTCGGCGATGCGCTGGGAGGCGCGCGTCAGATCTTGCACCGGGGAGATTACGCTGTTGGTGGTCACACGAACCAAAACGAGGGCGCCAGCGATACTCAGCAAGCTGAGCCCCAGATTCCAGAAGGTCAGTTGGCGCACCGGTGCGAAGGTCTCCTCGGCTTTCTGGCGCACCACGACCCCCAATGGCACCTGGCTGAGCGGTGCGAAACCGATGACTTCATCCTGAGCTATGGTTTCACTACCGTAGCAGCCGATACAGGTTGCCGCGCCGGGCTTCCCGGCAGTGAAGAACTGGCTCACAAGCGGTGAAAGCACCGAATCGATAGTTTCCGCTCCAATATTTTGCTCTTCCTGGTTTGTGCTCAACAGGACATGCCCATGCGCATCCACCAGGTCTACCTGTCCGCTGTTCGCCAGGTTGACCGACTTCCAGGAGGCCGTGAAATCGGGACTGGCAAGATCGACCACGGCTGCCAGTATGCGTACCGGGTACCGCCGGTCGCTAGCGTTATCGCCGTACACCGGCGTTGTGATTGCTATCCAGGAATGGGCGACTACATTATTGAGATCGTCCAGGGCAGCCTCATCATCAGGCTCGAAAACCGATATCCCGGATGGTTTGCCGTATAAAATCTCTCGAAAGGCGGGCAGCGTCTGCCAATCAGGGTTGAAAGTGTGAATGGAATATTCTACCGATGAGGCCGAGTACAGTACGCTGCCATTTAAATCCAGTAAGAAGATTCCCTGGGTAAGGCTACTCAGACTTTGCAGCGCTGAAGCGTATTCTTGAGGTGTGGCGCCTTCCTTACGCAAAACCTCTTCATCGGCAGGTAAAGTGAGTATTTTTTGCACGTTGCTGAGCCGGGTGTCCAGCAGTGTGGCGCTCAAACGCGCCAGGGTGATGCGCTCGTCCAGCACCTGGCGGGTTGCCTGGCGGGCAGTGGCGATACCCATCATGGTAAAAATCGCCATTAAACCGGTCAGACCGACACCGACCAGCAGTCCCATTTTGGTTTGCAGGCTGACATCGAACCACTTTTGGGCGAGCAGCCGGCGCCATTGTGCAGCCAGGAATTCTCTGACATTTCCAGTGTGCAGCTCAGGGTACTTCATAGGATTTCTTTCCCTGCCTGTCTGATGTAGATACAGGCTCTTTATCAAGAGCGGATGGAGGCCATTCACAATACCGGGTGCGCTTGCAGTATTTACATACGCCGCGCTCGTCCAGATTCTCGTTTACACCCACAAATTCGCCCATCATCTCATACCATTCATACGTGCGACCAATGGTGACCCGCAGGGGTGTATTGGGGAGATGAAAAGCCTGGCGAGCTTTGGAGCAATCGAAATAAAAAGTTTGAGCTTCCAGGCGCAGACGGTCGCCGGTTAAAGGGACCGGGCCGCTGGTTTGAGGTTGGAGCATATCGGTCAGCCCTGCCAGGAAGGCTACCTGCCAGCGCGGCATTACGTTTAGTTTCATGCCGCAGCCGACCACGTGGGCGATGGTCTGGTACAACTGCTGGTGCGTCATGTTTTCGCCGCCTAGCAAGTAGCGCTCACCCACCTGACCTTTGAGGGCGGCCTCGATATGACCTTGAGCCACATCGCAAATCGGGACCACGTTGATACCGCCGGGGGGTATCAGCGGCGGTACACAGTGTTTCACAACCTCCACCACCATACCGCTGGATACCTTGCGGATATCACGCGGGCCGATCACCGTAGTCGGGCAGACGATCACGGCTGGCAGCCCCCGGCGCACAGCCTCCAGCACGATCTGTTCAGCCAGATATTTAGAATGCCCGTAGATAAAGCGTTCGGGCTTGACGTTGAATGAAAAAGTTTCATCCGCAACATGATTGGCGTGAATGCCCAAAGCTGCGGAAGAGCTGGTATGAACTACCCGTGGAACCCCGGCTGCTAAGGCTGCTTCCATCACATTGCGAGTGCCTTCGACGTTGACCGCATACATGACGTCCTTGCCCTGGCGCCAATAGTCGACCACGCCGGCGGCGTGGAAGACCACGTCCACGTCGCGCATGGCAGGCGGCAGCGAGCCGGGCGCCAGGATATCGCCTTCTACGGTTTCAAAGGGGCCGCCTTCCAGCAGCTCCAGGTTTGCTCCCGGTCTGGCAAGGATTCGTACCTGCCAACGCCGTTCGACCAATCGCAACGCCAGGTTGGAGCCTAAAAACCCTGTTCCGCCGGTAACCAGAGCCGCGGGCATGCTGTTATTTTTCCAATTCTGCTTGTAAGGCTTGATCTTCGGGCCGGCACCGGTACCACTGCAGTCGTTCAGCCAGGCCGACGACCTGCCCGACCACAATAATGGCAGGAGGCTGGATAAGGCTGGCTTTAATTGCGATGTCTGCCAGCGTGCCGATGACAGTGCGTTGAGCCGGGCAGGTGCCTTGCTCGATTAGTGCAACCGGCGTCTCAGGAGGACGTCCTGCCAGGAGCACCTGTGCGATGATGCGCTCCAGATTCTTGATGCCCATTAGAAATACCAGGGTATCCGCGCCGCGCGCCGCACGCAGCCAATCGCTGTCGGAGTCCTCGGCGCAGTCGGTGCCGCCTGCGTAGCTGGCGCGGTGCCCGGTGATGATCGCAGCCGAACACGCCAGGCCGCGATGGGTGATGGGGATGCCAGCATACGCGGGTACCGCCACGGCGCTGGAGATGCCCGGAATGACTTCGAAATGTATCCCGGCCTCTACCAGGGCGAGCGCTTCTTCACCCCCGCGACCAAATACAAAGGGGTCGCCGCCTTTCAAGCGCACGACGGTTTTGCCTGCCAATGCCTCCCTCACCAGGATGGCGTTGATCGATTCCTGTGGGATAGGATGGTGGTCGGGCTGCTTACCAACGTCGATGCACTCGGCCTGGGGGCAGTGATCGAGCAATGCCG
>JBGSTO010000068.1:0-7609 GCA_041736465.1 Anaerolineales bacterium | reverse complement strand
TGGTGAGCAGTTCATAGCCCTGCTGCTCGGCAATCACAAAGGCGGGTATCATGAAAGCCCAGGATATGCCGCAGGCCAGCAGGAAGTAGATTGCCAGTGGGTAGCGCTTCTGTGATGGTTTATTCACCTTTTCCTCCGCGTATTAGATCTTCTGCATGGCAGGCAGCGGCTGCACCGCTTTCGGCTTGCGGTTGGTAGCGACGTTGAAGGCGACCAGCCCTGCCAGGGCAAGCCAGCCCACCCAATCGCCCAGGCGGTTGTAGAGCGTGCTGCCCGTCCCCAGCGGCACATCGGCGACCAGAGCGTAAGCCTCTCCGGCAGGTCTATCCACATGGGCCAGGATGCGCCCGTAAGGATCGACGATCATCGAGATGCCGGCGCTTTCGGCTTTGACCACAGCGATGCGGTGCTGCACGGCGCGCAGGGTGATCTGGGTGCGCTGCTCCCAGCCCAATCCGGCGGCGCCGCTTTCATAGGTCGGGACGGTGACGAGCTGAGCGCCGCTGTTCGCCAGGTTGCGGGTTGCCTGCGGGAAATTGATGTCATTGCAGATAATTGTTGCCAGCCTGCCAAACGGCGTCTGGTACACCGGGTACGGCCCGGCGGAGGCGATGCGCGGCTCGCCAAAGGAGGGGAACTGCTTGCCGTACACTTGCAGAAATTCGCCCTGCGGGGTGAGCATCACGGCCTCGTTGCGCCAGTCGTCCCCATCGACCACCCCATAGCCGATCAGCAGGTAAGCCCCGGTTTCGGCTGCCAGAGCCTGCAGCTCGGAGGTGTGCTCCACCTGCGGGTCGAAGCCAAGGCCCAATTCGGGCCACACTGCCAGCTTAGCCTCCTGGGCTGCGGCAAGACGGGTCTGTTCCGCAAGCGCTGCCAGCCGCTCAGCCTGCGTCTCCGGGTCTTGATGACCGGGGCGGGTGTAGCCGTGCTGGATGGCTGCCACGCGCACGACCTGTGCATCCTTGGGAGCTGCAGCCAGCATTGCCAGGCTGATGCCGGTCCAGGCCACAGCCGCAATGGCTGTGGAGGCCAGCCAGCGATTGGCTGCGGGTTGGTCAACAGCCGGCAGGTCGTCCCAGCGCCAGCGCCGGTCGAAAAACCGAATGAGCGCCAGCCCCAGGGCATAGTTGATCAGTATGATCAGCGCGGTCAGTCCATACGTGCCGAAGATCGACACCGGTTGCAGCAGCCAGGGCTGGGTGTAAACCGTCTGGGCAAAGAATGCGTGGGTGTGGATGGGCGGGATGAAGCTGCGAATGAACTCGATCGCGGCTGCGTCGACCGCGCCGTATAGGATGAACCAACGGTAGCCGGTGCGGTAGTGGAAAGACCGCAGAGCCGGTGCAGTTACGATGCTAATCGCAGCGATTAAACCGGCGATCAGCAGGAAGATCCAGGTCACCCGGTTGACACCGAACAAGGCGGTGAGAAAAACGACCAGAAAGCCGCCCACGCCGATACCCGGCGCCAACCCGGCCCAGCGCAGGGGCAGCACGCGCTGGCTGGCGAGCAGCAAGGGAACATAGGCGATAAATACCAGTGGCCACAGGCTGTAGGGCTGGAAGGAAAAAACGAGCAGGACTGCGCTCAGCGCACCGAGGGCAATTCCCAGTAAAATGCGGGTTGAATTTTTCATCGCGGCTCCTTTTCTTTCTTGAGAGATGCTTCACTGCGTTCAGCATGACACACTCACTTTACCTTAATCAACCCCCACCGCGCATCTACCAAACGGTATATCCAGGGGTTGATTAAAAGCAAAAGGGTGCCGGCTGCTTTCGAAAATCACAGCCAGCACCCCGGTAATCCGTTCAATTCCCTGCGTCTACACCAACCCCATCTCCCGAGCTCGCATGGCGGCTTCGGTGCGGTTGCGCACGCCCAGCTTGCCGCACAGATTGTGAATATGCGTCTTGGCTGTGCCAGGTGTGATGACCAGCGCAGCGGCGATCTCCCGGTTGGAGTGGCCCGCCGCCACCAGCTTGAGCACCTCGATCTCGCGCTCGCTCAGCGATTCCACCAAAGGCTGCGCCTCAGGCAGCGAGGCGTGGGCGCCTGCCGGCATGGCTTCCAGGAAGCGCCTGGCATCTTGCGAAAGGTCAGCTCGGCGGGCGGCAGCGCGAAGCAGGGGCACCAGCGCCGCCCCGGCGTCGATGAAACTGCGCAGCAAGCTGCCGGGGCGGGCTAATTGCAGAGCCTCAAGCAAGAATTCCCGCGCCGAATCTTCGGATTCAGCCAGCCGCGCCTGATGGATGCGCACGTTGACCAATCCGTACACCCAGCCGTTGGCTTGCGCGGCCTGCGCCAGACCGTGCAGGTAGGCCCTGGCATGCGGCTCAGGGAGCAGCAGGGCTTTGGTCACGCCTAAAAAACGATAGAAGTTGTGCGCGTCCACCTGCTGGCTCAGCTTCTCCAGCCACTTCTCAGCCTCCATTCTGGCTCCGCTCGCCAATAAGCAGCGCACCTGGGCGGCAGGCAGACGGGCAGCACTGGCTTCAGGGATCTTGCCGCTGCGCACCAGCGCCCAGGCGGATTCCAGGGCTGCCGAGGCGGCGGCAGGGTCGCCCTGGGCCAGCCGCAAGCTGGACTGCAACATGCAGCATGCCAGCAGAAATTCGTCGTTCTGCGCCTGCCGGCTGAGGGCGATTGCCTGCTGGAGGTGCGCCTCGCTGAGCGGCAGATTGTTCCATTCGTAATGCACAGCGGACAGATCCAGGTGCGCCAGGGCATTGACCGGCATCTGCCCGCCCTGTTGGAGCGCAGTTTCGAAATATTCGGCTGCCTGGTGCAGCTCGCCGCGTACCGCCCGCTCACGCCCCAAGAAGATCACTGCCGTCAGCGCAGCATAATGGTTGCCTGTAGCCCGCCCGGCGTGCAGCGCTTCGTTCAATGCCTGCACGGCATCTACCATCCTGCCCATATGCCAGTAAGCCAGACCCAGGTTGATCGCCACCAGGGTTCTGGAGTGCAGCGAACTCTCCGGCAGCAGCTGCATGGCGCGCTGGGAGCGCTCGAGCATGCGAGCGTGATCACCTGCACCGCGGGCCAGGAAAGCCTGGGCAGAGAAGACTTCACCCAGAAATGCCGGATTGGACGCCGCGCCGCGTTCGGCAATTTCGAGCAGCGGGGCGGCGGTCTGGTACTCGCCCACCAGAAGCAGAGGCCAGGCGTATTCGAAGCACAACCAGGCGTCGGAGCGCAGCACATCGCCGGGCAGGGCGCCATACCAGCGCACCAGTGTGGCGGCTTCACCGCTTTTCAGCATGCCTGATGTGACCCGGCGCAGCAAGGCAATCGCGCCCGCCCAATCCTCGCCTGCCAGCGCCTGCTGGATGGCTTCGGAGGGCAAATCGTTGGCTTCGAACCACCGGCTGGCGCGCAGGCGCAGACCCTTCTCCGCAATCGAGCTGCTGCGCAGCCGACTGCGCAGCAGCTCGGCAAACAGGCGGTGGTAGCGGTACCAGGTGCGTGACTGCTCCAGGGGAATGATGAACAGGTTGGCATGTTCCAGCGCTTCGAGGATCTCCTGGCTGTTGGTGATTTCCGCGACCGAGTTGCACAGCGAGGCCGAGAAACGCTCCAGGATTGAAGACTTGAGCAGGAAGTCCTGCACCTGCGCCGGCTGGCGATCGAAGACTTCTTCCATCAGGTAGTCCAGGATGAAACGGCTGCTGCCGGTGAAGGCGCGCACGAAGCCCTGCAGGTCGTCCTGCCCGCGCATGGACAGGGCAGCAAGCTGCAGCC
Source organism: Anaerolineales bacterium (assembly GCA_041736465.1). Lineage (GTDB taxonomy): Bacteria > Chloroflexota > Anaerolineae > Anaerolineales > UBA4823 > JAJUJL01. The sequence goes on along the minus strand of JBGSTO010000068.1, from coordinate 3,865 downwards.
CGGCGATCCAGCCTTCGGTGCGGCGCTCCATGGCAGCTACATCCTGCGCTGATAGATTCAGCCCCATCACATCGTTGAGCAAAGCAGCACATTCCTGTTCTGTAAACCGCAGCTGCTCCTGGCGAATTTCCAACGCCTGCCCGCGGGCGCGCAAGCGCGACACCGGCAGCAGCGGATCTGTGCGTGTGATGATCACCAAGTGCAAGTTTCCCGGTTGGTGGTCGAGCAGGAAGGCCACCTGCTGGTGGATGGCACGCGTTTCAATGGCGTGGTAATCATCCAGAACCAGAATGATCTGCTTCTCCAGGGCTGCAAGCTGGTTCACCAGTGCGGTCAGGATCACCTCGCTGGGAGGCGGCTGTTCCGACTGCAGCAGCCCAGCGAGCGACTGCCCCACGCCGGCATGCACCGGCTGCAGCGCGGCGATCAGGTAGTTTAAGAAGCGCACCGGATCGTTGTCGCTTTCATCCAACGCGAGCCAGGCAGCGTGCCAGCCGCCGGGTACTTGAGACAGCCACTCTGTGACCAGCGTGGTTTTGCCGTAGCCGGCGGGCGCCGAGATCAAGCTCAGTCTGCCGCCCAGGCCCGCGTTTAATTGCGCCAGCAGTGCTTCGCGCTTCACCAGGCGGGCGGGCCGTGCCGGGATATTCAGCTTGGTCAGCAGCAGTGTAGAGGCCATTGCATCTTATTATTGCATAAATTCCGGCTTCTCGAATGGTGGATATGCGATCAAATCACGGGGAGGCCGTCCACGAATTATTTACTCGAATACACGAATGATGCTATGCCCAGGCGCACTTCATGCAGAAGAAGCCTGTCATTGCGAAGGCGGCGACTGAAGCAGTCTCCAAACTGGCAGGAGACTGCTTCGCTGAGCAGTTCGGAGAACTGCCGCTCGCAGTGACGTGCCGGTTTCTTAAGAGATGCTTCACTGCGTTCAGCATGACAGGCATGGGGTCATTCTGAGCAATCAGAATTGATGAATCAAATATACTAACAAATCTGGTAACAAGAAGGTTGCACTTCCGTTATAAAATTAGCATGTATGCAACAGCCCAACAAATCGAACCGGCGATCCTCATGAACTCAGAACGGATTCTGATCATCGAAGACGAGAGCGTGGTCGCTCTCGACCTGCGCCAAAGGCTGGAGAACCTGGGCTACCAGGTGGTGGGCCATGCCACACGCGGAGAAAAAGGCGTCCAGCTCGCGCTGGAAACCAAGCCCGACCTGATCATGATGGATATCAAGCTGCGCGGCGCCCTGGATGGCATCGAAGCGGCGCAGCGTATTCGCGCTGAAATCGATATCCCCATTGTGTTCCTGACCGCCTTCGCCGACCAGGAGACCATTCGCAGGGCGGCGCTCACCGGGCCGTTTGGCTATCTGCTCAAACCCTTCGACGAACAACTGCTCTCGATCAACATCGAAGTGGCGCTGTACAAGCACCGCATGGAACGGGCGCTGCGCGAAAGCGAAGAGCGCTACGAGCTGGCGATCCGCGGGGCCAACGACGGCATTTGGGACTGGGATCTGCGCACCAACAAGCTGTACTTTTCACCGCGCTGGAAAGCCATGCTGGGCTATGCCGACAGCGAAGTGGGAGACTCACTGGCCGATTGGCTGCGGCTGGCACACCCCGATGACCGCGAGAGCCTGCGCACCGCTCTGGAAGATCACCTGCAGGGGCTGGTGCCCAACTTGCAGATCGAGCACCGCATGCTTCAGAAGAACGGTGGGGTCATCTGGGTGCTGACCCGCGGCCTGGCGACGCGCAACCAGAAAGGCGAACCCACCCGCATGTCCGGCTCACAAACCGACATCACCGAGCGCAAGCGCATGGAAGAGCAGCTCCTGCACGACGCTTTTCACGATGCGCTTACCGGGCTGCCCAACCGGGCGCTGCTGATCGACCGCCTGGAACGATCCATGGAACGCTCGCGGCGCTTTCCCGACGATCGCTTCGCTCTGCTCTTCCTGGATCTGGACCGCTTCAAGATGGTAAACGATTCAGTAGGTCACGCCGCCGGGGATGAGCTTTTGGTGCAGATCGCACGCCGGCTGGCGCGGCTGATGCGCAGCACCGACACCACCGCCCGGCTGGGCGGCGACGAGTTCGTCATCTTGCTGGAGGGTGTGGTTGATCTGCAGGACGTGCGCACGGTAGCCGAGCGGGTGCTGCAGTCGCTGAAGCAGCCGGTTGAAGTTGCCGGGCAGAAGATCGTGCCCAGCGCCAGCATCGGGATTGTGTTTGGCGAGACGTACTACGAACGGGCTGCCGATATCCTGCGCGACGCGGATATCGCCATGTACCGCGCCAAGGAACGCGGCAAAGCCTGCTACGAAGTCTTCGAGCCTGGTCTGCGCAAGCGGCTTTTGGTCTCCCTGGAAATGGAGACGCTGATGCGCCAGAGCCTGGACAAGCTGCAAAACGGCATCACCCCGGCGGAGTTCGAGCTGCACTACCAGCCGATCATCACACTGGATGACCAGAAGATCATCGGCTTCGAGGCTCTACTGCGCTGGCATCCCAAAGATTACCCGCCGCTTGCACCGACCACCTTTATTCCGGTGGCAGAAGAGAGCGGTTTGATTCTCCCACTGGGCGAGTGGATCTTGAACGAAGCCTGCCGGCAGATGAAGACCTGGCAGGAGCGCTTCCCCACCCAACCGGCGCAGTTCATCAGCGTCAATATTTCCAGCCGCCAGGTCGCTCAAGCCAACATGTTAGAGCAGATCAAAGCCGCGCTGACCAGCTCCGGATTGGAGCCGGGCAGCCTGAGGCTGGAGCTAACCGAAAGCTATCTGATGGAGCACACCATCAAGGCGCGCGTGCTGCTGGAAGAGCTGGAAGCCATGGGGGTGAAGGTGTGCATCGATGATTTTGGCTCTGGCTATTCTTCCCTGAGCTACCTGCACCGCTTCCCGGTGCATACCATCAAGATCGACCGGTCATTCATCCACCACATGCAAAATGGGCCGCGCAACCTGGACATCGTGCAAACCATCATTCAACTGGCGCGCGATCTCAAGCTGGATGCCATCGCCGAGGGGGTCGAGACCGAAGAGCAGTTGGAGCAGCTCAAATCCTTCCAGTGCCGCTTTGCCCAGGGGTACTTGTTCTCAAGGCCGCAGTCTGCAGACGCGATCAGCGAGCTTCTGGCGAAGCACTGAGTGCTCGCAGGCTCCCCCTTCAGCAACCACAAAGCGACCCGCAGATCGAAACATGCGGGTCGCTATTCATCTCCTTTTTTGATCCGTCATCCTGAACGCAGTGAAGGATCTAGATCCTTGTGAATGACCCACTACGTGCGACCAGTTTATGAAGGCGATAGATCTAGATCTACAGCTTGCAGAACGGATCGACGCCTGGAAGGGGGGCATCCGCAGGGATCCAGGGCAGGATGATTTCCTGGTCTACGTACAGGGCCAGCGAAGCCAGGATAAGCTGTATATCATCCGTGGCAAGGCCTGCAGTAGGATAAACGGCGAACAGCACCAGCAGCTCCGGCGCAGCGCGCAGGGCATATATCGTTGAGAGCTCGCCGTTCACGGTTGAGCGCAGCTGCGCTTCCAGGGCAGGATGGCGCCCCAGCGTGGCAGGCTGCATTGAATCGATTGTCTGCAGGTCGTTCTCCAGCCACAGGCGGGCGGACTGCTCATCGGAGAGTGCGAGGTCTTCCAGCGAGATCATGGTCAGATCGAACTTGACCGCCCCTTGCGGCGGCTCGCCGCCGGTCCAGACGCCGCGCTCAGAATTCGCCTCGAAATACGCCTGGTCGTAGTTCGCCACGCTGATCGTCCGGGCGATGCCCTCCGCTCCCGGGAAGGCGATCTGCCACCAGCAGGGCACAGCAAAACCTAC
>JBGSTO010000053.1:0-3679 GCA_041736465.1 Anaerolineales bacterium | reverse complement strand
GAGCGCCGGACAGCAGGCGAGCGCCGGGCACCAGGCGGGCGCCGGGGGCGGGCCTCCCTGGGCCGCTGCCGAGCAGCCCCTCCCCTGGTACCAGCAGCTGGATTGGCGACAGGTGGCATTGATTGGCTCCACAGCGGGATTATCACTGGTGTTTATGCTAGTTGGGCTGGTGGGCGTACGTACGCACCGCCCCAGCGGCATGTCGACTTCTGATTAATACCTGTAAATTAAAAGACAGGCGAGCTGCAGCCCGCCTGTCTTTTAATTTATTCGAAGGCAGCTATTTGCCCAGCCGCTTGCGCAGGGCCTCGGTCAGGGCTGGTAGAATTTCATACAGATCGCCCACCGCCCCAAAGCGCGCCAGCTTGAAGATAGGCGCCTCTGGGTCCTTGTTGATCGCCACGATGACTTTACTGCTGCGCATGCCTGCCTGGTGCTGGATGGCGCCGGAGATGCCGGCAGCAATGTACAGATCTGGAGAGACCACCTTACCCGTCTGGCCTACCTGGTGCTCGTAAGGGATGTAACCGGCATCCACTGCGGCGCGGCTGGCTCCAACCGCCCCGCCCACCACAGATGCCAGCGCGCCCACCAGCTTGAACCCCTGCTGGGCGCGCCAGACTTCGGCCTGCTTTTCGTCCATACCGGCTGGCGGCGAGAGCCGGGGGTTATTCGATACACCGCGCCCGCCAGAGACAATCACCGCCGCGTCGTTAAGGCTCACGCCGCCCTCGGATCGGGTATACCCGAGGACGCGGGTCGAGATATCCGCCTCAGCCATCTTTGCGGGCGCCGCCTGAGGTGCGCCGCTGCGCGCCGGATCGGCTGCCGGTTTGGGAAATGCGCGAATACGGGTGGTGATCAGCACCGGTTTCGCGCTGCACACGGTTTTGGCAAGCAGCTTGCCGGCGTACACCGGGCGGGTGGCGACGATTTGCCCGCCTTCCACCTCCAAAGCAGTCACGTCTGGCATTACCCCGCTGCCCAGGTCAACTGCCGCCATGGCTGCGATTTCGCGCCCGGCGCTGGTCGTGGGGAAGAGCACGGCTTCTGCCTCTCTGGTAAGTGAGGAGACCAGGCTGGCATACGGCTCTGCCCGGTAATCCGCCAGCGTGGCGTCATCGCAGTACACGGCTTCATTCGCGCCATAAGTAAATGCCTCGGCGGCTGCCTGCTGCGAGCCGGCGCCCAGGGCAAGGGCGGTGACGCCGCTCCCCAGCTTTTCGGCAAGCGCCAAACCGGCGCCCAGCGCCTCCCAGGAAGCCTGATTGGTAGTACCATTTTTCTGATCGATAAAAACCCAGATATTGTTGCCCATCACAGCACCTTCTCCGCCAGGATTTTATCTGCCAGCTGCTCGGCGATTTCTTGAGCGCTGCCGCCGGTGATGATCTCAGTCTTCACCTCGCGCACAGGCGGGTTTTCTACCCGGGGCCAGCTTACGACCGGAGCCGGGGCAGAAATGCCCAGGTCGCCCAATCCCCAGGCAGGTATATTGGCGCGCGATGCCTTGCGGATGCCCATAAAGGAAGGGTAGCGCGGCTCGCCGATATCCTTGCCCACGCTGATGACCGCCGGCAGTTTGCTCTGCACCACCTGGCGACCGTCTTCAACCGAGCGCTCAACTTTAATGGACCGGCTGCTAAGATCGACCTGCGATACGGCAGAGACCAGGGTGAGCGCGGGCCATCCCAGGCCGCGCGCCGTTTGCGCTGCCGTTACGCCCATATCACCGTCGATAGCCTGGCGCCCGAAGGTGACCAGGTCTACGTCGCCGATTTTCTTGATGGCGGCTGCCAGGGCTTTCGCAACCGCCTGGCTGTCGGCGCCCGCCAGCGCCGGGTCGGAGATGAGCACTGCCTCGGAGCAGCCCATCGCCAGGGCGTGCTTGAGCGCCTCCTTGGCGCTTTCGCCGCCCAGGCTCAAAGCGATCACATCGCCGCCCTGCGCCTCTTTCTGCACCAGGGCAGCCTCCACGGCATATTCATCCCAGGGGTTGATCACCAGCGGCGCTTCTCCCCAGCTGATTCGCCCGTTTTCCACCACCATTTTAGCGGCGGAGTCGGGCACCTGTTTGACACATACGACGATTTTCAAGGCGGCCTCCTTTATTGAGAACTATCGTTTAGCGGTTTATCTGTGCAAAGATCGGTTACTGCCAGTCGTCTGGATCGTATGCGGGCAGCTCACAGCGCAGGGCTGCGTCGCTGCGGTATGCCAGGGCGTAACCGGCCTGCATGAGCTGGTGGATTTCACTGGTCCCCTCGTAGATAATCGCCCCTTTGGCATTGCGCAAGTATCGCTCCACGTCATATTCATCGCTGTAGCCGTAGGCGCCGTGGATCTGGATCGCCTGGGAGGCGGCTTCGAAGGATGCGTCGGTGGCGAACCACTTTGCCAGTGAAGTCTCACGGGTATTGCGCAGCCCCTGGTTCTTCATCCAGCCAGCCCGCAGAACTAAAAGACGCGCTGCGTCATAAGATTGTACCATATACGCTATCTTTTGCTGTACAAGCTGGAACTTGCCAATTTCGCGGCCAAACGCCCGGCGATCGTTAGCATAGCGCACACTGGCCTCCAGGCAAGCGCGGATCAGCCCGGTAGCCCCGGCAGCCACCGTGTAGCGCCCGTTATCCAGGCAAGACATGGCAATCTTGAAGCCCTCGCCCTCTTCGCCGATGCGGTTCTCTACCGGCACGGGCGTATCCTGGAAGGCAATCCAGCCTGTGGAACCGGCGCGCACGCCCAGCTTACCGTGGATATCGCCGGTGGTGACTCCGGGCGAGTCCAGATCAACCAGGAAAGCCGACAGCCCATCGTGCGGGTCGGGCGCATCCGGGTTGGTGCGGGCAACCACCAGGGAGTGGTGTGCTTTGGTCGCCAGCGAAATCCACATCTTCTCACCGTTCAATATATATACGTCTCCCTGCCGGACAGCGCGGCTCTCCAGGGCAGCCACATCCGATCCTGCGCCCGGCTCGGTGAGACCAAAGCAGGCGATCTTCTCGCCGCGCGCCTGGGGCGCCAGCAGGCGCAGTTTTTGTTCCTCGGTGCCCCACTGCAGCAGCCCCATACTGTTCAGCCCGACGTGCACGCTCATCACCACCCGCAGGCTGGTATCTACGGCTTCGAGTTCTTCACAAGCCAATCCCAGAGCGATGTAATCCATGCCCTGACCGCCGTAGCGCACCGGCAGGCAGATGCCCAGAATGCCCAGCTCAGCCATGCGTTCCAGCACGAAGGGCGCCATCTCTTGCTTGCGGTCGTATTCTTTGATGACCGGCGCCACTTCTTTCTGGGCAAACTCCCGCACCATGTGCTGCACCATGCGGTGTTCTTCACTTAGTTCAAAGTCCATGCCTGGCTCCAGTTGAAACAGGATTCCCTAGCATGATTATATGCAAACCTGTCCCGGCGTACAACCGAAAAGAATGTGATTTTCAAACGGGGAGTGTTGCATACCTTACAGACTTGATGGACAGCTTCTGACTGGCAGCTCAAAACAGTATAATCAGCCTATGCAGCCGCTCTCCCGCCCCGGCGCCCTGCTGCGCATCCTGCTGCCTTTGCTGCTCGCCCCGCTTCTGGCGATTTCGCCGCGCCCGCACACGGTAACCCAAAGCCTGAGCGATGCGCGCCAGTCTATCGCCTACGGCAACGGCGCCACCGCTGCCGCCCA
>JBGSTO010000447.1:0-3617 GCA_041736465.1 Anaerolineales bacterium | reverse complement strand
GCCCGAGCCGCTCAGCGAGCGCGAGCTGGAAATCCTCAAGCTGCTGGCGCAGGGCGCCAACAATAAGCAAATCGCCTCCCAGCTCTACCTGGCGGAGGGCACGGTGAAGAACTACATCTCGGCGATATTGTCGAAGCTGGGAGTAGATGACCGCACCCAGGCAGCACTGCGCGCCAAAGAGATGAGATTAATCTAGGGGATCATCGCGAATCCGGTGTTCGCAAAGTGCCGGTCAAAAGAGAAGGCTTCTTTAATAACCAGTTCCTGCATCACTGCGAAACTGACTGCATCGGTGTAGCTGAAATCCTGATCGGCATAGCTTTCCAGGATGCCCTCGGCGATTGCTTCCAGCCTGGCGTTTGAATATACCTTGAGCAGTCGTGGGCTGCCGCGTAATGAGCGTAGAAAGCGCTGCGCCTGGTCGTGACTGCCTGTCCGGCGGATGAGGATATAGCATTCGGCGACCACCAGGTTGGTGGTTACCAGCCGCTGGCGCTCTGCGAGCAGACGCTGGTAGGCTACCCTGGCTGAAGGGTGGTACTTATCGCGCCCATCGATCACCGCAATCCAGGCGCTGGTATCCACGAAGACCTCACTCCCCCTGGCTGGACTCACGGTTGCTTTCTTCTTTCAGCAGGTGGGTCAGGTACTGGTCGTGCTGGTATGCCAGATCGCCGCGACCGGAATCGTACAGCCCGATGAGATCGAGCAAGGGATCTTCGTCAACAGGCACGCTTTCCAGCAGCAGATCCACACCCTCGCGAATTAAGGAGGCCAAAGACTCGCCGCGCCGTTCGGCGATCACGCGCAGGGCTTTTTCCTGGTCATCACGCAGGTATATCTGGAGGGGTTTCTTCTTGTCAGTCATCGAAAACTCTGGTTGTATAATGTATATACTTTATACATCATATTTCATGATATAGTTTCTGTCAAGGATTTCAGCCCGCTTACTGTGTCCTTCTTGGCTTTCGCGTGTGCATGTCATATGTCGAAAATCGACGATTCAACCCCCGTGTTCAGCGCCTCAGCATTTCTCAGTGTCTCAGTGATCGGCTCAGTGATAGCCTCTTGACATCTGCCCGCAATCCCGTATAATCCAGGCAATCAAAAATCCAAAGACTTTGATGGGGACGAGTACGCTGCGCAGCGGCAGCACAGAGAGCGGGAGCAGGTGAGAGCCCCGCCTGTACGGCGCAGCCGAATGGACCTCGGAGTTGCAGGGCGAAAGACCTCCCACCGGGGAATCGACTAGCCTGAGCCGGAGATGCCACCGTTATCAAGGCAAAGGGTATAAGCCTGTCTGACAGGCCGTACCCGAACAGAGTGAGGCTGGCCTCCAACCCCCGTCGCATCACCGGCGGGATTTTTTGTTAATGGCGCTGTATGCGCTGGCGGCTGGCTTAACCGGGGTGGCACCGCGGACCGATGCGTTCGTCCCTTTGAGGATGGGCGCATTTTAATTTTTAACTGGCGCATAATCAACTATTCTGAAGGAGGATGACCATGAACGACCAGACCCGTTTTGAATTGCATGAGAGTGACCTGCCGCGCTTTTGGTACAACGTCAATGCCGACATGCCCGTGCCGCCCACACCAGTGCTGCACCCGCAGACCATGCAGCCGGTCACACCAGATTTCCTGGGTGTGCTCTTCCCGATGGAGCTGATCCTGCAGGAGATCTCCACCGAGCGCTACATCCAGATCCCGGATGAGGTGCGCGAGGTGTACAAGCTCTACCGGCCCACCCCCTTGCTCCGGGCGCGGCGCCTGGAAAAGCTGCTGGATACGCCGGCGCACATTTACTACAAATATGAGGGCGTCTCTCCGACCGGTTCGCACAAGCCCAATACCGCCATCGCCCAGGCATTCTACAACAAGATCTCCGGCACCAGGGCGCTGACCACCGAGACCGGCGCCGGGCAATGGGGTTCGTCGCTGGCGTTCGCCGGTAAGCTGTTCGACCTGGACATCGAGGTGTATATGGTGCGGGTTTCCTACGATGCCAAGCCCTACCGCCGTATTATGATGGAGGTGTACGGGGCGCAGGTATTTCCCAGCCCGACGGATCGCACCCATTACGGGCGGCAGCTGCTGGCGCAGGATCCGAACACGCCGGGATCTTTGGGCATTGCCATCTCGGAAGCAGTGGAGGTGGCGGCGACCTCCGGCGGCGCCAAGAAGTACTCGCTGGGCTCGGTGCTCAACCACGTGCTGCTGCACCAGTCGATCATCGGCGAGGAGGCGCTCAAGCAGATGGACCTGACGGGCGAGTACCCCGATGTGGTGATGGGCTGCGTGGGCGGCGGCTCGAATTTCTCGGGTATCGCGTTCCCATTCCTGCGCGAGAACCTGCGAGACGGGCGCAAGACGCGCCTGCTGGCAGTCGAGCCGTATGCCACGCCTTCGCTGACCAAGGGCGTGTACACCTTCGATTACGGCGACACCGCCCGCATGGCGCCCATCGTCAAGATGCACACCCTGGGGCACAACTTCGTGCCACCGCCCATCCACGCCGGAGGCCTGCGCTACCACGGCATGGCGCCCAGCCTGTGCGCGCTGTACGATGCCGGGCACATCCAGGCGATCGCGGTACCGCAGCTGGCGACCTTCGAGGCCGCCATGCAGTTTGCCAATACGGAGGGCATCATCCCGGCGCCGGAGAGCGCCCATGCCATCCGCGCCGCCATCGACGAGGCCCTGGATGCCAAGATGAAGGGCGAGAAGCGCGTCATCCTGTTCAACCTGTCAGGGCACGGCAATTTCGATATGGCTGCCTACCAGGCGTACCTGAGCGGTAAGCTGCAGGATTACGAATACCCCGCGGACGCGGTGGCAGAAGCGATGAATGACCTGCCGCAGGTGCCGCAGGCGGTGTGAGATCTTCTTGCGTGTCTCGCAGCAGGTACAGCCTGCTGCGAGACACGCAAATCAAGGGGGGTGTTTTATGAGATAATACCGCCATGGATAAGCCTCGCGTCTGCATCCTGTACACCGGCGGCACCATCGGCATGCGCGAGACGCCGGAGGGCTATGCCCCTGCTCCCGGCTACTTGAGCGCCCAGATGCAGGCGCTGCCCGAATTTCAGCACCCCGCTCTGCCCGATTACGATATCCAGGAATTCGATCCCCTGTTGGACTCGGCCAATATGACCCCGCTGGATTGGCTGAAGATTGCCCGCGCCGTGCAGGCGGTGTATACGCGCTACGATGGCTTCGTGGTGCTGCATGGCACCGATACCATGGCTTACTCTGCCTCGGCGCTGGCGTTTCTGCTGGAAGGGCTGGGCAAGCCGGTGATCCTGACCGGCTCGCAAATCCCGGTCGGGCGGGTGCGCAGCGACGCGGTGGATAACCTGGTGACTGCGCTGCTGATTGCCTCCGGCTACCCGATCGCCGAGGTGTGCCTGTATTTCGGTGGTAAGCTGCTGCGCGGCTGCCGGGCGGTGAAGGTCAATTCCAGCGACATGCACGCTTTCGACTCACCCAACTACCCCCTGCTGGGCGAAGCCGGCATCCGAATCCGCATGCACTGGGCGGCGGTCCGGCCGCGCCCCCCGCTGGATACTCCGCTGGTTGTGCGGGATATCGCCAATCCGTTGGTCGGCGCGCTGCGGCTG
>JBGSTO010000045.1:0-20690 GCA_041736465.1 Anaerolineales bacterium | reverse complement strand
CGTGCCGGAAGTGCTGCTCTCCGGCGATCATGCCCGCATCGCCCGCTGGCGGCGCGAGCAGTCGCTGCTGCGCACCTGGCAGCGCCGACCCGACCTGCTGGAAAAAGCCGATCTATCCGAGGCCGACCGTAAATTCCTGGCCCGGCTGCAAGCCGGGGAGATTCCAACTGCACCGGAGGATTGAAAGATGAACGCGCGCTTCCCTTACGGCAAGACCTTCCTGCTCGGTTTCGGTTTCTTTGGCATCAGTTTGATCTGGCCGATCTTCAACAATTTCGTGCCCGTCTTCCTGCGCGAGGATTTTGGCCTTTCGGCTACCCTGATCGGCTTCATCATGACCTGGGATAACTATTTGAACATGTTCGTACAGCCGCTGGTCGGCGAGCGCTCCGACCGGACGCGCACCCGCCTGGGCAGGCGTAAGCCGTGGATGCTTGCCGGCGCGCCGCTGGCAGCCATTTTCTTCATCTTAGTGCCGGTGATGCGCTCGCCGGTGGGCGTGATGTTCGCCATCCTGTTCACCAACCTGGCGATGGCGCTGTTCCGCTCGCCTACCGTTGCCCTGCTGGGCGACCTGTTTCCCGCTCACCAGCGCAGCACCGCCAACGGGGTGATCAACCTGATGGGCGGGCTGGGCGCCATTGCCGCCTTCCTGGTGGGCGGCACGCTCTACAATATGGGACGCATCACCCCCTTTATATTTGGCAGCCTGGTGATGCTGGGCGCCGTCACACTGGTGCTCATCCTCGTGCGCGAGCCTGAAGAGGTCGAGACGCAGGCCAAAGAAGATCGCGGCGCGGGGTTCATCGCCAACTTGAAAGAAGTGCTGAACGCCTCCGACCGCTCCGGTTTGCTGATTCTGCTGGCGATCCTGTTCTGGTTTATCGGCTTCAACGCCGTGGAAACCTGGCTGTCATCCTTCGGGAAGTTCAGCCTGGGGATCGGCGAAGGCCGCATGGCGATCCTGACCTCCGGGCTGGCGCTGATGTTTGTGATCTTTGCAGTGCCTTCCGGTCTGCTGGCGACCCGGCTGGGACGGCGGCGGGTCATCCTGGCTGGCATCGGCGGTCTGCTGCTGCTGTTTCTGTTCGGATTGGTGGTGCAGAACGAGCTGATGCTGATCGTGCTGCTGGTTGGCGCCGGATTCTTCTGGGCTTTGATCAACGTCAATTCGCTGCCGATGGTGTACGATGTGGGCGGCGATGCCCGCATCGGCGCCTTCACCGGCCTGTACTACCTGGCATCCAACATCGCCGCAGTTGCCGGGCCGCAGGTGGTGGGCATCCTGGTGGATCTGACCGGCGGCAACTACCGCATCATGTTTTTCTTTGCAGCCGTCTTTATGGCGCTGGCAGGCGTGTGCATGGCCGCGGTAAAGGAGAAACGCCCCGCGGCTGCCCCGGCAGGCTGACCTGTGCGGGCCGGCAGGCTTGATGAAGATCGATCCCGAAGAACAGATCCTGTGGCTGGATGAGAGTCTGCTGGTACTGAACAAACCGGCCGGTTTGCTCACCCTGCCAGATGGCTACGATCCCCTTGCGCCGCATGTGCGCAGCCTGCTGGAGCCGCTATTTGGCCGGCTGTGGATCGTGCACCGCCTGGATCGCGAGACCAGCGGCGTGCTGGTTCTGGGGCGCAGCGCAGCCGCTCACCGCCACATCAACACACAGTTCGATCAGCACTCAGTTGAGAAACGCTACCACGCCCTGGTGGTAGGCGACCCCGATTGGGAGCAGCGCGAGATCGAGCTTGCCCTGCGGATCAACGGCGATCGCCGGCACCGCACGGTGGTAGACCCGCAGCGCGGCAAACCCTCCCTGACGCGCGTGCGGGTGCTGCAGCGCTTTGGGCGCTACACCCTGCTGGAAGCCGAGCTGCTCACCGGGCGCACCCACCAGGTGCGCGCCCACCTGGCTGCGCTGGGGCACCCGCTGGCAGCCGACGTATTGTACGGCGCCCCCGCAAGCCTGCTGCTGTCTGAGCTTAAACCGGGTTTTCGCCCGGGAGTGAAGGGCGAGTGCGCCATCCTGAAGCGCACCGGCTTGCACGCCGGATCATTGGCGCTGCAGCACCCGATCAGCCAGGAGCGCCTGGTTTTGCATGCGCCTTATCCCAGAGACTTCGCCGGGGCGCTGCGCCAGCTGCGCCGCTACAGCTTGATTGACCCGAATCGTTAACTGTATATCAGAAATTCCCGCCCAGAAGGGGGCTGGCTTGACGCTCACCGTCCTTGGTGATATCATATTTGCGTACCAATTAGCAGTCTCATGATGAGACTGCTAAAATTTAGTACAGCGAAGATCATGGATAATTTAACTGACCGCCAAAAACTGATCCTCACCCTGGTGATTCGCGATTACATCGAGAATGCCCAGCCGGTGAGTTCCGGTCGCCTGGTGGAAGTTTACGGCTTGGAATACAGCTCGGCAACCGTGCGCAACGAGATCAAATCGCTGACCGACATGGGCTACCTGCGCCAGCCGCATACCTCCGCCGGGCGGGTACCCTCGGACGACGGCTACCGCTACTTTGTGCGCCAGCTGATGGGGCATACCGAGCTGCCCGCCACCACCCAGCGCACCATCTCCCACCAGTTTTATCAGGCCGGCAGGGATCTGGATCGCTGGATGCGCCTGGCGGTATCCATCCTGGCAAACCAATCCCAGGCTGCCGCGTTGATAACCGCCCCGCATGCCGAGCAGGTGGTTTTCAAACACATCGAGCTGATTGCCACGCTCGGGCGGCAGGTGCTGCTGGTGCTGGTGCTGGCAGGCGGCGATATCCGCCAGCAGGTGCTCTCCCTGGCAGAACCCGTCTCGCAGGAAAAGTTGAGCCAGGCAGCCACCCGGCTGAACAGCGTCTGCTTCGGCTTGACCGGTGGACAGATCGCCTCCCTCTCCGGCATTTTCGAGCCGCTGGAGCAGGATGTGATCAAGCTGATCGTTGAAGATATGCTCCAGTCTTTGCAGGTGCTGAGCGGTGAAGTTTACCGGGATGGCATTACGCATGTGTTGGCTGAACCCGAATTTTCCGAAGTAGAAGTGGCGCGCAAAGCACTGCGCATCCTGGAAGAACGCTCGCTGCTGGAAGACCTGATCACCCGCACGGTGTTTACCAGCAGCGTGGGCGGGGTGCAGGTTTTGATCGGCGGCGAAGGCACCTGGGAAGAACTGCGGGACTGCTCGATGGTGCTGGCGCGCTACGGCGCACCAGGGCTGGCAACCGGCGCGCTGGGCGTGCTGGGACCTGTGCGCATGGCATACGGCCGGACGATCTCGACCGTTCGCTTCGTAGCCGGGCTGCTGAGCGACCTGGTGATTGACCTGCATGCCGAAGACTAAAGTTATCATTGATGGTAGAAGATAATTCCCATCTGGAGGACGTGTACATGGCAAATGATGCAAGCGATCGGCAGCCTTCGGCTGCTCGGCCGGAAACCGCAGGAGAAGAGGCGGCAAACGAGGCTATGCTGACCGGCGATGAAATCGACTTCGAAGCGCTGGTGAGCGAGCTGCAGACATGGCAGGCAAAGGCTACCGAGTACCTGGATGGCTGGCAGCGCTCCCGGGCCGAATTTGCCAATTACAAAAAACGAATCGAACGCGAGCAGGCGCAGGTATATCAGAATGCCAGCACGAGTGTGATCAAACGCTACCTGGACATCGCGGACGATTTGGAGCGCGCCCTGAAAAATAAGCCGGAGCTGGGAGACGGCGCCGTTTGGGCTGGTGGCATCGAGCTGATCTACCGCAAGCTCCTGTCCATCCTGGAAGCTGAAGGCTTAAGCCCCATCCCTGCTGCCGGCGAGGATTTCGATCCCAACCTGCATGAGGCCATCTCCAACGAACCCAGCGAACAGTTCGAAAGCGGGCAGATCATCGAAGTTGTTAAACAGGGATACTGCATTGGCGAGCGGGTAATCCGCCCGGCATTGGTGCGGGTGGCACGATAACTGCACCGCAGGGATCGAATCCATTAAAACGGTCAACCATCTGTCATTCTAGATTTCAATCAATATTTCACTTGATATCAAAGCGGAGGAACTCCTATGTCTAAAATCATCGGCATCGACCTGGGCACTACCAACTCGGTCGTGGCAGTAATGGAAGGCGGCGAGCCGTTGGTGATCCCATCGGCAGAAGGCGAGCGCCTGGTCCCCTCGGTGGTGGCGTTCAACAAGAACGGCGAGCGCCTGGTGGGACGGGTGGCGCGCAACCAGGCTGTAGTCAACCCGGAAAACACCATCTTCTCGATCAAGCGCTTCATGGGACGCAAATTCAACGACCCAGAAGTTCAGCGCGCGCTGAGCCGCGTGCCCTACAAAGTAAGCGAAGCTCCCAACGGCGACATTCGCGTTGTCCTGGGCGGGCGCGAGTACTCTGCTCCTGAGGTATCCGCCATGATCCTGGGCAAGCTCAAGGCCGACGCCGAAGCTTACCTGGGCGAAACGGTAACCCAGGCAGTGATTACCGTGCCGGCATACTTCAATGATGCCCAGCGCAATGCGACCAAAGACGCCGGTAAGATCGCCGGTTTGGAAGTGCTGCGCATCATCAACGAGCCTACCGCCTCTTCGCTGGCGTATGGGCTGGACAAGAAGAAGGACGAAGTGATCGCCGTTTACGACCTGGGCGGCGGCACTTTCGACATCTCGGTCCTGGATGTTGGCGACGGTGTATTCCAGGTGCGCTCTACCAGCGGCGATACCTTCCTGGGCGGCGACGATTTCGACCAGCGCATCATCGATTACCTGGCGGATGAGTTCCAGCGCGAGCAGGGCATCGACCTGCGCAAAGACCGCCAGGCCCTGCAGCGTTTGAAAGAATCCGCCGAGTAGGCCAAGATCGAGCTTTCCACCCTGGTGCAAACCGAAGTGAACCTGCCCTACGTCACCGCCGACGCCAGCGGACCCAAGCACCTGGTGAAGACCCTCACCCGCGCCAAGCTGGAGCAGCTTACCAGCGATCTGATCGAGCGCTCCCTGGGGCCGGTGCGCCAGGCGATCAAAGACGCCGATCTGACAGCCGACAAGATTGACGAAGTCGTGCTGGTGGGCGGCATGACGCGCATGCCCGCCGTGCAAGAAGCGGTGCGCAAGCTGTTCTCGAAGGAACCGCACAAAGGCGTCAACCCGGACGAGGTGGTGGCGGTCGGCGCGGCCATCCAGGCCGGTGTGCTGGGCGGCGAGGTCAAGGATATCCTGCTTCTGGATGTCACCCCGCTGTCTCTCTCGGTGGAAACCCTGGGCGGCGTCGCCAGCCCAATGATCGAGCGCAATACCACTATCCCCACCCGCAAGAGCCAGGTGTTCTCCACCGCCTCCGACAGCCAGTCGCAGGTGGAGATCCACGTGCTGCAGGGCGAACGCCCCATGGCAACCGATAATAAGTCGCTGGGCCGCTTCATTTTAGACGGCATCCCACCCGCGCCGCGCGGCATGCCGCAGATCGAGGTGACTTTCGATATCGACGCCAACGGTATTCTCAAAGTAACCGCCGTCGATAAGGCGACCAGCCGCAGCCAGCACATCACCATCACCGCCTCTTCCGGTTTGAGCGAGTCGGAAGTAGAGCGCATGCGCAAAGAGGCCGAGAAGCACGCCGACGAAGACCGCCAGCGCAAAGAACTGGTGGAAGCCAAGAACAACGCCGACAACGCTGCCTACACCGCCGAAAAGGTGCTGCGCGACCTGGGCGACAAAGTCCCCGGTGATCTGAAAAGCACGGTCGAGTCGCATGTTGCCAGGGTGCGCGAGGTAATGAACAACACCGACGTCCAGGCGATCCGCACTGAGACCGAGGCCCTCAACCAGGCGCTTTCCCAGGTGGGCGCAGCCGCTTACCAGCAGGCAGACCCCCAGCCCGGCGGCGAACAGCCTGAACAAAAGCCCGAAAACGGCGAAGACGTGGTAGACGGCGAATTTCGCAACCTGTAGACCTGCGGCGGGTGACCGGGCAAAGCGGAGCATATGGCACAACGCGATTACTACGAAATCCTGGGTGTTCCCAAGAACGCCTCCGGCGATGACCTGAAGGCCGCTTTCCGCCGCCTGGCCCGCCAGTACCACCCGGACGTCAATAAAGACGAGGACGCCGAAGAGCGCTTCAAAGAGCTTAACGAGGCGTATGCCGTGCTCTCTGATCCCGAGAAGCGGCAGGCGTATGACCGCTTTGGGCACGCCGGCGTCAGCGCAGCAGGAGGGGTGCCTGATTTCAGGGATTTCTCGGATTTCGCCGACATCTTTGGCGACCTGTTCGGCTTCGGTGGCTTCAACCGCAGCTCTCGCCGCTCTCGCAACGCCCCCCGGCGCGGCGCCGACCTGCAGATGCGCCTGGATCTGACTTTCGAAGAGGCCATCTTTGGCGTAGACAAAGAGATCGATATCACCCGCGACGAAATCTGCAGCACCTGCAGCGGCTCGGGCGCCAAGCCAGGAACCACACCCGTGCGCTGCACAACGTGCAATGGCGCCGGCGAAGTGCGCCAGGTGCGCCAGACCATCCTGGGCTCGATGGTGCAGGTATCCACCTGCCCGACCTGCGGCGGCGCCGGCGAGGTGATCTCCTCTCCCTGCAGCACCTGCAATGGCTCTGGGCGTGAGCGGCGCACGCGCAAAAAGATCATCAGCGTGCCGGCAGGTGTGGACACCGGCACCCAGATCCGCCTGGCAGGTGAAGGCCAGCCCGGTGTGAATGGCGGGCCAAACGGCAACCTGTTCGTTGCCATCAATGTGCGCTCCCATAAATTCTTCCGCCGCCGCAATGTTGATATCCTGCTGGACCTGGATATCAACATTGCGCAGGCTGCCCTGGGCGCCGAAGTCGAAGTGCCCACCGTTGATGGACCAAATACGCTGAAGATCCCCGCCGGTACCCAACCCGGCAAGGTGCTGACCCTGCGCGGCAAGGGCGTGCCGCAGCTGCGCGGCAGCGGGCGCGGCGACCAGCACGTGGTCGTCAACGTCTCCATCCCCTCCCGTTTGACCAACGAACAGCGCCTGTTGTTCGAACAGCTGGCTAAGAGCCTGGGCAGCGAAGTCCACCCACAGGAGCGCGGCTTCCTGGACTGGCTCAAGGACACCCTGGGGGGAGATTGATTTGATCGGGCAAAGCTGGCTGGAAATATCGCTGGTAGTTGACGGTGAGCAGGCGGAGGCCATCGCCGAGGTGCTCTCGCGCCACATCCCGGGCGGTGTGGTAATCGAGTCGACTGCTGTCACCGCCAATGACGATGACAGCGAAGGTCACCCGGTGGGACCGCTGCGCGTGTACGCTTTCCTGCCGGTGGATGAAGCGCTGGAGGATAAACGACGCGCCATCGAAGAAGGGCTGTACTACCTCAGCCGCATCCTGCCGATGCCCGCGCCCCAGTTTCGCAGCCTGCAGGAGCAGGATTGGTCGCAGACCTGGAAGCAGCACTACCGCCCGATCGCCATTGGACAGAACCTGATCATCGTGCCATCCTGGCTTGAATCACCGCAGCCCGAGCGCATCGCGGTGCGCATCGATCCGGGCATGGCCTTCGGCACCGGCACACATCCCACCACGCAGTTGTGCCTGGAACTGTTGGAAACATGTTACCTCGGGCAAGAATCCGGCAGCGAGGTGATCGACGTGGGCTGCGGTTCCGGCATTCTCTCGGTGGCTGCCCTCAAGCTGGGCGCGCGCCGCGCTCTGGGCGTCGACATCGATGAGGAAGCCGTGCGGGTTGCCCAGGAAAACGCGGTGCTGAACGGCGTCGCCGGTCGCTTCGAGATTGCGCAGGGATCGCTGCAAGAAATCCAATCCGGCGCCTTCAGCCTGTGCCAGGCGCCTGTAGTGCTGGCAAACATCCTGGCGCCGGTCATCATCCGCCTGTTGGATGAGGGCTTAGCCGGGCTGGCTGCACCGGGTGGGGTATTGATTTTATCGGGAATCCTGGACGAGCAGCGCGAGGGGGTTATTTCGGCCCTGGAACGGGCCGGCTGCCGGGTGGAGGAAGTGCGCCAGATGGGGGACTGGGTGGCGCTGAAGGCCCTAACAAAATTGCAAGTTCATTGAAAATTATAACGAATATGACATTTGTCATGCAATGAACATGACATAGCTAACTATATTGCAATTTTATATAATGCTACAATGAAACGGCACAATTCTCCCGGGTTGTGCCGTGCTTCTTTCCTGGGAGAATAGGATTCCAGAACCAACAGGGAGGGCAGGTTGCTGTTTTTGGTACTGGCGGCAGGTGTACCAGGGTGTAGCGTGAGCAACTCGGCATGGATGCTTCAATGCAAGCAGCTCGATATCTATGGCGAATGTTCCGCGTGCTTCTCGGGTGTGGCCGGGAGGGCGCGGTGATTTGTTTAATCTCCAGATAGATTCTACAGAAAGGGGTAGACCGGCAAAGATTACTTGAGGAGATGCCAGTTTGTTAAATCGTTGTCAGCATACGCTGACAGGCTGATCAAAGCACAAACTCGTTTCGTATATTGATTTTGGAGGCAAGATGAAAGTTCAAAAGTTCGACCCATTTCTGCGGCTGTTGACCATTGCAATCCTGGTATTCTCGCTGGTCATTCCAGCGGGAACCGGCCTGGCAGTGGACAAACCGGTGCGCCCGGCGCCAGCATCGCCGGATATTGATTTCAACCCCGCAGCCGGCATTGGAGAGGCACCTGAAGCCTCGCTGCCGGAGCTGCCAATTCCTGCTGGAAGCGTCAATGCCGCTTTAACGGCAGGAGCAGCCCGCCTGGCAGCACTGCAAAACCTTGATGGCGGCTGGGACTGGCCGCTGGATGATGGCAACCCGGCCAGTATAAGTCCGAAAAACACCGTTGGCCCGATCGGTATGGGCCTGGCAAAGGGCTACTGGCACAGCGGCGATGCAGCTCACCGCGCTGCACTGTTAGATGCAGGTACCCTGCTGCTGACCAAAACGAACAACTTCTCACCATCCGACGGCTACCTGGCAGCCGAGCTGGATCGGGTCTTCGGCGGCACCACCTACGTGAATCACGTGACCGCCAATTTCTACGGCCCGCTGGCAGCCGGCACTTACAATCGCAATGGCGCCGGAACGCTCTATGACACTGCCGCGTATGTCAACCTGATCCGCACGGTCCGGAGTGGAACGCAGGCCAACCTGGCAGCCTGGGATCTTGGAATGGGCCTGGTCGGGGCGGCTGCAGCCGGCGCTGAAACAGCTCCTTGGGTCGCTGGCGTAAAGGCTGAAATAGATGAACTCAACGGCGATTGGACAGTTTCATACTATGACGTCATCGGCCTGGCGGGAGCCGTTTACGGCCTGGCTTACGTGGGCGAAGATCATGACCCAATAGCTGGGGAGCATGAAGCTGCCAGCAGCCTGGCGGACCTGGCAGCCATCCTGGCAAGCTACCAGATCACTGGCGGCGGCTTTGCCTGGAATTCGGCTTACGTCATCCCGAATGATGCTAACGAAGCCATCCAGGAAACTGCATATGCGGTGCTGGCGCTCAGCCAGGTGAACCGCAGCCTGTACCTGGAAGCCATCCAGGGCGCGGCCGAATACATGCTCAGCGTGCAGCTGGCGACCGGCGGCTGGGCGGGCGACGTGCTTTCCACCGAAAATAATGAAATCACCGGTGAAGCACTGTGGGGCATCCACGTTGCGGCTCCGGAAGTATGGGTGGCTGCCGGCAGCGGAAATGACGCCAACAGCGGCGAGCGCGCATTCCCCAAAGTCAGCATCCAGGCAGGCATCGATGCAGTGGCTTCGGGCGGCACCGTGAATGTACTGGCGGGCAGCTATAGTGAGACTGCCAGCAATCGCTACCTGTATGATGGCAGCGGCCCGTACCAGTTTGGCTTGTTCATCGGAGCGGCTAAGCCCGGCATCACCGTGCAAGGTGTAGATGCCAGTGGAGCGAGAATTACAAGCTTCGCCTCCGCACTGGCAACCGTCACTACCAATGCTACCAACGGATTTGGCCCAAGCGGCTTCTTCATCGAAGGCGATGACGCCACCATTTCGGGCTTGATCGTAGGCGCCAATGCCGTAGATCAGAATAAAACCATCGAGGTGCTCGGCGATAACTTCAGTCTTAAATACTGCGACCTTGCCGACCTTGGCGGCTCTGTCTACCTGAACGACTGGCGCTACGATGATGTGAACGATATCTCGCACCTCCAGTCGTACCGCATCGAAGGCAATAATTTCCAGGACGGCCTGAGCCTGGACATCGCCAGCGGCGCGGGCTACTCTGGTCCGGTCAGCGGACGGGTGATTATGGGCAACACCTTCACCAATAACGCAGGCAGTTATTGGCCCTTCATCAGCTTCTCCGGTTCTGACACAGGCGTCCCCTGGTTCCTATACTCGGTGGGCGGGGCGCAGATCACTGGCAACACTTTCAACAACACCGATCCGACCGGCCAGCACATCCGCGCCCGCGGCACCTATGACAACAGCCAGTTTGATTGGGCTTCCTACTGGAATAACAATACCTTCAATAAGGCTGTCATCGTTGGTGCTGTACCTCCTGCAGATGTGCGCACCTACTCATACCCCAACACGTATGGCACTTTTAACAACGTCCGCCGCATCGGCGCCATCGTGCAGCCCGAAATCGATAACGCCCTGGCGGGTGATACGGTGCTGGCGAAAGACGGGGTATACGTAGAGCAGGTTGAGATCAGCAAGGACTTGACGCTGCGAGGCGCCGGAGCGGGCACCATCGTGCGCTCGCCGGATGCATTGACCAAGTTCTTCACAACTTCCGGGCTAAACAACTACCCGGTGGTGTATGCACACGATGCCGCGGCAGTCACCATTCGCGACCTGAAGGTAGATGGAGCCGGCAAAGGCAATGCCAATTACCGCTTCCAGGGCATCGGCTTCTACAATGCCGGCGGCGAGGTGCAGACCGTAGAAATCACCGACGTGCGCGATACCCCCTTCAGTGGGGCG
The DNA here is from genome assembly GCA_041736465.1 of Anaerolineales bacterium. Lineage (GTDB taxonomy): Bacteria > Chloroflexota > Anaerolineae > Anaerolineales > UBA4823 > JAJUJL01. The sequence goes on along the minus strand of JBGSTO010000045.1, from coordinate 9,764 downwards.
CAGCACGGCGTAGCGCTGTATGCCTACAACGCCGACAGCACGCCGCGCAGCCTGACCGTTACCGGTGTGACCATCCATGATTTCCAGAAGAACGGGATGGCCCTTATGGGCGCCGGCCTCACTGTGGATGTGAATAACTCACAGGTCACCGGCTACGGCCCTACCACGGTTACTGCCCAGAATGGCATCCAGGTGAGTAGCGGCGCCAGCGGTGTAATTGGCCCGAACGCCTCCGTCAGCGGTGTATCCTACACGCCAGGCCCCTGGACTGCCAGTGGTATGTTAATCCATAACGGCGGCACGGTTAACGTGCTCAACAGCTCCGTTTCTCAGTCGCAAACGGGCGTGTACTTCTGGGGCACCAGCGGCACATTGGCGAACAACACTGTATATGCCAACAGCGCCGGGGTAGGCACGACCAGCTTCTGGGGCGTGATCGCCGGCGACCCGCCGCGCGCCTTACCATCTGTCTTCGACCAGGAACAGGGTTCGCTGGAGGCGGTTCCAGATGCGCTGCAGGCGGCTCTGAGCATTGCGGTCAACGACAACCTGATCACCAGCGATGGAAACAGCACCAGCTCTACCGGTCTGGATGTGAACGCCGGCTACGACGCCGATGATGTGAGCTTCTCGGCAACCGGCAACACGCTCTCTAATTGGGGGTATGGCATGGCGGTGTGGCAAGCGACCGACTCCACAGGCCTGCTGACTTCCTTTGCTGCCAATCAAAACTGCATCTCCGGCAACACCAGCTTTGGCATGTACGCAGAAGGCTTCACTGCCAACCTGAACGCTGAGAACAACTACTGGGGTGCAGGCAGCGGCCCGACCCACGCCAGCAACCCAACCGGTACAGGCGATGCCGTTTCCGACTACGTGGACTTCCAGCCCTGGCTGACCACCTGCGGCGGCTCGGCTGCAAGCTGGATGAACATGCGTACTGGTGAAATCAACGACCTGCAGCCACTGCTCAACGGCGCATTGCCTGGAGATGAAATCCGCTTTATCGGCATCGGTCCGGTACCCGGCGGCGCAACCGCCAGCCAGAACGGCCTGACCATCAACCTCAACGGCGGCACCTTCGGCCCTGGCTCGCCTTTCCTGATCGTGGATGCCGATAACGTGACCGTGCTCGGCCCCGGAACGCTGGACGGCAACGGCTCGCTGGATCCAGCTATCCTGGTGCTGGCTGGCGCCGACAACTTCACCATGCAGAACGTCGAAGTACGCGAATGGGCAGACGGCGTGCAGATCGCCGGCGCGGTGACGTCCTTCAAGCTGGTCAACAACTTCATCCATGACAACGTCGATGCCGGTCTGCAGGTGGACGCCGCCGCGACACTGGGCGGTGTGGTGACCATCGAAGGCAACCTGTTCAAGGACAACGGCGGCAACGGCGTGCAGAACGACAACGGCACCGCCCTGGACGCCACCTACAACTCGTGGGGCAGCGACGCCGGGCCTGTATCGGGCGACGGCGCCAGCGCCAACGTCATCTCCGACCCCTGGACCTTCGCCGAGCTGTACCTGGATATGGTCCCGGACACTGAAGCGGAAGTGCGCAGCGTGCTGGAGGGCGACAGCTTCGACGTAGCCATCAAGGGCGACGCCGAGAACCTGTACGGGCTGAGCTTCAAGTTCAGCTATGACCCGACCCTGCTGCAGTTCAACAGCACCACCTTCAGCTTCCCGTGGATCGATCGCTGCTTCCCGGTGGGAGCGCCGCCGGCTGGCACCGTGCACTACCAGTGCGCCCTGATCAGCGGCGCTGAGTGGGATGGCGGCACTATCGCCACCTTCAACTTCACCGCGACCGGCAGCGACCTGACCGGCGATGGCCCGTGGACGGACGTGTTCGACGTCTCGCACCTGGTAGCCGACACCTCCGCCGGCGCGGTCGGCGGGGTGAAAGTGTTCGTCAACAACGCCGGCTTCAACGCCCCCAGCGATCTCGCCCGCGACATCACCGACCTCAACGACGGGCAGGTGGATATCACCGGTCTGGCAAACTTCACCGGCTTCATCGACCTGCAGGGCCGCGCTAACGACAGCGGCGCAACGCTGACAGTCTACGACCAGCTTCTCAAGGCCGGGTCTACGGCTCTGGCAAGCGCCTCCAGCGCGACGAGCGGCGCCTACACCACCGCCTACCTGGGCAGCTACCAGCTGGCGGTTGGATCGGCGTACTACTTCCAGGTGGATGCGCCCCTGTACCTGCCGACCACGCAAATCTTTGTGGGTACAGCAGAAACAGATTGGGCTAACGGCGGCACGCTCACCGATCGCCCGCTGACGCCCCTGGCTGGTGTGGTACTGCTGGGCGGCGATGCAACCAACGACGATGTCATCGGGATTGACGATGCCACCTGCGTCGGCGCCGACTACGGCACGGCGAGCTCGACCTGCGTCGGCGTCAGCGCCAGTTCGGATGTCAACGGCGATGGCCGTATCGACATCCTCGACCTGGTGCTGATGGGCGGCAACTTCGATCTCCTGTCCAGTCCCTGGAGCCAGACGCCCTAGCGCCTGACTGCAGCATAGTGACTTTCATGCTCAGGGACGAGCAGTGATACGTTTGCGATTTCTGAATGGTAGGGTGGGTGACCACCCTACCATTCAACGCACCTGCTTCCTGCGCCAGATGCGGCGTTGGGTGCGCCTGCTGTTTGTGATCTTCTCCCTGGGCGCAGCTGCGCTGGCGCCCGAAGCCCGCGCTCAAACCACCGCCCTGGTGCGCGTTTCACCGGCTGCCAGCACGGTGCTGGTAGGTCAGAGCCGCACCATAACCATAGAAGTGGTAGATGTGACCGATCTATATGGTTTCGACATCACAATGCGCTTCGACCCTGCCTGGGTGCAGGTGCTCGATGCCGATGGCAGCCAGCCGGGCGTGCAGGTATCCCTGGGTTCGTTTCTGGATCCGGGGTTCGTACTGCGCAACCAGGCGGATAACGCCGCCGGCACCGTGCGCTTTGCCATGACGCAGATGAACCCCAGCACGCCGAAAAGCGGCACAGGAGGTCTGTTCGTCATTCAGTTCCAGGGCGCCGGCGAGGGCGTATCGGCGCTGACCCTGGCATCCATCGCCCTGGGCGGGCCTGGCGGCGCCAGCATCTCCGCCGGCTCACAGCCTGGAGAGATCGAGGTGCAGCCGCTGCCACCAACCCACACTCCCTCACACACACCTTCCGCAACGGCGACACACACCCAGACTCATACCCCCACACCTACGCCGACGGCGTTCCCAACACGCACACCCACTCCTACCCGCACCCCGCTGCCTACTCAGCCGGCCGTGACAGCCTCACCGACCGAGCCTGATGCCACCCAGCCCAACCCGGCCTCCCCGACGCCGGCCTCGACCCAGGCGACCCACTGCGCGCCGCCGGCAAACTGGGTTGTCTACGTGGTGCGGCGCGGCGACACGCTGTTTCAGCTCAGCCAGCGCTACGGGGTCAGCCTGGCGGCGCTGCGCCAGGCAAACTGCCTGGGAAGCTCCAGCCTGATCATCACCGGGCAGCGGCTGTACGTGCCGTTTGCAATTCAGTCCGCCGCTCCCACCGCCACGACCGTGGTCGAGCTGGCGGCTGTTCCTTCCCCGGTTTCACAGGGCAGCTTGCAGGCTCGCTTGCCGTTCATCATGAACCAGGCGCTGCATTTTACCAACGCCATCGACCTGCCCGCCGCCTCCACGCGGACGGCTGCACCTGCAAACACGGCAGCGGCTCAGGCAACTGCCACCCTTACCCCGGTTAAGCCCACGACGCAAGCGCTCGCGGCTTTGCCCGCCTCCCCTGCGGCAGGCAGCAGCCCAGAACCCTCGCCGGTCAACGGCTGGGTTTTCCTGGGACTGTGGGCCGCAGCCGTAAGCCTAACCCTCTTAACATTTGGATTCATAGCCCGCCAGTACAGGCGGCGCACAAAATGAGAAACCAATCGCCGCCGGCTTCCCTGGCGGCTTACAGGATAATTCTTTAATGGCAAACTATTCGAGCTTACTCAAAAAATACCTTACCGGAACGCTGCTCTGCCTGTGCCTGGCGCTGCTGGCTGGCAGCCTGGCGCCAGCCGCCCTTGCGCAGAGCGGCGCGATCGTCCGCATTGCCCCGCCCCAGGCACAGGTACAGGTTGGACAGACTGCCGACGTGGTGGTAGAGATCGAGGCTGTGGAGGGGCTGTACGGCATGGATATCGCCCTGGAGTTCGACCCGGCGGCGGTCGAGGTACTGGATGCCGATCCACTTTTGGATGGCATCCAGGTAGGTATGGGCACTTTTCTAGATCCCGGCTTTGTGCTGCGCAATGAGGCGGATAACACCCTGGGACGGGTGCGCTTCGCCATGACGCAGCTCAACCCGAGCACGCCGAAGTCCGGCAGCGGCGTCCTGATCGTGCTGCGCCTGCAGGGCAAGCAGTTGGGAGCCATCTCTCCCCTGACCCTGGTGCGAGTGCTGCTGGGAGGCCCCGGCGGCGCCAGCATCGAGGCGACTACGGAATCCGGACAGGTGCAGGTGGTGCAAACCATCAGCGGTCCAACCAGCACGCCGGTGCCCACCCAGGGCGCTGGCACCCCCCTGCCTGCGGCTGCGCCCCCAACCGAGACCCCGGTCGTGCTGATCACGGCAGTTGAGGTCGGCCCGACGCTCACCCCCATTCCAACCAATACCGCGCCCCCGCCCACGGCTGCGGTCACCGAGCCGCCCGTGCTCCAACCCGCCAGCCCCACCGCGGTGACCAATGTCGCGACCAGCACCACAGCCGCCCAACCAGAGCAGCCCACACAAACGCCCCCGGCACTGGCGCAGGAAGCTTCGCCCACCCAGCAACACATGGCTGCAGCGCAGCCCACACCCACGCCTTTGCCGGCTCCTGCAGCCGGACAAACAACCCAGAATCCTGGTTTGACCTGGCTGCTGTTGTTTGGCCTTGCAGTTTTGATTGGAGTTGTTCTCTGGATTGTGAAATTTCGGTACAATCAACCAACTGGACCGGATCGAGGGTAACTTAATGGCTTACTGCCTCAAGAAAATCATCGTCATCTGTTTGCTGCTCATGTGCTTAGGCATGACCAGCGCGCACACCACGGCTGCAGTCATACCCGTGGTACGCGTCTCGCCTGCGGCTGGCACATACGATGTTGGGGATGAAGTGCTGGTTGAAATATGGGTTGACAATGTGACCGAGTTATACGGCGCTGATATTCAGATGACTTTCAGCAGCTATAACATGACCGTGTTGGATGGCGACCCGGCGCTCCCCGGCGTTCAGGTCACGCCTTCGTACGATCTTCTTCTCCCCGATCTGGTGATCAAAAAGGTCGCCGATAACCAGCTTGGCACCATCTGGTATGGGGTCACCCAACTGAACCCGACGCCGCCCGCCAGTGGATCCGGGATATTATTTTCGTTCAAGGTATCGATTACCCGCCCTCTCGCAGGCGAAATTGTGATCGTCGAGCAAACTCTGGCGGACCGCAACGGGGTGACGATCCCTGCCGATGTTCAAAACGCCGCGTACCAGATTCCCGGAATTGGGAAGCTGTTTCTGCCGCTGATCAGCGAAGCGCTCTCTGTTCCATAAAGAAAGAAAAACCATGCAACCATTCAAGAACTCAAAGCAAAATACCCGCCTGGAGGCTGCCGGCCCCATCCGCCTGGCACGCTCTCCGCGCAGATCGATACCGGCTGCCGCCCTGCTGGCCTGCCTGATCGCCTTTTCAGCCGCAGGGCTGTGGGCGAAACCAGGGCGTGTGCTGGCGCAGCCCAACGCCGCCACCATCACCCTGGAAAGCAGCGCCGCAGCGATACAGGGCTGCCAGGAGGTAGTGCTGGATGTGTGGGTCAACGATGTCACCGGCTTGTACGGGGCAGATGTAGAGGTCAGCTTCGACCCCAGCCTGATGGAAGTTGTCGACGCAGATACTTTGACGCCCGGGGTGCAGGTAATCCGCGGCCCCCTGCTTCAGGATCCGCTGTTTATCGTGCGCGACACCGCCGACAACAGCCTCGGAACCATGCGCTTCGCCGCCACCCAGCTCAACCCGGCGCCCGAAGTGAACGGCAGCGGTATCTTATTCAGCGCCCGGCTGCGCGGCAAGAGCGGCGGTACATCTGCGCTGCACTTCAGCCTTGCCAGCCTGGGAGGGCGCGGCGGCGTTGGAATTTCTGCCTCAGCGGTGGATGGCAGCCTGGAAGCGGCGCCGCCGGTTGCCCCCAGCATCAGTGCAGCCGGGTTGAACGCCAGCGACCTGCGCCTGAGCTGGACTGCCTCCACCGGCGTGGCAGGCTATGATCTGTTCCGCAGCACCCAGCCCTATTTCACACCCGCCGGCCCTGCCTACCAGTCCACGACCAGCTTGAGCTACGACGATCTGGGCGCCCTGGGCAGCACGGTTTCGGATTATTTTTACGTTGTGCAATCCACCTGCAGCAATGGCTTTCGCAGCCAGATCTCGAACCGGGCCGGCGAGTTCGACTACACCCTGTACCCGGATAAATACTCTTTCGTCGGAGTACCATTGCTGGACAGCGGCCTGGCAGTTGCCGACGACCTGGCAGTCCGGGCCGGGTCTCCGGTGGTCTGGCGTTGGGTAGAAAGCTCGCAGAGCTACGACATTCGCATCGCCAACCCGATCGGCGTGGGCGTGAATTTTCCGTTGGCAACCGGAGAGGCCTACATGGTACTGACCTCGACCGGCAGCCCGAGCGTATTTACCACCTGGGGCGGCGTTCCGGCGCCGGGCAGTGTGCAGTTCAACATCGCTCGCCAGGCCGCCTGCCAGTGGAATTTGTTGACGCTGCCGTTAGACCAACCGGCGCTCAACCTGGCAGATCTGCTGGCAACCTCCATCGGCGGCGTACCGGTGATCGGCGAGTGGCGGGCAGAGACGTCCAGCTATGACCTGCGCATCGGCGGCCTGATCGGGGTCAATTTCACCACACGTATCGGATACCCTTACTGGCCGTGTGCAGACAACAGTGGGACCAACCTGGTTTGGCCATAATCCAATACCGTTAAGCTCAGGAGCAAATGACATGGATACAAAACGAAAATTAATGGCTTGTGCGGCTCTGTTCATCATTGTGGCGCTGATGTCGGCTGCAGGCGGTTTGGCTGCCAATCCTTACCTGCCGGCTGCGGATACCTACACCGATCAGAACAACCCGAGTATGGTATTTGGCGCCAATACTGCTTCGCTGATTTCAGCCAGCAAGACATTTGAGACATGCTCCACACCGATCTACGTATGGTACAAGTTCAACGTACCATCCACAACCGGAACGATCGGGCAGGCTCATCTATACATCACCAGTCTGTCCGGTGTTTTTGGTTCTGGAACGCTGGATATGGAGCTGTGGAGCAGCGCAGATACCAGCTGGGGTGAAGCCACCCTGGCATGGCAAAACCAGCCGGCGCTGGACCAGCAGCTCGCCACCGCAGCCAGCGTGGCGCCGGGCTCTACCATGGATTTCACCGGCAGCACGCTGGCTTCTTACCTGGAAGGCCACAAGGGGCAGGCGGTCACCCTGGTGGTGCGAGGCGACTGCGATGGGACAGTCTCATCTCCCACTGCTTACCGCACCTTTCCAACCAAGGAAAGCGGCAGCTCCGGCGCATGGCTGGAGATCTATGGTCCAACCAGCATCGGCCTGAGAAATTTCTCCGGAACGGGAAACCAGGCGCAGAGCGGCTGGCTCCTCACCGTGCTCACGGCTGTGCTGGCAGTGGATGTGCTGGGTTTGCTGGCGTTGCGAAAGAGGGCCTGAGCTAATCCTCGCGGCGCAACCAGCGCTCCAGCCCGTCCGGGTGCTGGTGGTTGACCAGCGCATCCAGCAAGGCTTCTGGATCCTCTGCCGCGCTGAACAGGGCGCGGTGCTCGTCATAGATGAAGCCCTCCCGCCGGGCGTGTTCCACCATTTCTAACAATGGGGTGAAGTAGCCGCGGCGAGCATCGCCGGCGCGCACGTTGAGCAGACCAATCGGCTTGCAGTGCAGACCGATCTGCGCCCAGGTAAGCACCTCGAAAAATTCCTCGAACGTGCCGTAGCCGCCCGGCAGGGCAACGAAGGCATCACCCAGCTCTACCAGGCGCGCCTTGCGGGTGTGGATGGTATCAACCACCTCCAGGCGCGCCAGGCCGCTGTGCGCCAATTGAGGCGTGTTGAAATAACCCGGGATCACCCCGATCACCTGACCGCCGGCTTCCATCGCCCCATTCGCTACCGCCCCCATCAAGCCGGTGCTGCCGGCGCCATACACAATTTCCAGCCCGCGGCGCGCCGCGGCGGCGCCCATCTGTTTGGCTGCCTGCAGATAGTCCGGGTGAATGCGGTCGGATGAACCGCAGTACACGCACAGCGTTCTTATTTTCTGGCTCATACGGTGTTCGCGCTGCTCCTTTTTCGGGATTTATCCTCATACAGCTCCCGGTCGGCTTTAGCCATCAGCTCCACCAGATCGGAGGCAGGCTGTTGGGGATCGTAGCGCGCCACGCCCAGGCTGAGCGACAACGCCGCGCCGTCGTTGGCCTGGTTGTTACGATCGATGGTCTCGTACAGACGCGTGCGCATGGCTTGCTCGTTATTCACCGGCGCATCGATAGCCAGCACGGTAAACTCGTCGCCTCCCAGGCGAGCAATTAAATCTGAAGAACGAAAAGTCTCCCGCAGAATCGCCGCCAAGCGTTTCAAAGCCCGGTCGCCTTCGGCATGCCCATGCTGGTCATTGATGAGCTTCAAGCCATCCAGGTCGGCGAAGAACAGCATCAAAGGGCGGCTGGAACGCTGGGCAATTTTCATCTGCTGGTCACCCAGCGCCAGGAAACCGCGCCGGTTTAATAATCCGGTAAGCTCGTCGAACAGGGAAAGGCGGCGCAAATTTTCGATCATCAGGTGGCGCTCGACGGCGTACTGCATTGCCTGCACCAGGCGGTTCACATCCATTTCCCCCTTGACCAGATAATCCTGCGCACCGGCGCGCACCGCCCGCAGCGCCAATTCTTTATCGTTCATGGCGGTCATGACGACAATGGGGATATGGGAGGCATGTTCGTAAAGCTGGGAGAAAGTAATGAAACCGCGGCTGTCGGGCAGCGACAGGTCGAGCAAGATCACGTCGAATTCCTGGTCGTGCAGGCTTTGCAGCGCGTCCGAGAGGCGCTCGATATGCACCAGGTCGTACCTGTTCGGGGCTACCTGGTTAAGAATCAAGCGCAGCATCCAGGCGTAGTCGTGATTGTCTTCGACCAGCAGTACTTTGACGCTGTCTTCAGCCATGCACCACTCCCGGCTGAATGGTGATCTGCCACTCGGCCCAAACGCGAGTGATTTTAACATGCCCGATAGCGGCGGTCAACGTTGGATCATTCAGCCAGTTGAGCATGTGGTGATAGACCAGCAGCTGACAACAGATTTCTATCACGGATTTCGCGGATCTGGCTGGCAGCCTGTTACGATTGCCGAAGCTATGATGCCAACGCAGAATCCGTGAAATCCGGGGTAAGAATCCGTTGTCAGCCCAGCGTCCACATTAAGCCTACCCCTTTTCCAGGCGGATCTACCAGCATCTGTGCGGCAATTCCTCCAGGACAACCTCCCGGATACGCGATACCTGCAGGCGCAGGGTAGGGTAATCGCATTTGGAGATAATACCCAGTACAGCATCCAAGCTGAAAGGTCCAGCTTAGAACAAGAAGACCCCTGGTTGGGCTAATTCATTAGTCTGGAGGGTTATCATGAACCTGTGGGAGCGGCACAGGTCGATTG
>JBGSTO010000042.1:0-12527 GCA_041736465.1 Anaerolineales bacterium | reverse complement strand
ATCAGTTCGGGTATTTCTACGATGCGGATATTGGCGTTTAACAGGGCATCCAGCAGATATTCGAGCTGACCGAGATCGTTTTCCGCTTCTGGAAACTGCGAAAATACGTCATCCAGTCCAATATAGCCCTTACGGCGGCCGATTTCGAATAATAGGGCAAGAGGCTTTCTGCTATCGTCGTTTTCTTGCCCCGGTTTTAATGGCGCTCGACGCGAATTCGGTTCGATCGTGTAGTCCATAACTCACACAGGCTGTGAAATGAACGTAACAGTCGTTAACACTGTGAAAATTATACCATATGTTATCCGAATTGCAACTGAAATTGTCCCCCTTTAGTTAATTGTGAAATCTCATTGAGCGGAATATCACAAATCAGCGGGTGGCAAGCGGCGAGAGCCTGCTTTGCCACCCACTGAGAGCTCCGCAAGATTAAATATGAATGGCTTCACCTTCAGCCGCGTGTGCAGCCTCCATCAACGCTTCACTGAGGGTTGGGTGTGCGTGTACATTACGGGCGATTTCTGCCGGGGTCAGCTCCATCATCTGAGCGATGGTCAGCTCGGGCAGCAGTTCCGTGACTTCCGGTCCGATCAGATGCGCGCCCAGGATTTCATGATAGCGGGCGTCGGTGATGATCTTGACCCAGCCGGTGGATTCACCCATACCGAGTGCTTTGCCGTTCGCCTGAAAGGGGAAACGTCCCACCTTAATCTCATGACCGCGTTCTTTTGCCTGGGCTTCGGTAAGACCGAACGAGGCGATCTGAGGCTGGCAGTAGGTAGCGCGCGGCATCATTTCATAATCCAGTGTGATGGTTTCGGCGCCGGCGATATTTTCGGCGCAGATGATGCCCATCGCAGAGCCAACGTGCGCCAGCATCAATTTGCCTGTGACATCGCCGATAGCCCAGATGCCCGGCACATTGGTTGCCATGCGTTCATCAACCTCGACGAAGCCGCGCTCGCTGATCTTAACACCGACCGCTTCCAGGCCCAGGTCGCGGCTGTTCGGGCGAAAGCCGATTGCCACCAGCGCCTGCTCTGCTTCCAGGATCTTTTCGCCATCCTGAGAGGATACTTTCACGCGCACGCCACCATCCGTGGTCTCCACCGATTCAACGCGGTGGTTGGTCAGAGCCTGGATGCCGCGTTTCTTGAACGCCTTTTCAAGCTCTGTGGAAACTTCTTCATCCTCCAAAGGCACCATGCGAGGAAGCATTTCCACAATCGTTACCTGGGTGCCGTAGGAATGCCACACGGTCGAAAACTCAACGCCGATGGCGCCAGAGCCAATGACTACCACCGATTTGGGCAGCTTTTCCTGCAGGATTGCTTCCCAGTAGGTCACTACTTTTTCGCCATCCACCTTCCAGGCGGCTGGAACTGCAGCCTGAGCGCCGGTGGCGATGACGATATTCTTGCCTTTGATTGGCGTTACCGCGCCTTTTTCATCCGTAAACCGGATGGTGTCTTTTGCTGTAAGCTGGGCCGTACCCATGTAGACGTCAATTTTGTGTTTCTTCATCAAGAAGCCAACCCCCTTGGTCAGCCTGCCAGAGACCTGGCGGCTGCGCTTCACGGCAACGCCATAATCCAGGGTCAAATTCTCGAAGGAAATACCAAACTCTTTGGCGCGCTCGCGCAGCAGGTGGGCGATCTCGGCGTTCCTGAGCAAGGATTTCGAAGGGATGCAGCCCACATTCAGGCAGACACCACCCAGGAATTGCTTTTCAATAATGGCGGTTTTCAATCCGAGCTGGGCAGCTTTTATCGCGCAAACGTACCCGGCTGGGCCAGCGCCAACGACGACGACATCATATTCGCTCATAAATAATGGCTCCTTTGTTTTGAATGAGGGGCGTTCAGCGAGCGCCCATTTCCCAATTTTGCAGGGATTCTACCATCTTGCCGAGGAAGTAGTCTGCTGTGGCGCCATCCAGGATGCGGTGATCGAAAGTCAAGGATAAGTAAGCCATGGGCCGGATGGCAATCGTATCCCCATGGATTTCATCACTGATCACAACCACGCGTTTTTGGATGGCGCCAATACCTAAGATGGCGCACTGCGGCTGGTTTATGATCGGCATGGCAAACAGCGAGCCGCTAACCCCGTGGTTGGTGATGGTGAAGGTGCCCTCGCGCACTTCATCGGGCTGCAGTTTGCGCTGCCGGGCGCGACCGGACAGGTCATTAACCGCCCGCGCCAACCCCAACAGCGACAGTCCATCGGCATTCATGATGACAGGCACGATCAAACCGGCCTCTCCCAGAGAGGTAGCGATGCCGATATTGATCGAGCGATGCAGGAGAATGCCCTCATCGCTCCAGGAGGAGTTTACGATCGGGTAGGCCTTCAACGCCGCCACGGTAGCCGCCGTGAAGTACGCCGTATAGGTGAGGTTGACCCCGTCGCGAGCAAACTCGGCTTTATTGGCGCTGCGGTGAGCGACCACGCGGTTCAGGTCAACTTCCATAATCGTCGAAACGTGCGGCGACGTTCGCCTGGATAACACCATGTGCTCGGCGATGGCGCGGCGGATAGCGTTGAGAGGCAGCAGTTCGCCAGGTACCGGCGCAGTAGCTGGCGCGGCTTGAGCAGGCGCGGAGGGGGCTGGGGATGGCAGTTTGGGTTTTTCTTCCCGCTCCGGCAGCGCCGCCACCGTGGCTGGTTGGTTTTCAATGTAGGCCAGGATATCTTTCTTGGTGATACGTCCGCTTTGTCCCGTGCCGTCCACCCTGGTCAAATCTACGCCGAATTCGTTCGCGATTCTCGCCACGACCGGTGAAATGAATCCCAGGTTGTGGTTTCTGCCCGCCGCCGCGCTGGCTGGACCGGCACTTTCGGTGGGTGAGATGGCATCTGCCTCAGGGCTGCTTGCCGGCACGGGAGGTGAAGCAGTCACAGGTTGGACGGCAGACGTTGCTCCCGCTCCGGTGGTTTCCAGTGCGGCATCGATCGTTGCCAGGGTCGCACCTACCTGTACCGTAGTGCCTTCGGGCACGCGGATTTCGGTCAGAATGCCTGCGGAGGGGCTGGGAATCTCGGTGTCTACCTTATCGGTATTAATCTCCAGCAGAGGTTCGTATTCTTCCACATACTCGCCTATGTTTTTCAGCCAGCGGGTAATGGTGCCTTCGACGACCGATTCGCCCAACTGCGGCATGGTGACTTCTATTGCCATTTTTCCTCCGTAAGCGAGTCATACAAGGGATAAGCGGTGGGATCGGCTTCGTGCATGATTTCGTAAGCGGCCTGAAAAATGGTTTGGGCATTTGGCTTGGACCAATAGTCGCCATCTGAGCCGTAAGCGGGTCGATGCGGCTTGCCAGGCAGGGTGCGCGGCGGCGAATCGAGCCAATGGAAGCCGCCCTGTGTTTCGATCACCTGCTGGAGCATATAAGCTGTCGTGCCGCCGGGCACGTCTTCGTCCACAAACAGGATGCGGCTGGTTTTCTCGAGCGATTCGAGGATCGCGCCGCGCACATCGAAGGGCAGCAGCGACTGCACATCCACCACCTCCGCCTGGATGCCTGCCTCAGACAGATGCTCGGCGGCGTCCAGGGCAATCCGGCAGCAGGCGCCATAGGTCACCACGGTCAGGTCTTCACCCGGGCGGATGATCTGCGGCACACCCACAGGCACAGTGAATTCACCAATGTTCTCCGGCAAGTACTCTCGCAAGCGGTAGCCGTTCAACGCTTCGACCACGATGGCAGGTTCATCGGATTTGAGCAGGGTATTATAAAAACCAGCAGCCTGGGTCATATTGCGCGGCACCAGCACATGCATGCCGCGCAGCATGTGAATAATGCCCGCCATCAGCGACCCCGAATGCCAGATACCTTCCAGGCGGTGCCCACGCGTGCGCACGATCACCGGAGCTGACTGCCCACCTTTGGTGCGCCAGTGCAGGGTTGCCAGATCGTCTGACATGATCTGAAGTGCGTACAGTAAATAATCCAGATATTGGATTTCTGCAATCGGGCGCAGGCCGCGCATCGCCATCCCAATTGCCTGCCCCAGGATGGTGGTTTCGCGAATGCCGGTATCTGAGACGCGCAGCTCACCGTATTTCTCCTGCAGCCCGCGAAATCCCTGGTTCACATCACCCAGGCGCCCAACATCTTCGCCAAAGGCGATCACGCGGGGATCACGCCGCAGCGCTGCATCGAAACAGGCATTCAACACCTCGAAACCGTAGATTAACGGCGGTTGTTCGGTGTAGGCTGCCGGGATTTCCGCCATTTTTAGCGCCGAGTGCTCCGATTGGCTGTACAGGTGCGAGCTGTAGCGTTCTTCTTGTTCTTCTTCGAAAGACTTTTTCCAGTTGATGAGCGCTTGTTTTTCAGGAAAATTCTCAAAACGAACCAGGCTCAATGCCCGGTGCGCTGCCGCCGAAATGTCGCGCCGCAGCGGCATCGAGGCATTTTGCAAATCCGTTTTAACCTTCTCAAGCTCTACCCGGTGGCTGGATTGGTCGAGCAGGCGATCGATCAATTCCATTGTCTGCCTGCGTTCGCGCTGAATGGGCACGATGTAGGCCTGCCAGGCTGCCCGGCGAGCCTCGTCGACCAGCTTGCGCTCCTCGCGCTCATACTGGTCAAGCGTTTCGCTGCTGGCAATGCTGAGCGTCTCGATCCACTGGCGCATTCTGTTCACGCAGTCGAATTCTTCTTCCCAGGTGAGGCGTTCCTTGGATTTATAGCGTTCGTGACTGCCTGATGTCGAATGTCCTTGGGGTTGGGTGACCTCGACGAGGTGAATGATCGCCGGGATATGATCCTTGCGGGCGTTGGCTGCCGCGGTACGATAAACCTGCAGCAAGGCAGGATAGTCCCAGGCGCGTACCCGGTACAGATCGTAGCCATCGTTTGAATCGGGATGGCGTTGAAAGCCGCTCAACAGCTCGGAGATGTCCTGTTTGACCATCTGGTGTTCATTGGTAACCGAGATGCCGTAGCCATCGTCGTAGATGGAGAGGATCACGGGAGCCTTGAGCACCCCGATGGCATTGATAGCTTCCCAGAACATACCTTCTGAAGTCGATGCATTGCCAATCGTCCCGTAGGCGATCTCGCTGCCGTGGCGGGATAATTCAGGATAGGCCTGCAGTTCCTCCAGGTGGCGGAACAAGCGCGAGGCGTAACCCAGCCCGACCAGGCGGGGCATCTGCGAGCCGGTTGGAGAGACATCGGCAGAAGAGTTGTGGATGCGGGTAAGGTCGCGCCAGGAGCCATCCGGGTTGAGAGAACGGGTGGCAAAATGAGCGTTCATTGCCCGCCCGGCAGTGGCAGGCTCTGCCTGGACGTCAGCGTGGGCATACAATTGGGCGAAGAATGCCGTCAGGCTTAACTCACCGAGCGCCAGCATCAGGGTCTGGTCGCGATAATACCCGGCGCGGAAATCGCCCGGCTCGAAGACCCGCGCCATCGCGATTTGGGGGATCTCTTTGCCATCGCCAAAAATACCAAATTTGGCTTTGCCGCTCATCACCTCCCGGCGGCCCATCAGGCTGGCCTGGCGGCTCTGGTATGCCAGGCGATAATCCTGCAGGATCTCCTCCTTGCTCAGGGGAAGCTCGCCGGAATCCTGTTCTGCTGTAGCGAGCTCCTGTTCAGCCATTAATCATCTTCCTCCTCTGCGTGGCACTGGGCGCACTGGTTGTCCTGCGCCGCCAGCCCAGTCGCCTGGTTATAGATTATATCGCCCTTTTTGGTGGAGATATTGCGGCTCTTAAGAAAAAGTGTGGGCTGCCGGCGGATTTCTACCACCAGCAGCCCACAACTGGTTGTGATAAATGGTTCTCATTGTGCCAGGGACTGCAGCACGATTTCGGCGATATCCAGAACCTGCAGCTTCTCACCGGCGTCTTTGTTGGCATCGTTGAACATGACCATGCAGAACGGGCAGCCGACCGCCAGGGTAGCTGCGCTTGTGGAGACGGCTTCGCGGTAGCGATTGGCGCTGACGCGCTCGCTGCCATGTTCCTCTTCCTTCCACATCTGCGCGCCGCCCGCGCCGCAGCAGAAGGATTTCATCCCGCTGCGCGGCATCTCCACCAGCGCCACACCGGCTGATTGCAGCGCCTGGCGAGGCGCCTCCACGATCTGATTCTGGCGTCCCAGGTAGCAGGGATCGTGGAAGGTTACCGCGTCCAGGCTGCCCTTCTTCAGCTTCAGTTTTCCACTGGCGACCAGTTCATTGATCAACTGCGTGTGGTGGATCACCTGGTAGTGACCGCCGAAGGCGGGGTATTCTTTGGCGATGGTATGCATGCAGTGCGGGCAGGTGGTGACGATGCGTTTGGGCGCTACCTCGTTGAGCATCTCGACGTTTGCCATCGCCATTTCGTTGAAGAGGAACTCGTTGCCGGCGCGCCGCGCCGAATCACCGGTGCACTGCTCCATCTTGCCCAGCACGGCGAAATTGACCTCGGCGGCGTTCAGGATCTGCGCAAAAGCCCTTGCGACCTTTTGGGCGCGAGCGTCGGTAGCAGGGGCGCATCCCACCCACCACAGAATCTCGGGCTCAGGATTCTCGTCCAGGGTGGGTACTTTCAAGCCCTCGGCCCATTTCATGCGCTCGGCTGGCGGAACGTTCCATGGATTCATGGTGCGCTCCATGCCGCGGAAAGCGGTTTGAAGCTGCTCGGGGAACTCGTTTTCCATCAATACCAGGGAGCGGCGGATATCCAGGATATCGCGCATCGGCTCGTTGCCAACCGGGCAGATATCCACACACGCGCCGCAGGCGGTGCAAGCCCACACGGCTTCTTTGGTTATAGCAAACTCCAGCAGCGTCTGGCTGCTCTGCTCGCCGTTTGCCAGCCGCGCGCCTTCCTGGTTCAAGAAATAGCGTTTATTGATCTCCAACGCGGCCGGAGAAAGCACCTTGCCGGTGTTGTATGCCGGGCAGACCTGCTGGCAGCGGTAGCACATGATGCAGGCATATCCGTCAACGATTTGTTCCCAGCCCAAATCCTCCAGGCGGGTGGCGCCGAACTGCTCAAGGCTCTCGTCGTCGAAGTTCAAGCGGCTCAGTTCGCCGATTGAACGCCTTTCTGGCTTAAGCAAGAAATTCAACGGTGCAAAGAAGAGGTGCAGGTGTTTCGAGTATAAAAAGTAAGGCATGAACCCCAGGATGGTTCCCAGGGCACCCCAGAAAGCAATGTGCTCGGAGATGGTCAAAGCCTGCGGGCTCCAGCCGCTCCACAGCGCCGCTGCCCACGAGCCAAAGGGCTGCCAGGCATCGGCAGACTCGGCTGCCAGCTTAAAGGTCTCGCCAAGAAAGCGCGAGCCAACGTGTACCAGAATGAAGCTGCCAACAATAGCGGAATCCCTGCGGATACCGGCTCGGGCGACCGGCTGGACCAGCACATCCTGCCGTGCGGTCAGATTGGGGTCCTTAATAACAAAGCGGCGCAAAATCAGCGCCACCATGCCCAGAAGTACGCCAACGCTGAGCAAATCTGCCAGCAGCCGGTAAAGATTACCAATCGCGCCGGGAATGTGGAAGCCTGGGATGAACCCGGAGAGGGTGTCTACCAGGTTCACCAGGAGATAGTAGATGAAGCCCCAGCCCACCAATCCGTGAAACAGGCTGACCCAAAAGCGGAAACGAAAAACGGGCTGGAAAGTGAGCGTCTTAAGGGTCACTTCCACTACCCGTCTACCTGCCAGCCTCCAATCTGGTTTGCCCTGACCTCTTGCAATGGTTTTAATGATTCTATTTGCAGCCAAATAGCTGAAGTAGCCAGAGGCAAATACCGCCAGGACAAATAGAAATTTCTCTACCAGGGTGAGCATAGATCCTCCAGGGAGTGCGTGGTGAGAGCCTTCACAATTAAAAGTCTACCATAGCCCTGGAGGGGGTGCAAACGACAGGGGGAGAATTAAGCTCCGCCGGCAGTATACTGGTCGGGATCAACCGGCGTTAGACCGGAGGGATCCCACACATACACCCAATCGCCTTCGACTGCCCAATCGAATAACCAGCGGGAGTCGCCAACGGTTAGATTGACGCAGCCGTGGGACTGCGGAAAGCCCAGGTTAGCGCGCCAGTATGCTCCGTGTAGGGCACGCGCCTGGTCGAAGTACATGGTCCACGGCACGTCTTCCAGATAGTAAGCGTCGGAGCGATCTGCCTCGAAGGAACCGCGCATGGGCGTGGTATCTATTTTGGAATAGATCTGGAATAAACCAGGCCTGGTCCAGAACGGATCCAGACCGCTGGCAATCAGTGTGGCAAAGACCAGCCGGCGATCCTCATAGACGGCAATGGTTTGCTCGAACAGATTGATTTCTATCCAACGGTCGCCGGTGACGCCTTCAGGCGGGGTGGTATTCGGGAGCACCCGCGCAATCACGTTCTGGTGTACCCACTCGTCGGGTCCGACGCGGTACCAGGCTTCCTCGCCCACGCGCGTCTCGCCGTAGATCTGAACCACTTCCAGGTTGTTCAGGGCATGCTGGGTATAATCCTGGTTCTCGAAGCCCGGGGTGCGCTTGGTCAACACCGGACCGTTGCTCAGATAAGACAGCACCCAGCCGAAAGCATTTTCAGGTGTGCGCGTGAATGTCAGCCCTTGAAAAAGCGGCACCGCGCCGATGCGAGAAACGTCATTGGCGGTCATCCACTCGCCTGGACCGATCATGTAGAAGCGTTTGCCGTCCACGACAGCTTCATCGGTGTAGGAAATGTAGCTGAATGGCGAATCGATGCGGCGCACCGCATTGCGTTTATTGCCTTTCAGCGCATCTTCTACCGAGCCGTAAACCGGTGCATTTACCGTGCGCACCAATCCATAGCGTGTGTTCACCTGAGTGAGGGAGGTGTCGGGCTTACGCGCCGGCAGGGGCGCCAGCGGTAAGACAATTCCCTGGCGGGCCATCTCGGTGCGGTAAGCGGCAGGTCCTGCCGGCAGGCAGTCGCTGTTTTCGAGCAGATAGATACCAGGCAGGCATAAGACACCCGAGTCGACGGCTGGCGTTTCCACTGCCGCCGGTGCGACAGCCCTGGCTTCTTGAGGGGTGAGCGCCAGGCTAATTAAGAGCATTACCAGTAAGGGAAAGAATTTTTTCATCACGTACGCTACCTGTTGGGTCAGTGTTTGAAGGCTTCGTAATGGTTTCACCGGCTGCATTATACCAGTGTCGCTGAGGCATAAAAATTAATTGACGGTTATAGAACATTCAGGACACTTGTCTATGGCTGAGTTCATCCCTGTTAGCCGCCCCAGGTTGCTCCAACGGGTGAGTAGATTGGGTATACTTGGGCGCAGAATATTCGCAGAAACGAGGGCTTTCAGGTGCAGGTATCACAGGAAGTAAAACCATCCGGCTGGCGCTTATGGTGGCTGGCGGCGCGTCCAAAGACACTGCCGGCGGCGGCTGCACCGGTGATTTTGGGCGCGGCGCTGGCTTTTTACGACGGAAGTTTCAGGCTGCTGCCAGGAGCGGCGGCGCTGCTCGGATCTTTATTGCTGCAAATTGGCGCAAACCTTGCCAATGACGTATTCGATTACTACCGCGGCGCCGATTCTGGCGAGCGCCTGGGGCCAATGCGAGTCACCTCTGCCGGTCTGGCTTCGCCCCGGCAGGTGCTGGCAGCAATGTGGCTGGTCTTTGCATGTTCAGCTGCTCTGGGCGTATACCTGATGTCTATTTCGGGGTGGCCGGTGATTTTAATCGGTCTGTTCGCCATTGCGGCTGCCGTCGGGTATACAGGCGGGCCGCTGCCATATGGATACCTGGGCATGGGAGACCTGTTCGTTTTTCTGTTCTTTGGCCCGGTAGCTGTGTGCGGCAGTTATTACGTGATGGCGAAAACGATCAGCCCACTGGCAGTCTGGGCTTCGCTGCCGGTTGGCCTGCTGACGGTGGCTATCCTGGTAGTCAATAATTTGCGCGATATCGATACCGATCGCAAGGCAAATAAGCGTACGCTTGCCGTGCGCCTGGGCGTACAGGCCACCCGCCGGCAGTATCTGGCTTGTGTGGCTGCTGCCTATGCATTGGTTGTGATGATGTGGGTTGCGGGTATCGCGCCCGCCTGGGTGCTGTTGGTGGGGCTGTCTGTGCCGCAGGCCTTCCGTATGATACAACTGGTCAACACGACCCAGGGTGGTGCGCTGAATCGGGTGTTGGCAGGAACCGGACAGTTGGATCTGAACTTCGCAATCCTTCTGGGCGCAGGCTTCGCGATTTCTGCTTTGCTGGTGAAATAACCACTCCTCGAGCAAATAAGCTGGTCGCACGTAGCGGGCCACGCACAAGGATCTAGATCCTTCACTGCGTTCAGGATGACAGATCAAAAAAGGGAATTAAATGAGCCGCCGGAGGGATTGATCTCCCTCCGGCGGCTCAAAACATTCTCTACATAATTATCGATAGGTGCGCAGCACCGTGGTGCAGACGAGATCGTCGTTGGTGGCCTCTTTGAGGCAGACCTGCAGGTAGATTGCACCTGAAAGTTTCGATGGCAGGCTGTAGCTGCGGATCACGGTTGAGTTCTTCGGCACTTTGAAAGACCCCAGCTTATACCAGCCGCCGACGCTGGAACTGATGTCGCGGACACGCACGTAGAAGCTCCTGCGAGCGCTGGTGTTCGATGCGGTAATAGTCAGCCGGTTATTGACAGCCGTGGCTTTCACTACGGCTACGGCTGCCTTCACCGGCTCCGTGGAGAAATCCTCGGGCGGAATGCACAGCCGCATACCCGGCGTCAATTTATATGGATCTTCCATATCGTTGGCTACGGCGATCTGGCGCCATCTCAGGCCGAATGTCTTGGCAATCTTAGAGGTGGTATCGCCTTTCTGAACAATATAGTACGCCACGCAAGTTGTGGTGGCAGCCTCGGCCCGGCTGGGAAAGGCAGCCAGTACGAAGGATAGAGCCAGCAAGATACTGAAGAACACCTGCATGAAAGCAAGCGGCTGGCGGGGGTGGTGCAGTTTCAACATGAGCATCCTCCTACTATTAGAAAAGGTTCAAACCGGATGCCAGGCATGCTAACGCCTTGCACCGGTATACTGATTATAAGACGTATTTTTGGGATTTTCGTTCCAATTCAGGTTTCTCTAGAGCTTAATGGGCAAATTCCCACGGGCACAACCGCCTTTCCAGCCAGTCGACGCTGAAATACAGGCCCAATCCGAGCAGGCTCATCACCACGATGCCGGCATACATGGCGGGGTAGTTGAGCAAATTGCTGCCATTGAGGTAGATGTAATAGCCTAACCCACGTTGAGTGGCGAACAATTCTGCCACATAGAGCACTGCCACTGCCGTACCAACCGATTGGCGCAGCGCGGTCAGGATCGCCGGCAGGCTGGCAGGCAGGTAAACGTAACGAAATAGTGCCCGGCGCCCCGCCCCCAGGCTGCGCACGCTCTGGATCAGCTCCGGTCTCAGGCTGGCAGCCTGATCGCGCACCAGCACCAGCACCTGAAAGAAGAGGATCAAAAAGATGATGGCGATCTTGGGTGCATCGCCCAGCCCCAGAAACAGCAGCACTACCGGAACGAAGACCACCTTGGGAATCGGGTAGAGCAGGTAAATCATGGGTGAGAAGATCGCATTCAGGCGGCTGGATTGCCCCAGCACCAGGCCTGCCGGCGCTGCCAGTAGGATCGCCAGCGCTGTGCTGGCGATCACACGCCACAAGGATGCCAGAAAGTGCCCTGGCAGGTCGGACTGCAGCTCTTCGACCAGCACACGAAGCACCAGGATGGGCGGCGGCAGAATAGGGCGATTTACCAGCCAGGCGGCAAGCTGCCAGAGCACCAGCAGGGCTGCCACGGCTGCGAGCAGATCGCGGCGTCTCACACCGTCTCCTTCGCAATTTCCATACGGCCGCGCAGTTCCTGACACAGCTCCAGGTATTCGCGAGAGCTGCGATAGCCGGCGGTCTCGCTGCCTGGGTTTTCGATGACCACAGCCTGGCGATTGGGGGGCTGGCTCAACAGCAAGATCTTAGATCCCATGACCGCGGCCTCTTCGATAGCGTGCGTCACAATAACCAGTGTTAAGTTTTGCTCTGTCTTTAATTCCAAAGTCAGCGCTTGCAGGCTTTCTCGGGTGGGCGCATCCAGCGAGGAAAACGGCTCATCCATGAGAAGCAAGTCGGGCTGCAGCGCCAGCGTGCGGGCGATGGCAGTGCGCTGCCGCTGCCCGCCGGAGATTTGCCCCGGGAATTTATCTGCAATCGCCTCGATCCCCAGGCGCTGCAGCCAGTTATCTTCATTTGAAGGACGCAGCGCCTGCGGTGGGGCGTGCTTGCCATCTGGCCCGTAAAACCGGCGCACGTTTAAACCCAGGGCTACGTTCTGGCGAACGCTGGCCCAGGGCAGCAGCCCGTAGTCTTGCAGGATCATCCCGCTGCGTGGGCGCGGGCGCTGGATTTCGGAGCCATCTACCCGAACCTGCCCTGCCTGGGGAAAGCGCAGTCCAGCGATCAGGTACAACAGGGTGGTTTTGCCGCAGCCTGATGGGCCGAGCACCGCCCAGGATTCGCCCGGCCGCGTC
>JBGSTO010000718.1:0-2229 GCA_041736465.1 Anaerolineales bacterium | reverse complement strand
GGCGAAGATATCGACCGGCTTGTGCAGCGCACCCCGGGCGAAGCGATGCTCTCGCCGCAGCCCGACCCTGCCGCGCACAGCATCCTGCCGCCGGGCGCAGAGCGGTTGGAATGGCTGCGCCGGCGCTTCGCTCTGGATGACTCCGACCTGCAGGCGCTGTGGATTGCCCTGGCTCCGGAGATCGAGCTGCGCTACGAGCGCATCTATGCCTACCTGCAGGATGACGTGACCCGTAAACGCCCCTCGCTGGCGTTGATCTTCGACCTGTTGGGCGCCACAGCCGAACAGCGCCTCAGCCTGCGCGCGCACTTCTCCCCTGCCGCGCCGCTGCTGCACAGCGGGTTGGCACGCCTGGAAGCGTTTTCTACTGGCGCCTCCCCCACAGCCGGCCTGCTCGCCAGCGCGCTGCTGCCGGACGAGAGCCTGCTGCGCTTCTTGCTGGGTCCCGATGGACCCGACCCGCGCCTGAGCGAGATTTGCGATTGGCTGCCAGTCCTGGCGGACGATAGCTTTGACACGTTGGTGCTGGAAGACGACCTGCTGGCAGCGCTGCAGGCGCTCAGCCAGGCGCCGCGCCTGCTGGCTGCTTTCCAAGGCCAGCCGGGGAGCAGCCAACATGCAGCCGCAATGCTGCTGGCAGCCAGGCGAGGAAGGGCATTCTGCCATACCCGCGCCGCAGCGCTGGTCGAATCCAGGCTTGAGCTCAAAGCAGCCCTGGAGCTGCTGCTGCTTAGCGGCGAGCTGAACCACGCCCTGATCCTGATCAGCGGCGCGGAGGCGCTGCTGAACGAGACCATCCTGCACAGCGCCCTGGCGGAAAGCCAGGCGGACGTGGTACTTTCGGCCAGCACAGCCTGGCAGCCGCACCCCGAGCACCCGCTCGGCGTGACACAGCTCATTTTCGAGCAGCCCAAACCCGCCGCCCGCCGGACGGGCTGGCAGGCTGCCGCCGGCGATTACGGCCTCGAGCTGGATGAAGCCCTGCTCGAAGAGCTTTCGCAACGCTTCCGGCTGCTTCCGGGGCAGGTGCGCAACGCAGCCGCCATGCTGGCAGCCAACGGCAGGCTAAATACCCGCCAGGCCTGGCTAGCCGCGGCGCGACTGCAATCCGGGCAGGCGCTGCAGGCAGTCGCCCAGAAAATCACCCCGCGCCAGGGCTTCGCCGACCTGGTGCTGCCGCCGGACTCGCTGGCCCAACTGCACGAAATGGCTTCCCGCGTGTCGGCGCGCGAGCTTGTGCTGGAAAACTGGGGCTTTGGCAGGCGCATGACCCTGGGACGCGGCGTCACCGCCCTGTTCGCCGGACCGCCCGGCACCGGCAAGACCATGGCAGCCGAAGTGGTTGCCGCCGAGCTGGGTTTAGACCTGTATCGCATCGACCTGGCGCGCGTGGTCAGCAAATACATCGGCGAGACAGAGAAGAACCTGAACGCCGTGTTTGCTGCTGCGGAAGACTCCAACGCCATTCTGTTCTTCGATGAAGCTGACGCGCTGCTTGGCAGGCGCTCGGAAGTGCAGGACGCACACGACCGCTACGCCAACATCGAGGTGGCTTACCTGCTGCAGAAGATGGAACAGTATGAAGGCGCCGCCATCCTGGCAACCAACCTGCGCCAGAACCTGGACGAAGCCTTTATGCGCCGCCTGAGCTTTGTGATCAATTTCCCCTTCCCAGATCAAGACTCCCGCCGGCGCATCTGGCATGGCATCTGGCCCGAGGAGACTCCCCTGGACGGCAGGCTGGATTTTGCCTGGCTGGCGCAGCGCTTCCGCCTGAGCGGCGGCAATATCCGCAACATCGCCTTGGCAGCCGCCTACCTGGCAGCCCACGACGGCGGCATCGTCACCAATGAGCACCTGCTGCTGGCGGTGCGCCGCGAGTTCAACAAGATGGGCAAGACCTACCCGGAAACGGAACGGGCGGAAAGCCTATGAGCCGCAAAAAGCAGCCGCAGACTCAGCAGGAGACTCCCCGGCATACCGCCGGCAAGCCGCCGCATTCCGCTGCACCCGAAAATCTCAACACAGCGCAAGCAGGAGTGCTGGATCTGCAGCACAAAGCCGGCAACCAGGCAGCCAACACACTGCTGCGCCCCAGCCAGGAGCACGAGCCGCTCGAGCAGGACGCTCAACGCATGGCAGACCAGGCCTCCCGCGGCCAATCCGCCAGCGCACACGCGGCCTCGCCGGCAGCCTCCCAATCCAGTCTGTTCACCCAGCCCGGCGAGC
>JBGSTO010000705.1:0-4429 GCA_041736465.1 Anaerolineales bacterium | reverse complement strand
TGCGTTTGTGCTGTCATTTCCTGCCCGCCCGCTGTGCCGTAGCCCTTGAGGTAAACGATTTCATCGCCCTGGATGACCGCCAGCGCCGCACCCGGCAGCCCGTGTTTCGACATTTGGGTCTCGATAGCGCTGTCAAGAACTGCGAAGTCGATCTCCGAGGCAGGTACAGGAGCAGCAGCGGCTCCGTTCAGCCCAATTAGAAATACGGACAGGATTATGATGCTGAAAAGGATGGGTTTCATTGCAAGCCCTCGCTTTAGCCAGTGAGAAAAAATCGTCCGAATAAAGGTCTATGCATTCGTCCACTCGTGGTTTCTAATCGAGTCCCCGATGGATCAGGGCTGTGTCTGAGCCAATACGGTATCCACCATCACCTGCACGAATCTCCCCGACTCGTGCACCCACGGTGTATGTCCCGAGTGCTCGAACCACACAATTTCCTTGTGCGGCGCCTCCAGCAGGCTGTAATACTCTTCTGCCAATACCGTCGGCGCATTGATGTCGTGACGACCGATCAGGAAGTACACTGGCACATCCAGCTGCGCAGCCTGCACGCGGAAATCCACCTCCCACAGCTGGGGATACACCACGCCCAACGTCTCGATCACACCACGAAACCAGCTGACTTTGTCATACAGCCCGTATTCCGGCGCTGCCAGATCGCGAAAGGTATTGGCCCCGTTATCCCGGATAGCCGGGTTTTGATTCATATAGCTGTAAGTATCCGTCAGAAAGGCGGCTTCTTTCCAGGCTACGTCTTTGCCGTAATACGGCGGAGGCCCTTGCCGGAGTAAAGTATCAACCTTGCCGGTATCACCCCGCTCGCGCGCCCAATTCAGCGCAAAGTCGTAGCACATCAGGTCGTTTTCCAGAAAGGCTACCATCTGCCCGGTGCCGATGAAGGCATGGAAAAGCTCCGGGTAGCGCTGTACCAGCATGATTCCCAGTGCGCTGCCCCAGGATTCACCCAGTACGTACACCTTTTCTTCGCCAAATCGTTGGTGCAGGCGCTCCACCAGAGTGTAGGCATCCTCGATATACCGCTCTGGTGTTAACGCGGCGCGCTTCACCGCATCGAAAGATCTACCCGCTCCGGGTTGTTCCCAGTTAACCACCACAAAATGCTCTTCCAACCCATTCAGGGCAAAGCGCGCGGTCGCCAGTTGGCTGCCGCCGGGGCCTCCCGCCAGGAATAGCAGAACAGGATTGTTGGCGTCTTTGCCACGGATCGATACCCACTGCTCGCTCCCGTTCAAGCTCACCTTTTCCAACACGGCGATGCTGCCCGGCAGGGGATTGCCCTGCGCGTCTGTAATCGGCGGGGTCATTGCAAATTGCTGTGAGGCAACAACGGCCAAAACGCCTACGACCGCTAAACCGGCTACGGAAGCCGCAATTCCCTTCCAGGCGGGCTTGATCCAAAAGCTAAGCGTAAGAAAGCCCAGGTCAGCGACAGCAAGCGGCAGCCATACAGCCGCAGGCACAGCCGTGCTCTGCGGAAGCAGCGCTACCAGCAAGGCGAACAGCACGCTCAAGATCAGCGCCAACAGGCCGCCTAAGATCAAGAATAAGTATCGCAGAGCTATTGGAGTGCGCATTGTTTTATCCCTCGTTGTAGTTTACGGATCGTCCGCTTAATGATATGGGCTCCTACAATAAAACTCCCCCGCCGAGGGGGGAGTTGGTGACTGGTCAGGTGGATAGTTCACGCTGCTCGAGGCTGAGCTAGCATTTCAACGAATCTCACTGCCTCATCCACGCCATCCCGCTCCGCGCAAATGGCGCTGCCCAGCTTTTTCGCTTTTGCGCGCATATCGGGTGTGCTCATCTGGCATAGGGCATCAGCCATTCCCACCGCGCTCAGCTTCGGTCGCGGGATTGGCTGCGGTCCCACGCCTAATTCGACCACTTTTTGCCCCCAGATGAACTGGTCAAAGAGACTTGACTGCAGGGGAATAATACCCAATCCTTATTTGATGTGTCATTCTGAGGGAGCGCAGCGACCGAAGAATCTAGATCCTTCGTTGACCGACCAGGCAGGTCGGCGCTCAGGATGACATCCTTTTGCGTGGCCGACTACGTGCGACCAGCTTATGCAGCACTTTAGAGATCATCCTCCTCATGGAAGAGGAGTATAAGAAACCAGTTCGACTTCAGACCATAGCTCGGTTTTAAAAATCTGGTAGGAATACCTATAATTCCAGGTACCACGTACCAAACCAACGCCGCATACGTACCACTCGCTGATCGTAATTGTGCCGCTTGGATCGGAGTGGTTCATGGTTTGGATGCGATATTCCTTGCGAACGTCAACCCGTAGAGATGGGAATATACCAATACGGGTGTTTATGCTTTCCATGCCAGTATGCTTTGTTGGGTCCAGCCAGTATGGAACGTGCGGATCTCCCGGCGGCCATAACAATGCCACCTTATTATCCTGTCGCTCTGAGATCTCGACAGTTTGGTAATCAATGTTGCCATTATCAGTGATTTTATAGCGATATGTACCCGGTAGGCTCATTGCGTAATCCAGCTCATCTTTACAGGAAACATCTTGAGTTTCCAAGATCACTGAAAGGCTCACATTTGGCTGCGGATTGTTGAGCGTCTTCTCCGGTGCAAGCAGCAGGTATCCCCTATTCAAAAATGCATTCTCCTTCGTCGCCTGCCATACCGCCGGTACCTTTTCCTCCCGCTCTGCCAGGTAGCGCCCCCAACCCAACGCCTGCAAAGCAAGATTCCACGATCCTTTGAGCTGGTTCCATTGGGTATGAGCCAGAGTACAGTCTGCAACCAAAGGAAACGCCAGACTCTCTACGTTGGTTAAGGGCGAGAAATAACCGCGGTCAATCAGCTCATCCCACATTTGGATAGCCGGCCCGGGGCGCAGCGAGGCGATCATAGCCGCGTAGTGGGGAGCAACGGCAGGTGAACCCAATGCAGGCTTGCCATCGTTCGCAGGCGCAAATTGGCCTCCCACACCAAAGGCCTGGTAGATGCTCTCTTTAGGCACCTGCGCCGGGTCAGGCGCCTCGGCGGCGGAGAGACCAAATAAACCCAGGATTGCGAAACACGGTGCGCCCGATACTTTATGAAAGTAGGCGATTTGTTTATCAGCCGAAGCTGTGCGGTAGGCAGTCCAATCGGTTCCCCAATAGTCGAAGCCGGTCGGCGGCTTGACGTATAACCAGGCTAGCTCGTCGATGAAGCCGGAGCCGTTCGCCGTCGGCGGCCAGGGATATGCCAGCGGCGCCACTTCTCCGGTGGCGCTAGCGTATGCCAGTTCCACCAACCAGCTCTCGCCGCCAAATACGTCCCAGGCGTAGGGAATCAATACGCCATCGCCGCTGTAGCCGTGGGAAATGCCATCTCCTGTAACCAGGCTGCTCCACTCAATCTCTTGCAGCATTCTTTCTGTGGCGGCTGTCTCCAGCCCCAAAGCGTGCTGTGCATCCAGCAGGCCGATTGCGGCAATTATTGTATCCACCGAAGACCATTCGGTGCCGGGCACAATCTCGAACCTGCCATCCGGCGACAGATACACCCAGTGCGGCCATAAGCCGTGCAGTCGAGGCAGTGCGTTCAGCAGTGTATTCCCAATCTTGTCCACGATGCTCAGCGCATCAGCGCGAGAGATGACTCCAAGCTGCTCCGCCAGTGCGGTTGCCGCTGCCAGGCTGCCTGTAGCCTGGATGGCATCAAATTCTCCGCTGGCATCCTTGGCTTTATCCCGCACCAGGCCCGTGGATGCCTCCCAATTGTTCAGCAGCATGCCGTAGCTCCACACAAATGCCGCGGTGGGGGTATCCGTGACTGTCGTTGCCGCGTTGAATGAAATCTCATCCACAACCAGATAATCCCCGGCGGTAGCGCGATCCAGCACAAGCACCAGGTGGTTAACCTCCTGCAGCGGCGGCAGATCCACACTCACCGTCTGCGGCCCACCGTTCAGCCTCATTTCATGTGCCCACTGCAGGTGATTGCCGCTGTCCTTCAATTCTGCCCGGAATATGGCTCCAGAGGTCCCATCCGCAACCGATATGTTCATCCCTGTAATCCTGCTTTGGTAGGGCGGCAAGATTTGCGGCGGTAAGATTGCCGTAAAATTGATCGACTTCCCCTCTCGGATGGGATGATTCAGACTCATCCATATCCCGCCCCAGGTGTTCCCTGTTGTGATGGTGGCGGTCACTGTGCCAGCATTCCAGGAGGCTGAGCTGTCGTTCAGCGCGCCGCGATCTCCCTCAATGCGGTTATAGAAATAAACCGTATCGCCCTGGTATGGTTGTGGACTGAAATCATCTACCAGGATGCTGACAGTGCGCTCGGGGAGGGTGGAGGTGGGTGCTGCCGGCGCCTGAAAGGGTTGGAGGGTATCTTCCGTAGTGGATGTCGGGGTTGGCGATGGAAAAACTGGCGTAGCTGGTAT
>JBGSTO010000670.1:0-4616 GCA_041736465.1 Anaerolineales bacterium | reverse complement strand
CTGCAGGCGCTGGAGGCGCTGAACTTGAAGGCGCCTTTCGACAGTGTGGTGGTGGATATGACCGTCGAGCCGGGTGAGTGGCTGGGAGCAGGACAGAGCGCGATTGTGCTGGCGAAGGCTGCCGGCTGGATCGTGGAAGCGAGGGAGGTGGACGAGCAATCTGCAGCCGGTCTGCGCCCGGGCGAGGCGGTAGTGGTGCGGCTGGATGCTTACCCGGAGCTGGAAATCCCGGGCCGCATCCTGCAGATCGGATTGCTCTCGCGGGAGGAGGAGGGGGACGTATACTACCCACTGAAGGTTGAGCTGCTGGAAAATGACCCCAGGCTGCGCTGGGGGCTGACGGCGCGAATAGAGACATTCCCCTAAGCCTGGCTATGTTATACTCAAGTGCAACTTTTTTCGCCGGGCGGGGTTTTTTTAGATAGGATCCCGCCTGCAGCAGCCCGTTCTGAAAAGGCAGGTAAGATCCGTGGAAGAATGGAGCGATGACGCCGTTCTGCAGCGAGCGTCGCAGGGCGATAATATCGCCTTTGGAGTGCTGTACGAGCGCTACGTAGGCCGCATTTTCAACTACGTCTACTACCGCACAGGCAGCGCTTCAGATGCCGAGGATCTGACGGCGCGTGTGTTCTTCCGGGCGATGCGCCATATAGGCAGCTACACCAACCGCGGACTGCCATTTTCCGCCTGGTTGTACCGCATTGCCCACAACCTGGTCGCCAACTGGCACCGGGATAACAGCCGGCGGAAGGAAATCCCGCTGGATGAAGCGATTAGTTTTCGAACCCCGGCTGAACACCCGGAGTCCAGCGTGGTCGACCTGGAAGAGCGCGAGCGCTTGCTGAAAGTGATCCGCTGCCTGCCGGACGACCGCCAACAGCTCCTGATCCTTAAATTTGTGGACCATTTTTCGAATGCCGAGATCGCCCAGATCATGGGGCGCACCGAGGGCGCCGTGAAAAGCCTGTATCACCGCACGCTGCTGTCGCTGCGCAGCGAATACCGGCTGATCTTCCCGGAGGCAGATCTGGAACCGGCAGCGAGAATGGCAGGTAAGGAGACTGAGAAATAGCCATGTCAAAAAAAAGTCGGTATGCACAGCAAATGATGCAGGATATCGAAGTGCAGCTGGAAGGAGCGCTGTCGCCGGTAAGCCCGCGGGCGGAGTTTATCCACACACTGGAGGCTACATTGCGAGGCGGGGCGCGGCTGGACGACATCCGCACCGACGTGCGCCGGGCGATTGGCTTTGGCTTCACAGCGGCGCTGGGGCTGCTGGGCGGGGTGCTGGCGCTGGCGGTGGGCGTGCGCGCCATGATTGCACTGTTCAATCTGTTAGGACTGATCGGTTTTAGACGAACTTAGCCGGCGTCGGGCATAGAATAAATTATAAAAAATCGCCTGGAGAGGGTATTCACCTCCCAGGCGATTTTTTCTATTCGTACGATTACCTGTTGCTCACGGGCAGAGAAACTGGATGCTTATAGTCTCAGGGGGAAGAGTGACGAATATCACTTGACAGGCGCGCTTCGCTGTGCAAAATAGAGAACAAGAGATGGTTTGCTGCGTGCAGCGTGACAGGCGGGATGTCATCCTGAGCGAAAGGGTGTCATCCTGAGCGGAGCGAAGGATCTGCCCGGCTGGCGAAGGAGATGCTTCACTGCGTTCAGCATGACAATCGGGGTGTCGTCCTGAGGGAAGCGATGATGCGGTCTGAGTGGCGAGAAAGATGCATCACTGCGTTCAGCATGGCAGGCAGGAGAGTGCAGTGTCCAGGTACTTCGTCTACATTATGAGCAATCGTTCCGGCACCCTCTATACCGGCGTAACCAATAATTTGCTTCGCCGTGCGCAAGAGCATAAACAGAAAGCAGTACCTGGATTTACGAAGAAATACAATATTACCCGGTTGGTGTACTACGAGGAGACATCTGATATTTCTAGAGCAATTGAGCGAGAGAAACAGATTAAGGGATGGTTGAGAGCAAAAAAGATTGGGTTGATTGAATCGATAAATCCGAAATGGGAGGATTTGAGCGAAGGATTGTACGAAGAGTAGTATTTTGTGTGCTTGAGGTGTCATCCTGAGCGAAGCGGTGATCGGTCTGAGCGGCGGGAGAGATGCTTCACTGCGTTCAGCATGACAGGTGGGGTGTCATCCTGAGCGGAGCGGTGATCGGTCTGGGTAGCGGGTGAGATGCTTGATTGCATTCAGCATGACAAAGCATTGGCATACATTTTGCAACCATACGGGTGGGAGAGATTATGTTCATCAATAATAGACCTTCGATCAATGTGCAAACGCCAGCTCCTCCGGAAGAAGAGAAAGAATCATGCTTTGTAGGAGCAGTCCGTCTCATCGCATGGTCGCTCTTGTTTATAGTGATCATAGGAGGAGCGGTCACGATATTTTCCGGAGGTTCGGTCCGGGAAATCATTGACAATATCACCCAGGGTGGAGTGGGCGGGAATCCCGGGCAGGGTACGGATGGCCAACAGCAAACCGGTGACGGACGAAACACGGAAGGCGGCGCTGCTCCAACTGTGGTACCCGGGTTGCCTGGTGATGAGAACCCCTCTACGGGTCCTACCGCAGCGGTGATCTGGAACCCTTACCCTCAGCCGGGTACGCCATGGCCTTACCCCGTTCCGACGCAGACGGACCCAACCCAACCGCCCTTGCCAGTGGAAAGCGTTTGCCCGTTCATCACCGGCGAAATCGTGTGGATCGAGGTACGAAGTAACGGGCTTACGCCGGCTTGTTTTTCACTCTCCCCGGGGCAGCGCATCGGGATTTTCAGCCTGATCGATGTGAGCGTACGGGTCACCCTGGAAGACAGCAGCTTGCAGCTTGCGCCCGGAGCGCGCAGCGAATTCAGCGAACCGGTCGGAATTTTGCTGGCGCCGGGCGTGCATAAACTGCGGGCAGACCCGTATGGGTCCGTGGATGTGTGGCTGGAAGTGCGCTGATGCGCGGCTATTCGCTGAGGTTTCCCGGTTTTAGATAACGAATATCCTGGTAGGTGCGCAGCTTTTCATTGATCTCGTCTTTGAGCAGGTTGCCGGAGACGTGCATCAATGTGTCGCCAAAGTCGCTGTCGATGCCCATACTTGCCAGGCAGGGGAAGTGGTGGTGCAGCAGCCCAGCTTTTTCTCCGGCTTCGCTGACCGACAGGCCTTGCAGCCCCTGGGAGACGAAGCGGGCGCAGCCGCATACGGCATCGCGCTGTACGGAGGCAGAGACGATCACGCCGTTTTCAGCATCCACTTTGATTTCAAATACCGGACGGCCAAAATAGCGGGCAAATTCGGAGATGAAGGCATCCTGGTAGGCAACCTTCTGGCGGCGCGCCAGCCAGTATTCGTTTTCGCTGAGAGAGCACAAAGGCTTGGGTGTGGCGCAAGCGACGCCCATGCGTTCCAACCAGCCGCGCAGCTGCCGGGCAAGCCCGCGCGGCAGCCAGGCTTCGTTGTCTACCGGCGCCAGGACGGCTTTTGCGCCGGTCATGGCGGCAATCTCGGGCAGCAGCTCGGCAACGCCTTTGGCCTCGGCGAAGGATACCAGTAAATCGCAGGCGGGCAGCTCTGCGGGCAGAAAGTCCTCGGGGTAGTCGATCACCAGAGGGTAGCGCTCCGGCGCTTTCCAGGTTTCGATGCTCCAGACGACGGGTGCGTGCTGGCGGACATTCTCAAGATGGCGCAGGCCGTAATCGCCGGTATAAATGATGAGCAGTCGCAAGGTGTGATCCTTTGTGCTAGGCGGCGGTATGCCGGGAGGCGTTTCGATCGCGGCGGGCTGACAGAATCGTGCCGGCGGTGAGGGTCAGGAAAAGGAGCAGGGCAATGCCGTTCAGCAAGCCCCCCCAGCGGCGCAGCTCCCCGTTCAGCAGCAGGTCTCCGCTTATTCTGAGCAGCAGGGAGAAATGCAGCAGTACCAGATGAGAATAGAACCAGGGTGTGAAGCGGATCGGCAGACCCAATACAGAGGGGAAGATGATGGGCGCATGTCCGAAGATCATCGAGATGATGAAGCCTACCAGGATGGTGTGCAGAACAGCGTCGTAGTATAAGCCCGAAGCCACCGGACCGTAGATG
Source organism: Anaerolineales bacterium (assembly GCA_041736465.1). Lineage (GTDB taxonomy): Bacteria > Chloroflexota > Anaerolineae > Anaerolineales > UBA4823 > JAJUJL01. The sequence continues at coordinate 521 of JBGSTO010000670.1, read as the reverse complement.
ATCTGCAGCAGTCCGCCGGCAGCCAGCCAGACATAACCGGACAACAGGCAGGCGGCAGCGAAGCGCGGCAGCCCAGTCTGGCGGATGGTGCGGCGGGAGATATCCCAACGCAGCAGCCAGACGCCCAGGATGAGCCACGCCGCGCCTGTCAGGCGCACCCCCAGGGCTGGAACCCAGGCTGCTGCAATCAGACCGGTGTAAGCCAGCAGCACGGTAAGCATGAAAAGCTGTGCAGCCAGGCGCGGCAGGCGTACCAGGCGTCCCAGCTCAAGGCGCTCACCCGCCACGGTGAGCACGAGAAAAGCGATCCACCAGTGGACGACGATAGACAGCTGCCAGCCAAGGAACCAAAGCAAATTGCCGGTAAACCAGGCGGCTGCGCCCAGGGCCATGCTGGCGGTATACGCGGCCAGGTGCGTGCGCAGGATGACGATGAAAATGAGCATCAGACCCAGGCTGCCAGCCAGGACGAGCAATGCTGGGTAAGGTGCTGGCGCACCCAGCATCATCCCCGCGCCGCC
>JBGSTO010000665.1:0-2955 GCA_041736465.1 Anaerolineales bacterium | reverse complement strand
CCCATTCCGCTGATGGCGGAGATGAACATAAACTTGTTCCACATGGCAGCCAGGATGTCAGCCGGCGCCTCGGCGTTTACGCCGGCGCGGGTGAAGGCCTGGTGCAAGCGCTCGAGGCGCGGGCTGGGCTTGCCATCCAGCTCGCCGAAGGCGATATACGGCTCGATACCCAGGTGGTGGATCTCGCCCGGAGCGGCAAGCCTGGCTGAGATCTGGCACATGCCGCACAGCACGTGCGCTTTGCCCAGCACAGCCGCCAGCTGCTCGGGCGCTTCGACGCCGTTCTGCAGCGGCACGACAAAGCTGTGCTCTGCGAGCAGCGGGCGCAGCGCCTGGGCGGCTTCCGGCACCTGCCAGGCCTTGACGCCCAACAGAACCGCATCCACCACCCCCACCTGGGTGGGATCGTCTGAGGCCTGCGCCGGCAGAATGTGAAAATCGCCCTTGATGCTCTTGACCTTCAGGCCGTGGGTGCGGATGGCTTCCAGGTGCGCCCCGCGGGCGATGAAGATCACCTCTTCGCCGGCCTGCGCCAGCCGCCCGCCAAAATACCCGCCAACGCCCCCGGTTCCGTAGATTGCGATGCGCATAGCAGCCGCTCCTTTTTTTAAGCTGTCATCCTGAACGAAGTGAAGGATCTAGATCCTTCGCTGTCCAATCCTGCGGATTGGCACTCAGATGACATTCTTGTGCGTGGTCCATGAAATGCGACCAGCTTTTCGCCTGGGATTGATTTCTCCGATTATACCCTCCCCCATTTTGTGAAGCAAAATGGGGGAGGGCAGGGAGGGGGTAGCCGCGCCCCTCTCAACACCCCCAAACCCTTAAAAATAGAGTAAAATCCTGTGCACGCATACCAGCCCGCTTGATGGGCATTGGATGAGGACCTATGAGCGATAAAGAGAGTGCACAAGACGTCATCGACGCCTACCGCAGACACCAGCAGTCTGCCAGGCGCGCCCCACTGATCATTGGCATCGCCGCCCTGCTGGTAATCGTCGGCGCGGCCATCCTGGTGTTCTGGCTGTTAGGGCCAGACCGGCCGGCGTTCTCCCTGTTTGCTACCCAGACGCCCACCCCGACCAGTACGGCGACCGCAACCGCCACGTCCACGGTCACGCCGACAGCCACAGCCAGCTCAACGCCCACGGTTACACCTACCATCACCGAGACGCCCACCCCCACCGGACCGTTCGTGTATGTGGTGGTCGAGGGCGATACGCTGTGGGATATCGCCGCGCGCTTCAACGTAGACCTGTTCGTGCTGATCGCCATCAACGGCCTAGACCCGAGCAACCCGGTGATCGACATCGGCGACCAGCTCACCATCCCCACTGCCGACACGCAACTGCCCACCTCCACCGCGCTCCCGGCTAACATGCGCAGCGGCACGCTTGTCGAGCATTTCGTACTGCCCGGTGAGACGCTGGCGATCATCGCTGAGCTGTACAACAGCACGGTCGATGCCATCGTCGAGGAGAACGAGCTGGAAAACGCCAATGATATCTTCGCGGGACAGAAGCTGCAGGTTCCGGTCAACCTGGTAACGCCGGTGCCGACCAACACCCCGGGCACGCCGGGCATCATCATCACCGCTCCAGCCTCGGCCACGGCTGCGGCGACCGCCACACCTTAATCTTTTACCAACCAGTAGGGCATGCTGTGCCAGTCCGGCGCGCGTGCCCTACTTTGTGTTTAAAGCCCGGTGCCTAAGATCACCAGCCACAGGCGCCCGCCCTGCTGGCGCAGGCCCACAAATAGGCTCTTGTCGCGCACCCAGCCGTCGTCGCGCAGCTCGCCGTTGCCGGCATGCCAGGCAGAATAGCGGGAGGCAGAAACCGCCGGTTTTACCGAGAAAAGCACGTTGGCGATAGCGTCCACGTCGTAAGCGGCTGGCAGCGCCTGCGCCTCGCGCACGCTGTGAATTTCATAGGCTGAAATACGCTGTGTGTTTTCCAGCAGCGGTGAGGCGGCATACTGCAGCCACTGCTCGAACAGCAGGCGGGTGCGCTCTTCCGGCGGCAGATCTGCCAGCTCGGCTTCCGGCAGGCTGGAGAGATAGTGCGGCGTCCAGCCCTGCATGCCCACCGGCAGGCTGGCCTGGCGGATGCGCTCCAGCACCTCGGCGGCCTCCCCCGGCCCGGCGATGCTCACCGTGCCGTCCCTCTCCACGTGGGTGGGGATCAAGTCGAAACCGGCGTAGCGGCTGCCCTGGAAATAGACCCGCAGTATGGCTCCCTGCTTATGGTCGCGCAGCCCCTGGTCGAAGACGAAGTTGCCCAGCCCGTAGAAGACCGGCACACCATCGATTTCCTGCCAGCCCTGCACCACGTGGGTGTGGTTGCCCATCACCAGGTCGGCGCCGTATTCCACCGCCTTCTGCGCCAGGTCGCGCTGGATGTAGGTGGGTGTGGGGCTGTCCTCCGGCCCCCAATGCGGCATGGCGATGACCACATCCGAAACACGGCGGGCGGCGGCGATGGCAGCCTGCAGGTTCTCCGGCGTAAGCACGGCGATGCCCGGCGTATATGGCCCGGCGAAGGCCATTGGCTCGATGTGCCCCAGCGAAACGAAGCCAAAGCGCACCCCGTTCACTTCCACCACCACCGGCTGCATGGCCTCGCTGTGCTCTGCGCCGGCGCCGATGGGGGTGATGCCCACCCGGCGCAGGTTCTGCAGCGTATCGAAGAAGGCCCGGTCGCCGCAGTTTGCCAGCCCGCAGTTCTTGATGTGGTTGGTGGCGGTGCTCATCAGGTCGAAGCCGGCGCGCTGCAGGGCATCGGCGTTCTCCGGGCTGCCCACCAGCACATAGGTGGAGATGCAGCCGGTGTGCGGCGGGGTGGCGCTGATGGTGGCGTTCAGCGTACCGATCGCCAGACCGGCCTCCTGGATCAGGCCGCGCACCTGTTCGTAGGGGTAATCGGCGTCGCCGCGAGCATCGATCGCCGCCTGCAC
>JBGSTO010000657.1:0-66765 GCA_041736465.1 Anaerolineales bacterium | reverse complement strand
CGGTGATCTGACCTCCAATATGCGCTATTACTGGCGTGTGAAATCGACCAATGCCTGCGGGGAGAGCGCTTATTCACCGGTATTCAGCTTTGTAACCCTGACAGCGCCAGGAGACTGCCCGATCGGAACGATTCCCCAGGTGTATACCACGGATAATCTCGACACGGGCGCTGCCGGCTGGACACACAACGGCACCGGCGATAGCTGGGCGTTGAGCAGCACCCGCGTGCACAGCGGCGTTTATGCCTATCATGCCGATAACCCTGCCGTCGCCAGCGATCAAAGGCTCGTATCGCCTCCGGTTAGCCTGCCGGGCGGGGTAAGCAATCTGACCCTGCAGTACTGGAACTACCAGAGTATTGAGTCGCGCTTGAATGGAGGCTGTTGGGACGGCGGCTTGTTGGAAATAACAACAGATGACGGGCTGACCTGGAATCAGGTGCAGGACACAGACCTGCTAACCGATCCCTATGATGGTACGCTGGCATCCAGCACAAATCCAGCATATCCAGCCAGCGCATGGTGCGGCGACCCGCAGGATTGGCTAAAATCGGTAGTGCAGCTCGATGCCTATGCCGGCCAAACGGTGCAGTTCCGCTACCGCCTGGGAACGGACACATCGATCGGCCGAGAAGGCTGGTACATCGATGATTTCGTTGTTCAAAGCTGCGTACCTGGACAGTATGAGGCGGTTCTCAATCCGATCTCGAGCACACTGTCTACACTGCCAGGCCAACCGGTAACCCACACATTTACGATCAGCAATACCGGTTTCGGTGATGTCTATCATGTCTTGGTGGACGGTGGAAACTGGACAACCACGCTGCTTACACAGACACCGCTGGCACTGGGGGCAGGACAAACTGCCCAGGTGCAAGTTTTGGTGGAGCCTCCACCGGTGCTGTTCGAGCAAGTACTTACCGGCATGGATGCTTTCACGCTCACTGTACAGTCACAATATTCCAGCACGCTGATCATGACGAGTACCGGGGCTACCCGGTCTGAAATCCACCCTGGGATAGCTCTTTCTCCAGTGGAATCGAATGTCCACGGCATACCCGGGGATGTTATCACGCACACCTTCACGCTGACAAACAGTGGTGATTTCAGCGATGCGATCAATCTGGAAATCAGCGGAAATGCGTGGAACAGTTTTGTCACCAGCCCGGTCGTGCTGGCAGCAGGTGACTCCCAGAACATAGCAGTCAGGGTGATGATCCCCTCCAGCCTGCCGGAAGACACCATCATCGCTACCGACGGATTGACTCTGACTGCTGCCTCTGCTTGGGATGTCAAAGTTACGGCTGAGGCAAAAGCCATCACGCAGGCATCCACAGATCTGGCGGTTAGCCTGGGGGGAGATCAATCTGCAAGCGCTCTGATTGGCACGAGCGCCTGGTACAGCTTTACGATAACCAACGCTGGGATCTACACAGATGCATACACATTGGCAGCAAGCGGCGTCTGGACCAGCGACTTATCGACCGCTGTTACTGGTCCGTTGAGCCCGGGTGAGAGCATAACTTTTACGCTTGAAGTACACGTTCCCCTGGATGCGGCGATGAACACCAGCCAGCAGGTGATCATTACTGCAACTTCCGGGTACAGCACCGGGGTATTTGACCAGACCAACGCCGTCACCACTGCGCTGTGGCGCCCGCTTTACCTGCCAGAAATCTGGCAATAATTTATGCGAGAATTGTTCGATCTCATTCCGGAGGTCATCTTCCTCAACCACGGCTCATTTGGCGCCTGCCCCAGACCGGTCTTCGAGGACTACCAGCAGTGGCAGCGCCGCCTGGAACGCCAGCCGGTCGAATTCCTGGGGCGCGAATTCAAGGGGTTGATGCGCCATTCTCGCCAGGCGCTGGCGGTTTATCTCGGCGCTGACGCAGACGACCTGGTGTATGTGCCCAACGCCACTCATGGCGCCAATATCGTGGCGCGCTCTCTCTCGCTGCAGCCGGGTGATGAGGTGCTAGCGAGCGACCACGAATACGGCGCCTGCGACCGCACCTGGCAGTTCGTTTGCCAGCAGAGGGGTGCGCGCTACATTCGCCAGCCGGTGTCGCTGCCGGTGTCTTCCCCGGAGGAAATCCTGGAGCAGTTTTGGTTGGGGGTGAGTGAGCGCACGCGTTTGATCTACATCAGCCATATCAGCTCGCCCACGGCGATCCACTTTCCGGTGGAAGCGATCTGCGCCCGGGCGCGGCGGCACGGCATCCTCACCCTGGTGGATGGCGCGCATGCCCCTGGGCAAATCCCGTTGCGCCTGAACGAGCTTGGCGCTGATTTCTATACCGGCAACTGTCACAAATGGCTGCTGGCGCCTAAGGGAGCTGGCTTTCTCTATGCCCGGCGTGAGGTACAGGATTTGATCCAGCCGCTGGTGGTGAGCTGGGGCTACCAGGCAGCGGCGGATTTCACCACCGGCTCACGCTTCATCGACCTGTTGGAGTGGACCGGCACGCACGATCCGGCGGCGGCGCTGGCGGTGCCGGCAGCCCTGGAGTTCATGCAAACTCATGATTGGCCTGCGGTGCGTGAACGCTGCCGCCTGCTTCTGGCGGATACCCTGGTACAGTTATCTGAGCTGACCGGTTTGCCGCAGATTTGCCCGCCAGATAAGGGTTTTTACGTGCAGATGGCAGCCGCTGAGCTGCCAAAGCTGCGAGACCTTCTGGGCTTGAAGACTGCCCTGTACGAACGTTATCGCATCGAAGTGCCCTTGATCGAATGGAACGGCAGGCACTTTGTACGCATCTCGGTGCAGGCCTACAACACCCCGCAGGACTTGCGGGCTCTGGTGGAGGCGCTGCGCCGCCTGCTGCTCGAATTCGCAGACCTGTAAAGCAAAAACCCTGCTCTTCCGCTCGCTGCACCACTGCAGGTTGAAGCCGGAGAAGCAGGGTTTGTAAGTTGCTAAATCAGCTCAAGGAAACCCCCGCTCAAGCCACCTGTTTACGGAACTGCCATACCGCCACTGCAAAGAAAAGCAGCGCATACGCCAGCTGTACGGCAGAGGGCAGCAGGGCAGCATCGAATGACAGGCCGCGCACCAGCAGGTTCTGGAAACCGGTCATCGCCCAGGCTGTGGGAGTCAACGCGCCTACCGCGGCAAACGTCCTGCCGGCGCCTTCTAGCGGGAACCAGGCGCCTCCCAGAGCGGAGAGCAGAAACATACTGATCATGGCGATCAGGATAACCTGCTCGTCGCCTTTGGCGATGGTGCCGATCAGCAGTCCCAGGGCTGCCGCCCAGGCAGCCAGGCTGGTCATCACCAGCAAGATAGCAAAGGGCTGGCGCATGTAGTCCACGCCCAAAACAAGCTGCCCGAAGACGATCAGCAGCAGGCTCTGCAGCATCACCAGCAAGAACATCGCCAGCAAATGCCCGGCGATGATCTCCCAGGTGTGCAGGGCGGTGGTCATCATGCGCTGCAGGGTGCGTGACTTGCGCTCCTGCACCAGCAGAGTGGCGGAAGTGATCAGCCCAAACAAGGTGAACATCACTAGGATGCCGGGTGAGGATTGGTTGTAGGGGTTGCCTCCGAATGGCGTCGAAGCGCCAGATGGTTGGGCGCCGGTGACCTTTTCCACCTGCACACGCGCTGCATCCTGAGCCTGCGTCCAGGCAAGCGCAGCCGCCTGGAATGCGGCGGATTTCTCCGACCGCCGCGCAGCCTCGTCCGCCAGCGGCGCCAGCGCCTCCAGCTGCTGCAGGCTAAGCTCTGCAATCTGCACAGAACTTGACAGGTGCATCACTACCGGGCGCACCAGCTCGAGAGCCGACTGCCCCTGGTTGCTGAACGGATCCACCACCAGGAGAAGCTGCACGCTCTCGCCTGCCAGGGTTTTAGCGCTGTAATCTGCCGGTATCACCAGCACTGCTGACAGATTGCCGCTGCGCACGGCTTCCTGGGCATCTGGCAGGTCAATCCTTTCCAGCCGCAGCCCTTCCGCCTGTTCCAGCTCGGAGCCCAACGCTGCACTCAGCTGACCCTCTGGATCTTGATCCACCAGCCCGAGCGCCAGGCGCAGGTCGGGCGTCTGTACCATACCACGATAAGCAAAGCCCATGACGAACGTGAAAATCAGGGGCATGGCAACGATGAAGAGCAGGGAGCGTTTGTCCCGCAGAACCTGCAGCAAGTCTTTGAAGGCAATATCGAGAATGCTCATTGGTGTACTCCGTTGGGTTTCAGGCAAATCGGCGGCGGAAACGGATCGCCCCGAGAATGAACATGGCGGCGCCCATGCCAACCAGGATCAAGAAAGCTGGCAGGATCTCAACTGCAGTAGCTCCAGTCATAGCAAGCCTCCAGGCCTGCAATGTCCAGCCCTGAGGTGTGAAGTCTGCAATTCGGGTGAAAGCCTCCGGCATCTGCATGCCCACGAAAAACAACCCGCCGAGCATGCCCAGTCCGGTCAGGGCACCCCCGATCACAGGTCCGGCCTGGCGGGTGTCTTTTACCAGCGAGATCAGAAGCACTCCCAGCCCGCTTGCCGCGGCGATCTGGCTGATGAGCGCCAGGAGCACGCTGCCCGGTAGACCCCACTGTACCTGGAAAAGCAGCCGCCCGACCAGCAGAAGCACCAGCCCCTGCCCGAAGACGGTCAGCACCACTGCCAGGAATTTGCCCGTCAGGATAGCGGTCCGGCTGGTAGGCGTGGTGAACAGACGCGCCAGGGTGCCTTCTTCTTCCTCTTTCAAGATCGACTGCATCGCATTTGCACCGGTGAAGAAGGCAAAGAAGATCATCTGCCCAGCCATAATCTGGCTTAAGATAGCTGCCACAGGGTCGCTCGCATGAGAATTCTCATCCGGTGCGTTTTGTGGTGAGCTCAAGACCACTGCTGCCTGGGGGCTGTGAAACAGATCGCGCTGGAAGGTGGTGAACCATTCCTGGTAGCCATTTATCAAGGCAGTCTGGTTCGCGGGCTGAATCTCTGAACCGTGGGCCGTGAGGCGTTCGCCCGAGACCCGTATGGCAATACGCGCCCCGTTAATACCGTCCAGCAGGGACTGCGCCATATTCTTGACCACCAGCGGACCGATCAAGGCGGTTGGATCCTGCAAGATTCTCACCGGTGGGACTGGCTGGTTGTTCATCAGAGCCTGGGTCAGATCCGGGGGCGCAATGACTGCCGCCTGAATTTGCTGGGCTTCAACGGCTGCCCGGGCGCTGGCTTCATCCGGGTAGCTTTGCGAGCTAATGTAGCTTGCCACGCTTGGGTCTGTGTACATATCCGCCAGGGTTTTCCCAAGCGACAGGGGGGCATCCGCCGGGGGTTCGTCCAGGTTGACGATGCCTACCTGAATGACCGGCAGGTCGCTGCTCCCGCCGCTCATGCCGCCAAATGCCAGGTAGATCAACCCGGTGATCACCAACGGGGCGATTACCATCATGCCGATGGCGAACAGGCTGCGCACTGAGCGGGTGAAATCATTGAGGGCAATGTCCAGAATTTTCATGGCTAACCGTCCCGCAGAGCTTTGCCGGTCAGATGCAAAAAGACCGCTTCCAGGTTTGGCTCGCGGATATCTACCGAGGTGATGCGCACACCTACCTGACCGGCGAGGTCGAACAAACGCGGCAGCACCCGGTTGGAGTCATCCACCAATACCGTGGCGACCCCATTCGCTGCCGTCGCCTGAGACACGCCCTCGACCAACCGCCAGGCGGGCAGCAGGGTCTCGGCCTCGACATTCAGCGTCAGGTCGATGCGCGTCTGTTCGCCTACCATGCGGATCAATTCGGCGTGCGTGCCGCAGGCGATGATCTCTCCCTGATCCATGATGGCAATGTGGTCGGAAAGCTCTTCAGCTTCTTCCATGTAATGGGTGGTGTACAGCACAGTCATACCCTGCCGGTTGAGCTCTTTGACGTTGTCGAGAATGTGCCTGCGGCTCTGCGGGTCGATGCCTACCGTGGGCTCGTCCATGATGACCACATCGGGTTTATGCAGCAGCGCTGCGCCGATGTTCACCCTGCGCTTCATCCCGCCGGAGAAAGTGCCCACCCGGTCGCGCTGCCGTTCGCTTAACCCGATCACCTGGAGCACCTCGTCAACCCGGGCTTTCAGCGCGGGGCCGCGCAGCCCGTACATCTTGCCCCAAAAGGCGAGGTTCTCGCGCGCTGAGAGATCGGGGTACAGGGCAATGTCCTGCGGCACCACACCCAGGGAGGCGCGCGCCTGCTGCGGCTGGGAGACGACCGAGTGCCCCATGATGCTGGCCTCGCCGCCATCAGGTTCGAGCAAACCTGCCAGCATGGAGATGGTGGTGGATTTGCCCGCGCCATTTGGACCCAGCAGGCTTAGAATCTCGCCTTGCGATGCCTGGAAAGACACGCCACGAACGGCTTTCAGATCTCCGAAGGATTTTTCCAGATTGCGTACTTCAATTGCCGGATTTCCATTCATTTTGCGTTTCTCCTCAATATAGAACGATTGCGTATAGCTGTTGCCTGACTTCGGTGAGCCAGCTTGCTCACTTTTCCGCCGTGCCCGTGAATTCAACTCGCAGCAGCGGCAGGTTGTAATCGCGAATTTGCTGGAGGAGACCATGCAGCGCAGGCTGATCGGGAAGCACACCGCTCAGGCGGGTGATCGGGCTGCCCGAGGGGGTGTTGATCACCTCCAGTTCCATCCCGCTGAAATGATCGGACCAATCCTGCGCCAGGCGACCCTGCACCTCGATGATATAGCGGGCAGGCTGGTCCAATCTCAATTTTTCGTCGAAAAATGACATCAATGCATCTCCTCACATGTGCTTCACAGTTACTTTAGCAAATGGAGGGGATTAAAAACAAGATGCAAATGGGTTAATTGAGTGGGTTAACTTTCTTGGACAAAAACAGGCGTGGGTTAATGCGAGCCCACGCCTGCAGGGATGGCATTTCCGGGTTTATTCAAGCGGCAGAAAGCCCAACTGGCGGGCTTTATTGACCGCCTGTACGCGGCTGTGTACATCCAGCTTGGCGTAGATATTCTGCGTATGGGCTTTGAGCGTATTGGGTGAGAGATAGAGCCGGTCGGCAATCTCCGGGTTGGTCAAACCCTGGGCGATCAGCGCCAGCACCTGCAGCTCGCGTTCGCTCAGCGGCTCGAATGAGGCAGCTTCGGCAGTCATCCACTCTGCAGCATCAGGGGAATCTGGCGGCGCCAGCTCGGGCAGCTCGGCGGGGAAGGTCGCCAGGATGCGATCCAGGTATACGCGTAAGTCTGGCGCTACGCTGCTGCGCTTCGCTGCCAAAGCCTGGTATAAGGCGTCGGCTTCATTGGTAAATGTGCGCAGGTGACCGCTGTGACTTCCGATTTGCAATGCACGATCCAGGCTTCCCGCGGCCAGCTCTGCCTTGCCTGTATCCTGGTAGGCGAGCGCCTGCAGCAGCAGCGCTTCCAGCAGCCGGCTGCGGCGCCCTGCAGCGCTGGCGGAGGGGATAATGCTCTCCAGGATTGCCAGGGCCTGATCTGGCTGCCTGGCGATGTAAAAGATGCGCGCCGCGGCGATGCGCAGCGATTCGTGAATCAACCACAGACCATCGGCAGGCTGATCTGGTACCTGCAAAGCCCATTGGAGGGCATCTGCCAGCCTGCCCTGGCGCGCCCAAAGAACAGCGCGTGTGGCGTTGAGCAGAGGCACGGCTAATGGGGTTATGCTTTGAGTAAGCTGCTCCACCTGGACGAGCACCGAGAGTGCGGCATCAAGATCGTGACGGGAGTCGTGCAGCCTAGCAAGGCTGATTCCAGCGGGCAGGAGCACTTCCCAGCTCCGCCACAGCCGCCCCATATCCAGACTTTCCAGCAGGTAGCTGGCAGCTTCATCCAGGTCGTTTCTTTCAAAAGCCAGTGCGCCCAGACCGGCGTAGGCGATGCCGAAAAATGGAGACGGGCGATTCTTGAATTCGGCGGCGATTTGCAGCGAGCGGTGGTAGGTAGCCTCTGCCTGGTGGAGCTCGGCGCACAGATGCTGCACCTCCCCCAGGTGCCCTAAAGCCAGGGCGATGATGTGAACGTTGCCCAACCGCTGCCCATCCTGCGCTGCATCATCGAAGGCTGCTCTTGCTGCTCCGGTTTCACCCCTCAGGTAAGCAACCAGTCCCAGGGTAAATACGATCGGCGAGCGCAGGTGACTGGGCAAGTTGAAGGCGCTGGGCTGCCGGTCGCGTTCCGGCGTCAGGTAGGGGAGCAGCTCATTTCCCAACCTCAACGTGCGATCGAAATCGAATTCATCGGTTGACAGCCTGGCTTCGATGGCAGCCGCTTCGATGAGCGCCGATTGGAGCATGGGATCGAGCTGGTCGCTCCCCTGTCTGCGATTCAAGTAGTGCTCGCTGGTCATCCCAGCAGTCCGGTAGAGGAGATCGAGAAAGCGCCGGCAGTCCTGAGGGTGTCCGCTGGCATGCGCGGCCCAGCCGAATGCAACGCACAGGCGGGGGTTTCCCTGCAGTAATCGATCGGGCAGCGAGAGCGACCAGGTGTGCAGGGTCGAGATCTCGCTTTGCATAAACAGCTCCTGGAGCTGATCTTCGATCAAAATCACGGCATGCTCAATATCCCCACCGGAGAGCGCGATTTCAACCGCCTGAACGGGCAGCTTGTTGGCGGCGTACCAGGCGGCTGCGCGCTTAAGGAGTGATTTCTCCACCTGCTCACCGCGTAGCTCAACCAGGCGGTGGCGCAGCAGGCTGGCGAACAAGGGATGGTAGCGGAACCATTCGCGCCGGTTGTCGAGTGGGGTGATGAACAGGTTCGATTTTTCCAGGGCAATCAGAATTGCCTGAGCATCGGGGCGGTCGGTCAGCGCGCTGCACAGCGGGGCACACATTTGCGACAGCACCGAAGTGTTGAGCAGAAATTCCTGGAGATCAGGCGGCTGGCGTTCGAGAACTTCCTCGATCAGGTAATCGGCGATATAGCGGTCGTCGCCTTGCAGAGCCTGTACGTAGGCATGCCGGTCGGGAGCTGCTTCAAGCGCGATAGCAGTCAGGGTCAATCCGGCGATCCAGCCTTCCAGCCGGCTGTCCAGAGCAGCAATATCCTCCCGGGTTAAACCCAGCTTGAGGGTTTCATTCAGCAGCAGGTAGATCTCATCGCTGGTGAAGCGCAGGTCTGCGGTGCGAACTTCTAGCAGCTCGCCGCGCGCCCGCCGCCGGGCCAGCAGCAGAGCAGGATCGGAGCGTGACATCACAACCAGCCGGTGCTGGTGGGGCATGCGGTCGGTGAACCGGTTCAAGCTGTCGTGAATTTGTTCGTTGAGGATGTGATGGTAATCGTCCAACACCAGCAGCAGCGGCCCGTTGACCTCCGCCAGCTGGTTGACTAGCAGCGACTGGATGGCATCCAGAGGGGGAGAGACGCCGGTCGATAGGATCGATCGGGAAAGCTCGCCGATCTCCGGCTGAGCGGCTGCCAGGGCGGCGGTCACATAACGCCAGAACCTGTTCAGATCGTTATCGCCATCATCCAGGCTGAGCCATGCGATGGTCACAGCAGCGCTCTGTGCCCAGGTGCTGACCAGTGTGGTTTTGCCGAAGCCTGCCGGGGCGGCTACCAGCAGCATGCGAATACCGGGTTGAAGTCCGGCATTCAGGCGCTGTACCAATCGCTGGCGCGGTACCAGGTTTTGGCGCAGCGGTGGAACGACCAGTTTGGTGCGCAGGAAGTTCTCTATCATCGGCTCATGTCCAGGGGGCAAGCACTAATGTGGGTGCAATGTGAACCAGGATCTCAGCGCAGGTGCTGGTATTATCTTATCTCATTAGTGGCGAGCACGCAACAATCCAGTAAAAGAATTTATCTGATTAAATACAACGCTGCAGGATGGTGGTATGCATCAAATTCATGCCCCTGATAAGAATGTGACATTTGGCACTAGTCTGCTGGATGATTTCCGGTACAATCGACTGTAGAGAGTGGAAGTTACGTTTGCATAGGTCGGAGGGTAGCGTATGGACCCGATCGTTGCACTTCTTGCAGCCATAACAGGTTATTTTTTGGGCGCTATCTCTTTTGCCCGGCTGATTCCCCGCCTTATCGATCCGAATGCAGATATCAGTGACATTAGTATGCCTATCGATGGCACCGATGAGCGGATGCCGATGCACGCCATGGGAGCCAACACCGCATCTATGAAATATGGTTCGCGTATTGGCTGCAGCATCGGGCTGCTCGACATCATCAAAGTATTTGCTCCCGTGCTTGTTTTTCGATTAATTTATCCGGGTGAGGGCTATCAAATCATCGTCGCGCTCACCGGATTCGTGGGACACTGCTGGCCGGTGTATTACCGTTTTAAGGGCGGGCGCGGCATATCAGCGTTTTACGGCGGTTTATTCGCTCTGGATCCAATCGGCGCTGTGGTAATCCCCAGCATGGGAATGTTTATTGGCATGCTGTTTTTGCAGGATATGCTTGTTGCCTACATGGCGGGTGTGGTGCTGGCAATCCCCTGGTTTCTGATTTTGTATCGAGGACCCGGGTATGTTTGGTACGCGGTGATCGTCAACATATTATTCGTTTTGGCGATGACACCCGAGCTGCGCGACATCATCCGGCTGCGAAAAAAATATGGAAAGGGCGATATGCGCAGTAGTATGGACAAATTTCCGATGGGTAGAGCAATGCTGCAGCTGATGAACAAGATCGGTTTATCGAAAAAATGAGACGGGATTATGTCCAAATACATATTATCGCTTCGCGGTGGTAGATTACCGAAATCGGCAGGCAGCAAGGCGCTCAACCTGCAGCGTTTAAGTCTAAAAAAAATAAATATTCCTGTTACCTATGTTTGCACCTGGCATGCCTATTTGGATTATCACGGCGATAAACCCGGTGTCAGCGAAAAACTATCTCGAGAACTCCAAAAGATCATTAAGCCGGACAGGGCATATGCCGTACGCTCCTCGGCAGATGTTGAGGACAGCCAGCAGCACTCATTTGCCGGTCAATTTTCCAGCATATTAGATGTCAAAGGCCCGGCGGCGGTTTTACAAGCTCTTCAAGATGTCTGGCAGGCTACGCACACCGAGCTTGTAAAATCATATCAGGCGCATTCGCAGGCAAGCCCGAACGAGATGCGCATGGCGGTGATTATTCAGGAGATGGTTACGCCGCATATTTCTGGGGTGGCATTCTCCCGCAACCCGGTCACCGGACGCGATGAGATTGTAATCGAAGCGGTGCGCGGTGATGGCGCCCAACTGCTTCAAGCTGGTGTCACCCCTTTTCGTTGGGTTCTGCGTTGGGGGGCGTATATCGAGCAGCCACAGGAAGAAATCTTACCAAAAGCCGTGCTCGATCACATCTTCGCTCAAACAAACCGAATCGCCCGGATGTTCAAACGCCAGGTCGACCTGGAATGGATCTACGATGGGCAGGCGGTGTATTGGGTACAGCTGAGGGATATCACGGCATTGCACACCGGTGATATTTATAGCAATCGCATATCACGTGAAATGACACCAGGCTTGATCAAACCCCTGGTTTGGTCCATTTCCATCCCTATCCACTCTCGCCAGTGGGTGCGGATCCTGGATGAGCTGGTGGGAAAGACACACATCAACCCAGACCAAATGGTGCGCGCCTTTCATTACCGGGCTTATTACAATATGGGAGTGTTTGGCGATATCTTCTCTCAGTTGGGAATGCCGCGTGACTCACTGGAAATCATGATGGGCATGGTACCGAAAGGAGGTAAGCGACCGAAATTCATGCCGGGTATTGGGTTCGCAAGGCGGATGCCGCAGGTTATTCGATTCCTTGTGAAACTGCTGCGTTTTGGCCCCGAAGCTGAACGGATTTATTTATTACTGAATCAGCAAGTTCACAGCATTGACCTGGATGTCTCCAGCACGATGAGCCCAAAAGCGCTATTACGACGAGTTGATCTAATTGTTGAACTTCAGGAGAGAATCTCCTATCACACCATCATATCCATTATTCTCATGCAGCTTTACAATGCCATATTCCGCTCGCGTTTGAAGGCGCGCCAGGTAGACCCAGAGCAATTCAACCTGACCGATGGATGGGAGCAGTTACAGACCTATGATCCCAATTTTCAGCTCGCCAGGCTGAACGTCAAGATGCGAGAGATGGATGAAGAGCTGCAGCAGGATTTGCGCCGTGGCGATATCCGCGTTTTGGAGCAGCGCCCCGAGTTGGAAACCTTCCGCCAGCTATTCGATGAATTTCTGCACGACTACGGCCACATCAGCGACAGCACCGTGGATTTCACCAGCGTGCCGTGGCGTGAGAATCCGGGATTAATCCTGCGGTTGATATGCGAGTACACACCGCCGGCAGCATCTCAGGCGAAAAAAGTGTGTTTGGAAGATTTGCGCAGCTCCGTTCCAGGTTTCAAAATACTGGAATTTTTATACCAACGCGCAAGAGAATTCCGCCTGCACCGGGAAAGCTACAGCGCGTTATACACATATACCTTAATGGTCTTGAGAGTTACACTTCGCGCCCTGGGAGGGCACCTGGTGGAACGAGGCTTTCTAGGGAGATGGGAGGATATCTTTTACCTGAACAAGCGGGAACTCCATGCCTGGGCTGAAGGCCAATCGGACGGGGCTGGTTTTGTTGAGCTTGTGACCAGGCGCAAGGAAGAGATGCTGCAATGCCAATACGCTACATTACCGGAATTGATCTATGGAGACCAAATACCGCCAGTGCGTTCATCCGGCGCTCGTAAACTATGTGGGGTGCCAACCTCAGGAGGTTACTATTGCGGGCCAGTAAAAGTGATACGCGGCCTGAGCGATTTTTCCAAGCTGCAGCCCGGCGATGTGTTGGTGATTCCGTTTTCCGATGTTGGCTGGACACCCCTGTTCACCCGGGCAGGGGGTGTGATCGCTGAGTCCGGTGGCATCTTGTCGCATAGCTCGATCGTGGCGCGAGAATTTGGCATTCCTGCGGTTGTTTCAGTGCCTGGAGCTATGGAGCTAATGGATGGTACTTTGGTGGAGCTGGATGGCTACCAGGGTGATATTTACATCCAGGATCAGCCCGCCGGCCGCGCGACGGAGGGATTTTGAGGAGGCCATATGCCTGTATTGGAAGCCAGTGCTTTGAAAAAAGAATATATCCTGGGAAATCACCACGTGCATGCCCTGGCAGGTGTAGATTTCTTGGTGGAGAAGGGCGAGTTTGTCGCTATCATGGGGCCTTCCGGCAGTGGAAAATCGACTTTACTGCACCTGATTGGCGGGCTGGACAAACCTTCGGCAGGTGAGATTCACCTTGCGAGTAAACGCCTTTCTCTCTTGAAGGACAATCAAGTAACACTGCTGCGCCGGCGTAATATTGGCTTTGTATTTCAGTTCTTCAACTTGCTGCCAACATTAAGCGCAGAGGAAAACATAACCCTACCCCTGCTGATTGATGGTAAAGATATTCGCAAGTTCGCAGACCGCCTGGAAAACCTGCTGCAGTTGACCGGTTTAGCGGATCGGCGCCGCCATAAACCGGAACAGCTCTCCGGCGGGGAGCAGCAGCGGGTAGCCCTGGCGCGCGCCTTGATCACCGAACCGGCTATCTTACTCGCAGATGAGCCAACGGGCAATCTGGACTCCAAGACTGGTACGGCGGTGATGGAGCTGCTGCGCCGGTCGTGTGACGAGCTGCAGCAAGCGATCGTGGTTGTAACACACGACCCGCGGGCAGCATCGTTTGCTGACCGGGTGGTTTTTCTGCGCGATGGTCTGGTGGATGGCGAGTTAAACTTTGAGCCGCACGCAGCCAGAAGCGAGAACCTGCACCAGATCATCGCCCGCATGCAGGAACTGGGCGACTGAGGTAATGTGGTGACCTTGTGAAATACCTGCGCCTGCTTGCCATTCGCTCGATCCTGGCTCGCCCACTGCGTGCTACGCTAAGCACGTTCGGGATTATCCTGGGCGTTGCGGCGATCATTGCTATTGGCATTACCAACCAATCGGCGTTGGATGCAATCGTGCGCTTGTTCGAGAATACCTCGGGGAAAGCTGACTTGATTGTAACCAGCCGCCAGGGCGATGAAACGGGTTTTCCAGATAGCCTGGCAGAGCGCCTGGGAAAAGTGCCCGGGGTGCAGGCTGCACTTCCAACCTTGCAGGTGCAAACAGTTCTGGCAAAAACGACCCAATCGGGAGGTATCGATTTAAGTTTCTTTGGAACAGATCTCGGCGGTCTGCTGCTGTACGGCATCGACCCGCAGCGAGATGAGCAGGTGCGCAAGTATTCGCTGGCAGAGGGCCGTTTCCTGTCGGCTGATCTGCAAGCAGATGAAATCGTATTGGTTCAGAGCTATGCCGATGAGAATGAGATTGAGTTGGGGCGGTTTGTGGAGTTCCTGGCAGCTGGCAAAGTTGAGAAACTGCGCGTCGTTGGATTGATCGAGCGCGATGGCACCGGTCAGCTCAACAACGGGGCTTTCGGTGTGCTGCCTCTGGAGACGGCACAAAGGATTTTTGACCGTTCCGGCAAGCTGGACCAGATCGACATCCTGTTGGCGCCAGACCTGTCTTCCGATGCTCTGGAGACAGAGCGCCTGCGTTTGCAGAGTTATCTGGGGGAGAAATTTTCAGTGGTTTACCCGGCATCTCAAGGGCGACGAATGACTCAGATGCTGAGCAACTACCAGATCGGGTTGAACTTTCTTAGCGCCATGGCTCTGTTTGTGGGCGCTTTCTTAATCTATAACTCCTTTTCGATGACCGTTGTCGAGAGAACGCGCGAGTTTGGCATGCTGCGCACTATGGGGATGACCCGGTGGCAGATCATATTCCAGGTGCTTTCCGAGGCACTGGTTATGGGTGGCGTAGGATCGACTCTGGGTGTGGGGTTGGGATTTTTAATGGCGAGCGGCTTATCGCGCCTGATGGTGGTGATGATTGCTCAAGAGGTGACAGTCTCTGAAGCACCTCCCGGTCTGGTCGCCACAGGTGTTGCTGTCGGTATGTTGGTCGCTGCCCTGGCAGCGGCGATCCCTGCTATCAACGCCGGGCGAGTATCGCCTCTTGAAGCGCTGCGCGCCCGAGCATCCGCGCATGAAGGCTGGGTGATTCGCTTTGGGTGGATACCGGGTTTGGGTTTGTTGATTGCAGCCGGACTGGGCCTGGTTTTCAACCCCTTCCCCGACGATCCACAGTTCCGCTTCGGCAGCATAATGGTCTTTGCTTTGTTCTTTGGGGGCGCACTGGTTATTCCAGTCACAGTGAATGTTTGGGAGCGAGCCGCCCGCCCATTGATGGGGCTATTATTTGGGCGAATAGGACAGTTAGGCAGCCGCAATATCCAGCGCTCGCGCCTGCGCACGACGCTTACGGTGGCGGCATTGATGATCGGTGTGGCTATGATCGTGGTCGTGTGGGTGATGACCGATTCGTTTAAAGGCGACCTTGATGAATGGCTGCAGGGGTACATGGGTGGTGACCTGTACGTCACCTCTGTCGTACCGATCCGTGAAAATGTTATCCGGCGTATCGAAGGCGTGCCCGGGGTGCAGGCGGTTGCTCCGGTGCGCTATTTCGAAGCAGAGTGGCGCGTTCCGGGCACGGATTGGGAAACGGTGAACTTTATGGCACTGGATCCGGCATCTTACAGCCGGGTTACCAATTTCGTATACAGCCAGTCGGATCCATCTGCTTTGCAGAAATTAGCGACAGGTGGTTACGTATACATCTCCAGCGTAATCTCCGAAAAATCCGGCCTACAGCCGGGTGACTTAATCTGGTTGAAGACTCGCTCCGGTGAGCGCCAATTCACCATCGCCGCAGTCGTGGTGGATTTCTACAACCAGGGATTAGTCATCGACGGATCCTGGCTGGATATGGAACGCCACTTCCGACTGCGAGATGCCAATACGCTGCTGGTCAAAGTTGCTGCAGGTTACACGCCGGACCAGGTGCGCGATGAAATAGATATGCGCTACGGTGACAGTGAACGTCTTGTCATCGAGTCGAACCAGTCACTATTGGGGCGCATATCCACCTTGATGCAGCAGGCCTTTCGTATGTTCGACGTTTTGGCCCTGATTGCCATGCTGGTAGGCTTTATGGGGATTACCAATACCTTGACAATGAACGTTATGGAACGCACCCAGGAGATTGGTATGCTGCGCAGTGTTGGGATGACGCGCGGCCAATTGATGCGTATGGTGCTTTCGGAAGCCGCGTTGATGGGACTGATTGGTGGATTGATGGGTTTGACGTTCGGTGTTCTGCTCTCACGCTTGTTTTTGACGGCGATGACCAGCATGTCCGGCTACCGCCTGACCTACGTGCTCCCCCCAGAGCGCGTTGCGATGGCGGTGCTGATCGCGTTCCTGACCTCGCAGGCGGCGGCTCTGCTACCAACCCTGAGAGCGGCGCGCACTCGCATCCTGGAAGCCGTTCACTACGAATAACCCACTCCTGGTACTACTGAGGTATAACGGAAATAAAATGACCACACTGTGGGGTTTTATGTTAGCATATTCACCAGTATATTTTGAGTAGGCGATAGGACGTCCCGATGAATAGGAGATCGTTTCTCCAAAAACAGGTTGAAGCCCGGGCTGGTTGGGAGCAGGTGCTGGAAATGCTCGCCGGGCAGCCTGAGAATCAGGTTGGTGAGCGCCTGAAGGCGCTGGTCATTCACATCAACTGGTATGAGCGTGAAATGCTCAGCTTGCTGCGCCAGCGCGTTCTGGCGGGATCGCCGTTGTGGGAATTGCCCACCGATGAGCGCAATGCCGAGATCGAGCGCCAGGAACGACAGCGATCACTGGCAGATTTGCTCTCCGAGACGCGGGCCAACTATACCAGTCTGATTGAAGAGTTGGGCCGGCTGCCGGACGAGGCCATGAACTCGGCGCAGCACTTCGAAAATATGCCCGAGGATTGGATACCCTGGGAACTGATCGCCGGCAACCTGTTCGAGCATTACCTGGAGCATGCCCAGGAAATTCAAGCCATCCTGGACAGATGAACGCCTGCTCTGAATAACAAACTTGCCGGAATCGCATTTAGACGGTATCATCGCACTACGCCAATTGGAGAGACCGGTGATGAGAAGCTTACGAGTGTTGATTTTGATCGTCGTTTGCCTGGCAGTCTCGCTGCAGAGCGCCCTGGCGCAGGCAGAACCAGACCAACCCGAGGTTCCGGATGCCTGGACGCCGGTGGCTCCGGGTGTGGATTTCCAGATATTTAACCTGACCAGCCCGCGCAAGATTCAGATCTTTGTCACCCGCGCCGATCCCAGCAATCCGAACGTCACCATCGATACCGGCATCGGCACCGGGCGGATCGCCGCGGGAAGAGAAACGGTATTGAATATGGCGCTACGCTACGACCAGGCGATCAACTATTGGGGGCAGCAGTGGGGCAACCGCAACCAGGTGGTGGCAGCGGTTAATGGGTACTATTTCGACGGCGCTACCGGGGAGCCGTGGAGCGGGGTAATAAATTCTTCCTGGCACGCCCATCGCTATACACCGACAATCGGCGATGCCGGATTCACCTGGACGTTGGACCGGCAGGCGTTCATTGGTAGGTGTGTGTATTATGTAGCAGAGAAAAACGACGTAACCTTTCCAGACGGCTACAACCCCAACCTGTCCGGCGTAAATGTGCTTCGAACAGACGAAAGCTTTCTCTTGTACACGCCGCAGTATGACTCCGATACCAATACCGTTGCCTCAAATACCGATCCGGTTTTGGAGATTGTCGTGCAGCTCGAGCGCCCTGCGCTGCTGATATCCGATCCGGCGTACGTGCGGGGCTACGTAAGCGAAATTCGCATCAATAAAGGCTCTACGCCGATCCCGTTCGACTCGGTGGTGCTGGCGTTTTGGGGAGATGTGCGCAGCTCTGTGCTCAGCCGGGTAAACAGCGGCGCCATCCAGGCGGGCAGCGAAGTGCGCTTGACGCAGGAAGTGGCTGACTGCCTATCAGAGCCGGTTAAACGCCCCTGGGTGAAGGCGTACGCCGCATTGGGTGGGGATTATCATTTCCTTACGGATGGGGAAGAGCGCATCAGTTTTGACAATCCCGATGCGAATGTGCCCAACTCACGCACCGCGGTTGCTTTCAAGCGCAGCGGGGGTTTGATCGAGTATGTATATTTCATCGTCGTTGATGGTTTCAACCCGGACAGCTATGGAATATCCATCCCAGAGCTGGTCAATTGGGTTGTTCCGACTTTGGGAGCAACGGATGGCGTCTCTCTGGACTCCGGCGGATCCTCCACCATGGTGGTCAATAACGCCGTGGTCAACAACACAACCTGCAACTTCACCCGCGACTGCGGCATTTTGGCAGCCGATGGCTCCGCTCCCTCGGAGGCGCTGATGCCGTTGGATCAAACCTACGGCGTCTCCTGGACGGATGAGACCAGCCTGGTGGAGCCGCTGGTGGGCACCAGCCTGATGATGATCGTCAGCCAACCGATCAGCGTTTCGCACACCTTCTCTTTCACCCAGGAGGTGCTGGTCACCTCCCAGACCTCGGTGCGTCTGGGGCCGGGCAGCAATTACGCTGCCGTTGCCAGCGCAGGTGCAGGTCTGGCGGGAGAGATCGTCGATCACTTCAGCGCGCTGGATGGGGTGCTGGCAAAGGGCGATCACTGGTGGTATGTGGACTTCAACGATTACTCAGGCTGGGTGCGCGAACCCGCTCTGCTCAATCTGTCGCCCGTGCGCTTGGGCAACGATGTCTTTTTGCCGGTTATCGGCCAGGGCACGGTTCAAACCCAGGCAGCGCTGAACGCCCGGCTTGCCCTGCGCGGCGAATGGCCGCTGTCTGAAGCTGTCATTTCACCGGATATCCCGGTTGACTTTCCACCGGATCCTGGCGCCATCGATCCGATTACCGACCCGCGACGCTTTCCTTCGTACATCCAGCGATAGCTCGCTGTACAGCGTGCATTGACCGAGCTGTCGATCTCGCCGCAGGATGGTTGGGTGGTGGTCATCATTTTCGCCGCCACTCTGGTACGCGCTTCGCTTGGCTTCGGCGACGCGCTGCTGGCGATGCCTCTGTTGGGCATGCTGGTCGGTTTTCCGGTAGCAACCCCTTTGATGGGCATCGTCGCCCCGACAATTTCATCGCTGATCCTGCTGAGCGACTGGCAGAAAGTGGACTGGCAGGTGAACCGCCACCTGATCATTGCTACCATCCTGGGGATACCGTTCGGTTTGCTCCTGCTGCGCTTTGCCCCAGAAGTGTGGGTGAAGGGCCTGCTGGGAGGGCTGCTGATCTTGTTTGGCCTGTTCCGGCTGGTCAACCTGCCCACCCCCGAGCTGAGAAGGCGGCGCTTTGCTTATGCCTTCGGATTTGTGGCAGGCATTCTGGGGGCAGCCTATAATACCAACGGGCCGCCGGTAGTAGTGTACGGCAGCTTGAGACGCTGGTCGCCGGAGCGCTTCCGCGCCACGCTGCAGGGTTATTTCTTTCCAACCGGCTTGTTGATCATGCTGGGGCAGGCGGCTTCCGGATTGTGGAGCGTCCAGGTATTCTGGCTTTATTTGTACAGCCTGCCGTTCGTTCTGCTCGCCATCTGGATCGGTGGACTGCTTAACCGCCGGATTGCCACCGGGCAGTTCGAGCGTATTATCTTCACTGCTTTGGTGGTGTTTGGGGTGCTGCTGATCTTGTAAACCGGTTGAAGAGGCTCTTGACAGGCTGGCAGTCTGGCGCGATAAATTCTACTGACCAGATGCGGCTTTGAAAACGAGGATACCTATGATTGCCGAGCAAGAAAAATCCTTGAATGCCGCAGTTGCGGATCTTACCTCTGTAAACACTACCGCCCTGCTCACCCTGTACTGCCGCGCCCGCGAAAGCCAGAACAAGGACCCCATCATCCGGGATGAGACCGCCGTAGCGCTGGCACGCCAGATCACGCCTCTGATTGCGAACTCGCCCGACCGGCTGCTGCGCTCGCTGGCGGATGGCAGCTTCGAGCCGCAGGTGGTTGTGCACATCGCCATGCGCGCCAAGAAGTATGATGCCTACGCCCGCCAATTCCTGGAAGCAAACGGCGGTGGGGTGGTCGTCAACCTGGGAGGCGGTATGGACACCCGCTTCCAGCGCCTGGACGATGGGCGGCTGGAGCTGTTCGACGTCGACCTGCCGGAGATGATCGCCTTCAAACAACGCATTCTGCCGCCGGGCGGACGCTACCACCAGATTGCCCGTTCGGTGTACGATTACGCCTGGATGGAAGAAGTCGCCCGCGGCGGCGAACGCCCGATAATCTTCCTGGCTGAAGGCCTGTTCATGTACCTGGAGCCGGAGAAAGTGCGCCAGCTAGTATTGGAGATGCGCGCTCGATTTCCGGGAGCGGAGATGGTGGCGGAGGTATTCAATTCGTTCTGGCTGCGCCAACCCTGGAAGAATCTCGCCATGGGTAAGATGAAGCGCCGGTTGAACATTGCCAAAGATGTTGAGTTCACCTTCGGAATTGCGGAAAGCCGCGAATTGGAGAGCTGGCATCCGGGGCTGAAATTCCTGGACGACTGGTCGTACTTCGACGTACCCGATCCCAAGCTGGGCTGGATGAACTGGTTCACGCGCTTCGAGTGGGTGCGCCGCGTGCAGTGGTCGGTGCACTACCGCTTTGCGTAAAGGCCTTATGAGCGCTTACCCGCCCGACCGCCGGCGATTTTCCGGCTTCGCCGATGTATACGACCAGCACCGGCCCAGTCCGCCGCCTGAGCTGGCGGTTATCCTGTGCGGGCTGGCAGGTGTCGCACTGCCGTCGCTCGTGGTGGATTTGGGCTGCGGTACGGGTCTGTCTACCCGCTACTGGGCGGAGAAAGCCCGCCGGGTGACCGGTATCGACCCGACCGAGGACATGCTGCGCCAGGCGCGCCTCGCCACGCCGCAGAACAACGTGGTCTACGTCTCTGGTGTATCCCATGAAACAGGCTTGCCAGCAGCCTGCGCCGACATCGTTACCTGCTCGCAGTCTTTCCATTGGATGGAACCGGAAGGTACGCTGCACGAAGCGCGCAGGATATTGCGAGATGGCGGTGTGTTTGCTACCTGCGATTACGACTGGCCTCCGCTAACCCTATCCTGGCGAGTGTCAAAAGCATTCCAGGAGGTGATGGGGCGAGTGCGCTCGTACGAGCGCGCAGCCGGCAGCGGTACCCGCCGGTGGGATAAATCCGGGCACCTGCAGCGCTTGCAGGAGAGCAGTGTGTTTCGCTACACAACAGAAGTTCTGCTGCACAAGGTAGAGCGAGGAGATGCTGATCGCATCACCGGCTTGCTGCGCAGCTTTGGGAGCGTGGCTCGCCTGCAGCTCCAAGGCATGCGAGATTCTGACCTGGGCATCGATCACCTGCACCTGGCAGCGCTGGATGAGCTTGGAGATAGGCCGCGCGATTGGTATTTCAGCGCACGCGTGCGCATTGGCGTGGTATAACGGGGGTTATGTTTGCGTTAGGCTGTTACCGCCGGATTCCACAGGGCGAGGCTTTTGCGTGCGTGCCTGTACCATCAGCGTGCCTGCAGCCGCGGCTGCCAGCCCTAGCAGCTCACGACCGTTCAACTGCTCCCCCAGGAAGAGCAGCGCTAATATTGGGATCCAGATGATCATCGTGCCATTGATGATGCTGGATTCCACCGCAGAGAGGGTGCGCAAGATGTGGTTCCACAGGGTGAAAGCCAGGGCGGTGTTAACCAGCGCCAGCCACAGCAGAATCCCCCAGGACTGCAGGCTGAGCGTGGGCAAACCTTCGATGGCGATCCCTACAGCCAGCAGCAAGGCTGCTCCGATCCCCATACTCACGACTGTGACTGCCAACGGAGAGGCGATTTCAGAGCGGTTGACTTCTCGCCCCAGTATGGAAGAGACAGCATTGGCTGCCACACCGCACACCGCTGCCAGGATGCCGGTTAGAGAGAACTCGTTGAGCCCCAGGGGATTGAAGTAAATTACTGCTCCCATCGCCGCCAGCAAGATCCCAGCCCATTGCAGGCTGCCGGGTCGCTCGGAGAGCCAGGCTATGCCCAACAGCGCTACCGCGACACTGCTGAAGCTCCACAGCAGGTTGACTGTCACCGCCGGCAGGTGAGCCAGGGCAACGAACATCGCACCCTGCGTGGCAGCGTAGAACAGCACACCTAACAGCACCAGTCGCCTCCACGCCCATCCCGGTAGTTTAGCGAGGGCGCCCAACCCCTGCCGCCAGGTGAGCACTGGCAGCAAGATCAGGAAAGCCAGCGCATAGCGCAGACCGGCGAACGTCAGCGGAGGCAGGTCTTGTAGACCGATCTTGATCAATACCCAGGAGGTCGCCCAAAGGATGACCACAAAGAGGGCCTGTAATACCGCTGTAAGATGGGTGCTCATCATAAAAATTTTTACTCAGGTAAATTTTATGTACCGGATGCATCACTATCGTATACAATTATAGTTGACTGCGCCAGGCGAGTGGATGGGAGAGTCTGTTGTTCAGGATGCAGGTATCATTTGGGCTGCGCCATGCCCTGGGTTTTGAGATAAGGTGAGGGAACATGACTGCTGATCGCAGAGACCGTATATTGCCGTTGACCCGCTGGGTCGCTTTGCTGGCGATCCCCTTTCTGATGACAGCATTTATCATCCTGTACTTCTATCCCGGACAGACCAACCGATTGTTCGCCTGGAACCTGCAGCCTGGAATGAGCGCCATGATGCTGGGAGCGGCTTATGCCGGGGGGATCTACTTTTTTGCCAGCGTACTGCTCGCACGCCATTGGCATCGCATAAAGGCTGGTTTTCTGCCGGTTTTTGCATTCACTTTACTTTCGGGCGTTGCGACCATCCTGCATTGGGACAGCTTCAATCACAGCCACATTTCTTTCTATGCCTGGGTCGGGTTGAGCTTCACCACGCCGTTTATTATCCTGGCAACCTGGATGACCAACCGCTATGAAGACCCACTCTTTCCCGAAAAGGGTGAGATCATCACTTCCTATGGGCTGCGCCGGTTTTTTGGTGCGGTTTGTGCGGTCACTTTAGTAGTGGGTGCGGTGCTGTTCCTGGCGCCTGACCTGCTGATCAACGTGTGGCCCTGGGACTTGACCCCATTGAGCGCCCGGGTTGTCGCGGCCATGTTTTCCCTGCCCGGGGTGCTTGGGTTGGAGCTGGCTTTCGAAACGCGTTGGAGCGCGGCGCGTGGGATTTTACAGGCGCAGGCATCTTCCATCTTCTTGATCCTGGTGGCGGCAGTCATCAGCCACGAAGATTTCACCCCCGGGCTGGCAGCCTGGCTGTTTAACGATGGCCTGGCGCTGATATTGTTGGGCATCATCACCAGCTTTATCTACATGGAAGCGCAGCGCCCGGTGCAGCACGGATGAGAGCTGCACCGGACGTGCCGCTGCCACTCAACCGGCAGCTTGATAGGCAGCCTGCAGCCAATCGCAAACTTCTTGATCCACCTGCTCCGGAGAGGTGAGCGCCAGGCGATGGGTTACCGAGCCGCTGCCAAACGAGCCGGCAGGCTGCAAACGGCCAACAGGTTCCACGCCTGGCAAGCGCAGACCAAGATCCAGGCGATTGGGTGTGGAGGGCGCTGCCAGGGCGAAGTGCACCCGGCGACCGAAGACGATATAGCTCTGGCGCGGCTTGATGCGCACATCCTGACCGAAAGCATTCACAGCATTGACCAGCTTATCGTAGATGACACGCAGACCGGTTTTATTTCCTGAGAAGTGCCAGTCTACCAACGCCTCGCCGGTGGGCAGGGTAGCCGGTTTGAAGCGCAGCGCACTCCAGGTATCATCCAGAGACACTTGCATGACGGCTTGATAGCCAGCCGGTTCGACCGCTCGCCACAGCACATCCCGATTCAAGTCCGAGCGGATGGCGCCGGTTTTCTTCGGATACGGTTGACCATCAGGAACCGATCTGACTTTGTAGCCGTGGAGATCTGGCGGTTCTTCGTTCTTAGACGGTCAGTCCATCGCAGGCAACTTCGTAGCCATACTGTGCAGCGTAGGCGCTCAGCTCAGGGTGGGGAGGGTTGCCCTCGTGGGCGATGTGGGTAGCGAAGATGCGCCCTTGCGGAGAAAGCACGCCTTCCGCACGCATTCGTCTGGCGGTTTCGATCACACCCTGGGCGTTGAGGTGGTCACTGGCAGGCTGCGCTGGGCCGTAGGTGTGGTCCAGGATCACCAGGTCCAAGCGCAGCTTGAGACGGTGAAAGGCCTGCCAGGTCTCATCAGGCAGCCAGGCGGTATCGGTGGCGTAGAAAATGTTTCGCCCGTCTGCCCGGATGGCAAATAAAAGCGGCTCCACGTAAGGATCGTGGTTGGCAGGCAGCGCGGTCACCTGGTAGCGCCCGGCGGTAAAGGTTTGCAGCGCATCGATGGGGTGGATCGCCAGGTTGAGACGCTCGCCGACAGCGGGATCGAGCAAGCCGTCTGGGGCGCAGTCGCGTTCCAGCAGGCGGGAGGCTTCGCGCAGGGTGCCGCGCGAAGCATAAAAGTGCAGGTTCGGAGCGCCTAGTGTGCCAAACTCCGGGCTGCGCGACAGCAGGTGGGAGGTGTCCAGATGGTCGGCATGGGCGTGGGTTTGCAGGCAGAAGCGCACCCCAGTCAGGGGGATCTGGTGCTGCTGGGCAGCGCTCATGATATCTGGTCCCAGGTCGATGAGCAGCTCGCTATCAACCAGTGCAGCCGAGCGCTTGCGCAGGCTGTGTCCGCCCAGGAGGCGGGCCTGCTGGCAGTTCTGGCAGCTGCAGAATGCTTCCGGGTAAGCGTTGGCGGCGGCGGTGCCCAGGAAGGTGATCTTCACGCCAGTTTCAACCCTCTCATCTGAAGAGATCGGACGCCTGTGGAAAATTCTGCGCACCCAGCAGGGGCAGGTAGACCCTGGGTGGAAGGTCGAGCTGCTGCCGGACCTCGCTGCTGCGCAGGAAATTTCCCCGCCCGGTAGGCCACTGCACCTGTGCCTGGGATGTGCCCGGAAGATCGTAGGCAACAAAACCGGAATGGGCGGTGTTCAGCACGATCTCCAAATCCAGATCGCCGTCGATGTTCGCCAGGGTGGGTGCGGCGAGGGCGCCGTTCCAATCCGGGCTGCCGTAGGCTGCCGGTAGGGATACCACGTGCAGCGGGCTGCCCAGGTAATCCAACACGTAGAGCTTGCCTGTGGCGCCGCTGCCCTTCTGAGCCCAGGAAGCAAAGATCACCTCGGCAGTACCGTTGTTGTCCAGGTCGGCTACCACCGGCTCGGAGGCGAAGCGGTAGAAGCCTTCCGCGGGCTGGTATACCGAGTAGGGCCAGGAGTCGTGCTCGGTCTTGTCCAACCAGAAAGCGTGGACGCGCCCATCGTAGGATGAGAACAGGATCTCCCTGTGCCCGTCGCCATCCAGGTCGGCGATCACCGGGTTGGACTGTACGCTTTCGATCTGGTTGTAATCCTCGCTCAACGGCGCGCCTGTGTCCACGGGAATGCTGGTCCAATCGTACTCACTGGCCGAAAAGCGCAACCGGTCGGGGTGGAACAGGTACAGGGCGGTGTACTTGCTGGGATAACCGGAGATGCAGTCATACATGTTTCCAGTGGCGGCTATTTCGGGGTAGCCGTCGGCGTTCAGGTCGGCGATGGCTGCCGGCCCATGGGCAAAATTGGCGCGGTAGCGTTCGGCGCGCACATCGCTGGGGTCGCAGGTGCCCCAGCCTTGCAGCTCGGTCGCCAGGCTCTCCCAAACACCAACCTTGCCCCAGCCTTTACCGCCGTAGGCGGGATTGGCGGGAATCTGGCTGCCATCGGCCTCATAAGCGTTGATGTAGTGCACATCGGAGGGGATTACCAGCTCAGCGTGCCCGTCGCCGTCGATGTCTCCGGCGGCGGCATTGTCGTTATATACTCCCCAGGCATACCCGCTGTCGTTGTTGAGCTGGGGCCAGCCGGGGCGCAGACCGCCGCCGTGCTCGTACACCCAGGTATTGGTCTTTGAGCCGATCGCGGCAGTGACAATCACCTCCAGGTCGCCGTTGCCGTCCAGGTCGGCCAACGACAGCCCGCGCAGCTCGCTGGAGGTGGGCTGCCTGAGCCAGCCGGGTTTGAAGTAACCCTGAGCGTTGTAAACCGAGACATAACCGCCGGAGTGAGCTGTGATGATTTCCAGCGAGCCGTCCTTTTCCAGATCGGCGATGGCAATGCCGGGCCAGGTGCGGCCCACGTTGGAAGCGGAAGGTTCAGAACGATCGTGCCCGGAGGCCATTCGCCATTCCAGCGCGCCGCTGGCGCCATCCAGAATGACGATGGAATAGGCTGAGGCAATCACTTCTGGCGCACCGTCGCCATCCAGATCAGCAACCGCGGGGGAGGAGTACCAGCCGGTCTCGCACCACGAGCTGAAACAGCCGGCGTTGGCCCATTTGAGCGTGGGCGCCTGGATGGAAGTCTCGGCTGCCGGTACGCCAGATGAATGCAGGAATCCCAGAAAGATTGCGATCACGACCAACAAAGAGCGTACAGGTTTCATGTTATTTTCCATGTATTGGATTTTCCCCCACCATACTTGAAAATCACCTCCCTGCCAAGTGTCCAAAGGTACCTCATCTTCATCCGCGGAGATCTTTGAATCTGTGGTTAAAGCTTACCTCAAATATGCAGAACGACTCGAAGGGCTGCCTCCCTAACACCAACGGGGCGGGTATAATATCTGCTCTGCACAGTCAGCCTCCCATCTTGACGGTGAAGCCGAACCGATGTCCAAGCGATCTTCTCTGAAGTCCAAGCCTTTCTGGTTTCTACGAACTGTCCTGCTGCTTCTGGCAGGTGGAGCGGGCGGTATTCTCATTGCGATGAGTTATGACTGGTTTGCTCGCCTGCTTGGACAGCCCTCAGTAGGGTTTTATAATCCACACTGGATCACCTTGCTGCTCGGCATTCCGGCGCTTTTCATTGCTGCCATCGTCGTGCACGAGCTTGGACACCTGGCTGGAGGTTTGCTGGTTGGATTTCGCTTTGTCATGGTGATGATCGGCCCAGTTTTGCTGCGCCGGACGGGCGATCGTCTGGAGTTGCACCTGCTGCGAGGCCGCGCAGTGGCAGGTGGTCTGGCTGCAGCCATGCCCCGGGACGATCGCAACCTGCGCCCGCGTTTCGCGATGATGGTAGCTGGTGGTCCGCTTGCTAACCTGTTGGCCTTCTTACTTTGCGTCTTATTGGTCATCGCCCTGGCGCCGGTCCTTCAAAGGGGTGGTTACCTGGCTTCCCAAGCAGGCTTCTTGGTCAACTACTTTGCTCTGGCTAACTTCATCCTGGTCGTGTTGAATATAATTCCCTACCACAGCCGGGGGTTCGACAGCGATGGACGCCAGTTTCTCGATCTGGTTGCAGGTAGAGAAAGAGCCGAGCGCAAATGTTTGCAGGTGGCAATGGTTGCACAATCGCGCAGCGGGCGCAGGCCGCGGGAATATGATCCTACCTTGCTGCAGCGCCTGCTTGCGCTGCGAGACAACCACGTTGGAGCAGCAGCGGAAGATGCGGTGAGCTACCTGCTGGCATACTACTATCACATCGATCGCGGCGAGGTCGAACTTGCCGGCGGCTATGTGGATCAGCTGCTTACCAGCCTGGAGGGCTACAATGCTGCCTTGCGCAGCGGTGTGCTGGTGGAGTCGACGTATTTTCTAGCTATGTACCGGAAAGATGCTGCGGCTGCCAGCCAGCTTCTGGCGCAGGCCGACAAACGCTCTTTTGTGGAGCAGCACACCCTGCTGCGCGCGGAGGCTGCTCTCGCCCTTGCGGAAGATCGCTTCGAGGACGCCCGCCGGCTGGCAGGACAGGCTTCGGTCGCATCCCAACAGACCAACGATCCCGGCGGCACGCTGGCGGAACGTGAATGGCTGCAGGATATCCTGGCAGCAACCAGCCAGTGATGCGATTTGGCGCACATATGTGTGATTGATCTGCCCTCGAAATGAGCCTGAATCCCGATCTTGCAAACGAGCTAAAATCTGCCGGTCTGGAAGTGCGCAGCGACCCGGCGGCGCGCCTGCTGTATGCCACCGATGCATCCATCTACCAGATCGAGCCGCTGGGGGTGGCTTTCCCGCGCGACGACGAGCAGCTGCAAGCGGCGATCGAGCTGGCGGCGCGTTACCAGACGCCTATCCTTGCCAGGGGCGCCGGCTCCAGCCTGGCAGGGCAGGCCGTGGCGCATGCGCTGGTGCTGGACTGCTCGCGTTATCTGAACCACATCCTTAAGCTGGACGGCGAAAACCGGAGTGCGGTGGTAGAACCGGGAGTGGTGCTGGCCTCGCTCAACAAGGCAGCCGCCGCTCACGGCCTGCAGTTCGGCCCCGACCCGGCTTCTGCCGAGCGCGCCACACTGGGCGGCAGCCTGGCAAACAACGCCACCGGCGCCCACTCGGTGTGGTATGGCATGGCTGCCGACCACCTGCTCTCGGTTGACCTGGTGCTGGCGGATGGCTCGGCAGCGCGCTTTGAGCCCATCGCTTTATCAGAAGCGCAGCGTCGCGCCGGGCAGACCGGGCGGCTAGCTATAGATCACGCACCGGCAGCGCTGCACGCCATGGATGCATACCCGGTAAATCTTGAAGAAGCAATCTATTCGGCTGCCCTGCACATCCGCAGCGCTTATGCTGAAGACATCCGCCGCTCCTGGCCGCGCATCTGGCGCCGCGCCTCCGGCTACAATATTAACTACCTGCTGCCCTGGTCTCCCGCTGCCCCGCCGGGCTGGAATGCTTGGCCGCGCAGCGATACCGGAGGCGACCTCTACCCGCCGGTGATCCCCGGCGAGATTAACCTGGCGCCCCTGTTAGCAGGCTCCGAAGGGACGCTGGCGGTTATCCGCCGGGCAGAAGTGCGACTTGTGCCTAAGCCCAAACACAAACTGCTGGTGATATTGGGCTATGCCACCATCACCCAGGCCTGCGCCGCAGCTCCCGAGCTGTTGGGATACGCCCCTTCGGCAGTCGAGCTGATTCCGCAAACGCTGGTACGGCTGGCGCGGGCAGTTCCGGCATATGCACAGCTTACTGCCTTTGTGGACGAGCTGCCCGGCGGGCGAGAGGCTGAAGCCCTGCTGGTGGTCGAGTTTGCCGGCGATGATCCCAGGGCTGTGGAGGCGCTGGCCCGGCGCCTGATGCAGACCAGCGCGCCAAACCACTTGCTGGTCGCAGCGCCTGCCCGCCAGAAGCAAGTGTGGGATGTGCGCACCGTTGGGCTAGGCATCCTCTCCTCGCGGCGCGGCGCGCTCAAGTCCACTGCTTTTATGGAGGACGTGGCTGTCCCGGTTGATCTGCTGAGCGGCTATGTGGAGAACCTGGAGCGGCTGTTTTCACAGCACGGCGTGCAGGCTGATTATTATGCCCACGCTTCGGCTGGCTGCCTGCACATCCGTCCCATGTTGAATCTGAAGGATCCTGCCGGCAGAGCAAAGCTGCGCGCCTTAGCAGAAGGAGCGCTGGAGATTGCTCTGGCGCTGGGTGGGGCCGCGTCTGGCGAGCACGGCGA
Source organism: Anaerolineales bacterium (assembly GCA_041736465.1). Lineage (GTDB taxonomy): Bacteria > Chloroflexota > Anaerolineae > Anaerolineales > UBA4823 > JAJUJL01. The sequence continues at coordinate 37,297 of JBGSTO010000657.1, read as the reverse complement.
TGGATTGTCTCGCTCTGAATGGCTGCCGCGCACGTTCGGGGAACCGGTGATGCAAGCGTTCCGGCTGTTGAAGAAGGCTGCAGACCCCTTCGGTTTACTGAACCCTGGCAAATTGCCGGATACCCCACCAATGGACGCCGGGCTGCGCATCGACGCCTACCAGCAGGAGACGGGTTGGGCTCCGGTAATGGATTTTTCGTCTTATGATAATGAGGCTGCCCGGGGAGGGGGATTGCTTGGTGCGGTTGAAATGTGCAATGGCGCCGGCGTGTGCCGCAAGGACGGCGGGGTGATGTGCCCCTCGTTTCAGGCGACGCGCGATGAAACCCATTCTACCCGCGGCCGCGCCAACCTGCTGCGCGCCCTGATCACCGGGCAGTTCCCAGACAGAATGGCGGGCGAAAAAGCCGTCTATGAAGCGCTGGAACTGTGTCTGGCATGTAAAGGCTGCGCGGCCGAGTGCCCCTCGGCGGTAGATATGCCACGGCTGAAATACGAGTTCATGCACTATTTCTACAAGCAGGGCTATGCTCGCCGCCGGCTGAGAGATTACCTGTTTGCATATATCGAACGTTTTGCCCGCCTGGGTCAGCCGCTGCACGCCCTCGCCAACTCGCTGCTGAGCTGGGCGCCGCTGCGAACGCTGGCAGAGCAGCGGTTAGGAATATCGGCTGCCCGCCCCCTGCCACAATTGGCGGCGAGGCGCTTCTCCGAACATTTCCGCTCCGGTCAGCCCGCGGGATCAGGCAGCACGCTGCTGCTGCTCTCCGACGCTTTCACCGAATACTTTCATCCGCAGGCAGGTGTGGCTGCGCTGTCCTTGTTGAAGGCTGCCGGCGTGCATGTGGTGCTGCTGCCGGTGTTGGGCGCCGGGCGCACGCTGCTCTCGAAAGGATTTGTACCCGAAGCTCAGGCCCATGCCCGCCGCCTGGTGCGGGCGATCCGGGAGCGTGACCCAGGCGGCATCCTGCCGGTAGCAGGCATCGAGCCCTCGGAAATTTACACCCTGTGTGACGAGTATCCCGACTTACTGCCCGGCGATGAGTATGTGCTCGGCCTGGCAAAACGCGCCTGGATGTTGGACGAATATTTAATTCGCCAGCCAGGGCCTGTCTGGGAGACAGACAACTGTAAAGCCGGGCCAATTCTGCTGCACGGGCACTGCTACCAAAAAGCGCGCCCGCCCGCCGCCGATGGCCTGCCCGTAGGCCAGGCAGCCTGTGCACAGCTGCTGCGCACAGCTGGATACGACGTTCAGGTGATTGATTCGGGCTGCTGCGGCATGGCAGGAGCATTTGGATATGAAGCCGAGCACCATGCGCTGTCTATGCAGGTAGGAGAATTATCCTTGCTGACGGCGATCAGGGCGGTACCAGGAGCGAAGGTTGCTGCGGCAGGCGTTTCCTGCCAGGCGCAGATCGCCGATGGCAGTGGGGCGCCGGTGAAACACCCATTAGAATGGGCGGCTGAGAGCCTGGCGCTGCAGGGTGAGTCAGTATAAGCTCTGGCAATACAAGAAAGACTGCTCGGTTTGCGATAGATGCGGCAATAGCGGCGCGCGCAGAGCTGTTTCTATGCCGTTGCAGCGCGACGATATCTGCCTGCTTGCGTATAAGTCTACGGACCACTCCGGATTATTTTCCCCTGACGATCACCCAGGAGGCTTATGCAGCCCGATCCCCTCTATGCCATCGCAGATCGCTGGTTGAACGATCTGTGCGAACGTTATCCGCGCCGTTCCACCGGCAGCCTCGCCAACCGCCTGGCGGTAGAATACCTCTCGCAAGCTTTTCCATCCAGCTTTCAGGTCGAAACCCCTTCATTTGACTGCCTGGATTGGGAAGATGGCGGCGCAAGCCTGCACATCAAGGATGTGAGCTTTCCTGTCCAGACGAGCCCCTTCTCGCCGGCATTTTCTGGCGCAGCACAGTTAGCGGCAGCAAGCACCGTCGCCGAACTGCAAGCCCTGGATGCCGGCGGAAAGATCTTGCTGCTGCACGGTGAGATCGCAGCGGAACCCTTCATGCCCAAACGCTTTCCCTTCTTCAGCATCGACGAGCAGCAGCAGGTGATCTCCTTGCTGGAGACGAAAGCTCCGCTGGCGTTGGTCACTGCCTGCCCGCCCAGCCCGGGGATGTCGGGAGGCTTATACCCGACACCGCTGTTCGAAGACGGTGACTTCGACATTCCCTCTTGTTATCTAAGCCAGGAGGACGGCGAGCGACTGGCGGCGTACACCGGTCAGAGTGGGAAGGGCGATACAATCGTGGCGATCCAATCGCGGCGCATCAAGGCCCGGGCAAGCAATATCGTTGCCCGCAAGGCGGCTGCGGCTGGAAAGGAGGTCAGTGCCTTCCTGCTGTTCACGGCTCACCTCGACAGCAAGCCCACCACACCCGGCGCGCTGGATAATGCTGCCGGTGTGGTTACGCTGCTTCTGTTAGCCGAAATGCTGAAGGAGGAGGAGCTGCCTCTGGATGTCGAGATCGTGGCCTTCAACGGCGAGGACTACTACGCCGCTCCCGGGGAAGTGGCTTACTTGCAGCAGGTGCAGTCACGTTATCCCGAGCTGCGTCTGGTGGTCAATATGGATGGGCTGGGCTATGTGCACGGAGCGACACACTACTCTACGTACAACCTGCCGCCCGCGATAGAAGCCGCTGTGAGCCGGGTCTTCGACACCTATCCCGGTATACGGCCCGGACCGCAGTGGTATCAGGGTGACCACAGCATCTTTGTGCAGCAGGGATTGCCGGCGGTCGCGCTCACCTGCGAGGCGTTTGGCGAAGCGTGGAGCAACTTTACCCACACACCGCAGGACACACCCGACCAGGTGGATGCCGCCAAGCTGGTCGAGGCTGCTCGCGCGCTAAGGGAGCTGGTTCTGAGCTGGTCTATCTAATCGCCCGCCGCCGCCTGGCAATCAGCAGCCCGCCTAACGGCAGCAGCACCGGCAGCGCCCCTGCTGCGCATGGGCCGCGCCCGGCGGGAGCAGCTCCTTCCGGTACAGAATTCTCAGGTGTGGTTGGGCTTACCTGGCTTATCACAGCAGGCGTGGCAGACGGTTCGAGTGGGGCTGGCGTCGCTGTAGCGGTGAACTCCGGCTGAATTGTGGAAGTGTTGGCGGGTAGGGGCGTCTCGTGAGACGCCTGTGTTGGCGACGGCGTGGGGGCAGCCGGAGTGGCGGTCAGCAGCAGGTAGTCGTAGCCATCTTCCAGGCGGGTTAACGCTTCGGGGACTGCGCTGGAGATCCAGTCCAGCATCTCCTGGGCGCGCTCCAGGTCTGGCTGCAGCTCCAGGGAACGCTTGAGGCTGCGCAGCGCCTCTTGAAGCTCGCTGTAATCGTACGGACCGCTGCCGATCCAATACTGCCGGTACAGGAAGTGGTTATACAGCAGGTCGCCGTTTCCCAGGTGCCATAAGGCGTCGTCCGGTAGCAGCTCCAGCGAGCGCCGGTAGGCTTCTTTCGCTTCCAGGTACAATTCCTCGCCACCTGGATCGTCGCGCTGATCGCGCCGGAACATATTGGCCTCTTTACAGGCTTTTCCCAGCCTGCCCCAGGCCTCACCGTCGCGCGGATTGGCCTGTACATTCTGGCGCTCCTGCAGTATGCGCAGCCAGTGCGGCGGCTGCACGATGGTGACCTCCAGGTTGTTCTCTGCCTGCGGCTCGAAATCGCGAAAAGTCCAGCGCACCTCGCTGCCGCGAATCTCTGCCCCCGGGCTGGTGGACGAATAGCCGGTTTGTCCGCTGAGCATCACATTCTGCACATTGGCAGGGTAGGGCAGGCGTACGATCACCTCCGCCAGCCCAATCGAACCAGCCCAACCCGAGCCAGTTTCGAGCACATAGCGAAAAGCCACAAGCTTGATGCTGCTCTGCGGGAAGTCGCCCTGCGCTTCGGCGGTGTAAACCACCTTCAGAATCACGTCCTGGTTGGGAGGGAAAGTCACATCGAAAGCCGCCCAGGGGATGGCGCGCCCATCCCAGGTGTCGTAGGGTGAAGGCTCAACCACCCGTCGTGTGGCAGCAGGTTTGTCGTTGATATAGGCTTTCAGATCGCGGATTTCAGGGTAGTTGGAGAAACCATCAGAAGCGCCGTTCCAGAAGGTCAGCGGGAAACGCACTGCCAGGGTTTCGGTTTGGCTGCCCAGGTTGCGCATGGTGAAGGTAGCAGTGGTGCGCGCCTGCCCGGCGGAACCACCGGCGGGGTTGGAGAGCACATCCAGCAGCACAGTCTCCGAGAGCATCTGCACCTGAGTGCCTTCGCTACCGGGCAGCAGGCTGGCGCCTGGCGGCACGTCCGGCGGCGCGACGTCGGCGCGAGCCGGCTGAGTCCAGATCAGGCAGGCTGCCAGGATGGTGGTGGCTGCGATGAGAAGATGCGACTTGCGCATAGCTTCCTCCGTGGTTTAACGAATTCTATGGATGTGCAATTATCTCACAGAACTTCTACTGGGCTATAATCGAAAGCAAGGAGAGATGCACATGAACGATTGGGTCGAATTTTTCGAGTATGAAGCCCCTCAGTACGAGCAAGAAGTATTTACCAAAAACACCGCCGCCGAGCTGCGCTTTCTTGTGGAAACACTGCAGCTCCCGCCAGGCGCTTCGATCCTCGATATTGGCTGCGGCACTGGGCGGCACTCGTTGGGACTGGCGAAGCTGGGCTTCCAGGTGACCGGGGTGGATCTCTCGCCGGATATGCTGGCGATCGCCGAAGCAGCCCGGCAGAAGAGCGGCCTGAACGTTCGTTTCATCTGCCGCAACGCACGTGAATTCGTTGCCGGGCAGCCGCTGGATGCCGCTGTGTGCCTGTGCGAGGGCGCTATGTGCCTGTTGGGAAGCGCCGACGACCCGATCGAAGCCGACATACGCCTGCTGCGCAATGTGTATGCTTCGCTCAAGCCCGGTGCGCCGTTTTTGATGACCGTGTTGAACGCTGCGCGCCACATCCGTATGTACTCGGACCAGGAAGTCGCCGAGGGGCGTTTTGACTACCTCAATCTTGTGGAGACCAGCCGCATGACGGTGCAAACGCCGGACGGCCCAACGGATATTGTGCTGCGCGAACGCTCGTACACCCCCACCGAGCTGCGCCGTATGCTGATGCAGGCTGGCTTCAGCGTCGAACACATTTACGGCGGCACCGCCGGCGCCTGGAACCGCCAGACTCCCAGCCTGGATGAATTCGAGCTGATGGCGATTGCCCGTAAGCCGGCGTAAGCACTGCCTACCGGTATCCGGTCCACTGAAGCGATGATTACAATCCTGGCGCTTGGCTCTCGCGGCGATGTGCAGCCCTTTATTCCCCTGGGGCAGGCCTTGCAGGCTGCCGGCAGGCAGGTGCGGCTGGTCAGCCTGGCTGCTTTCGAGCCGTTGGCGCGCCAGGCCGGGCTGTCTTTCTTCCCGGTACAGGGCGACGCCGAAGCGCTGGTGCAGCTGGCGGCGCAGGGCGGTTTCTTTTCCGGTCGCAGCAACCCGCTGCTGGCCTGGCGCGCCTTGCAGCGCTCCTACGGGCAGCTGGCTGCCAGCCTGCCGCAGGAGATCGAAAAGCTGGATGATACGGAGCTGCTGCTCAACCAGCTTCCCGCGCAGCTCTTTGGACCGGATATCAGCGAACACCTGGGCATCCCCTGGGCGGTGGTTAGCGTTATCCCGCTGACGCGCTCGCGCCACAGGCCGCTGATCGGCTTTCCTTCCTGGCCCGGATTTCTACCGGGCTACAACACCGCCACATACCGGCTGGCTGAGCAGATCGGCTGGCAGTTATTTCGCCAGGCGGTCAACCGCCTGCGCAGGCGCTGGGGGCTGCCTGCGCAGGCTTATTGGGGGCCTTATGAAGCCATCCAACGCCAGCGCGTGCCGGTGGTTTGCGGTTTCAGCTCTCGGGTTTCACCGCCGGCGCCGGATTGGGGCGAGCACATCCACCTGACCGGCTGGTGGCTGCCCGAAGACCCGGCCTGGCAGCCGCCTGCTGACCTGCTGCGCTTCCTGGAGGCAGGCCCACCGCCAGTATTCGCGGGCTTTGGCAGTATGCCGCTGCCAGATGCAGGCGCGGCAGCGGAGATGGTGATCGAAGCGGCGCACCTGGCGGATGTGCGCCTGGTGCTGCATGCCGGTTGGGGTGGAATGGGCAGGCGCCTGGCCTTCCTCCCGCCAACCGTATTTCGCCTGGACTATGTTCCCTACGGCTGGCTTTTCCCGCGCATGGCTGCCATCGTGCACCACGGGGGCTCCGGTACCACCGGTTTCGCGCTGCACTCCGGTGTGCCGTCCGTGGTGGTGCCCTTTGCCTTCGACCAGTTCTACTGGGGTAAGCGTACCGAGGCTTTGAGCGCCGGACCTGCGCAGCTGCCTTTCCGCAAGCTGACCGCCTCGGCGCTGGCAGAGCGCATTGGCTCGGCAGTTTCCGACCCGCTTATACGCCAGGGGGCGCAGCAGTTGGGCGCAGCGCTGCAAGGCGAGGATGGGCTGCACAGGGCATGTGAGATTATCTTGAGTTTATAAAATTGTCTTCAACATTTGATCTGGATCGTGGAAGAGAGAACCCAGGCGTGAATAATATGCTCAACAACCGTTCGGCCCCAGAGGCGGTAATTCGCCGCGCCACACTGCAAGACCTGCCCGCAATCGTCGCACTGCTGGCGGACGATCCGCTGGGCAGCCAGCGCGAGCGCTCCAGCCAGCCTCTACCTGAGAGCTATGTTTATGCCTTTGAGCAGATCGACTCCAACCCGGATCAGGAACTGCTGGTAGCAGAGCTGGATGGGGAGGTGATCGGCACATTTCAGTTAAACTTTATTCGCTCGCTGACCTACCAGGGCGGGTTGCGCGGGCAGATCGAGGCGGTGCGCGTGCAGCGTGGCTGGCGCGGGCGCGGCATTGGCGCGCAGATGATGCGCTGGGCCATCCAGGAAGCGCGCCAGCACGGCTGCCATTTGCTGCTTTTGACCAGCGACATCAGCCGAAAAGACGCTCACCGCTTCTACGAGCGGTTGGGATTTGTGGCCTCGAATGTGGGGATGAAACTGTTTCTAAATTAACAGGCGTGAATCAGAGAGGGTTATGGGTTTTTTAGTGCGTCATCATGCCTGCCCACAACACGCATCACCAGGGTGTCGTTGGCATCCCGCTCGTAGGTCATGCGGTATTCGATATCCACACGCGCCTCATACACGCCTGGCGCTCCCTGGATGGGCTTGGTTTGCAGCGAAGGATGGCGCGGGTTATCGGCTAGCAGGGCGATTTGCTTCTTGACCTTCTCCTGGACGGCGGCAGGTAAGCGTGCGAAGCTTTTCAGGAAGCGCCTTGTGAGCCTAATCCTCGGCATCGGGATCCGTTTCCACCTGGTCCAATGCAGCCAGTGCATCATTCAAGGTGGCGAACTCGGCTACCCGCCCAGCATCCAGGTCAGCCTGGGCCTCGCGTTCAAGTCGCTGCCAGCGCTCGCTCCAGAACCAGGCTTGCTCTGGATCAATAATTTTCGCCCGGCTGACAAGTACCTGCCCCCTTTCGTCCGCATAAAATACCAGATCGTCGCCTTCTTCGACTCCCAGAGCGGTGCGAATTTCTGCCGGAACAGTTATCTGACCCTTGCTGCGCAGACGGCTTTTATAGAATGATCGGCTACCCATAAAGATCCTCCGGGTTAGAAAATCTTACTTTCTTACTATTATACTATATAACAACAAATAGCCTCAACTCAAACTCTCTCGATGACCACCCGTTCGGGAGTAAACTCCATCAACCAGTAGCCGGCGCCATCCAGCTTGTAGAGCACGCTCACACTGTCTGCATTCCGTTCCATACGTTCCAGCTTGATCGGGCGCTTGAAGGCAAAGGTGACCAGGCTCTCATTCCACTCGCCCTGCAGCTCTGGGTCATACCCGTCGGGCGGCGCGTAGACGCGCTCAATAGTGGTTTCGTCCAGCAGCAGTCGCAGGATGGCCTCCGGCGCATCAACTGCCCAAAGCAAACTGGCGGCAGCCTGAGCTTCTAATTCCTGGCTACGTTCTTCTTCGGAAAGTTCCCACTGCACCGGCGACCAGATGCCGGGCAGCTCGTCGGCGTGGATGTGGTTTGCGTCAATCAAACCAGGCATATTGACACCTCTTGATGAATGCTTAATCTAGGGTTTTTGATCTGAGGTCCTGCCGCCGCTCATGCGTTGGATGAGCAGCGCAAGCTGTACTGAAAGGCGCGCTTCGGGGGCATCCAGATCGATATCCAGGATTTCTTCGATGCGGTCCAGGCGGTATGCCAGCGTATTACGGTGCAGATACAGCGCTTCGGCGGTTTGCGATAGATTGCCGTGATGCTCGAAAAAGGCCTCCAGCGTGCGCACGAATTCAGCGCTGCTCTCGTGTGCCAGCAGCGGTCCTAAGGTCTCTTCTAGAAATGACGATAGGTCGGGAGAATGCTCCATCTGCACCAGCAGCCTGTACACGGACAGATCGGGGAAGTACAGCGGGCGGGACTCTCCCAGACGGCGGGCCAGCTCCAATGCCTGCCCTGCCTGGCGGAAGGATGTGCGCCAGGTGCCAAGCTCGCGCGCCGGCGCGCCAATGCCGCAGCGCACGGCATGGCGCGGCTGTTCTTTAGCCCCCTGGTTTTGCACCGACTGGCAAAAAGCGATCTCCTGTTCGGGTCTCCCGGAGGCTGGCGCCGGCAAAAAGCAGATCATCTCAGCGCCCAGCGGGCTGGCGACACCGTTCAGCCCCAGGCGAGCCAGCTCACCGTTGACCAGCGTCTCCAAGCGGCGGCGGGAGGGCGGGTTGGCGCCTTCCCAGGCGAAGCGCACCGCCAGGTAGGGCAGGTCGGGGTCGTAGGATAGATTCTCCAGCCACAAGCGGGCATCGTTCGGCGAGAGCGTCTCCTGCATCAGAGCCGAGAGGAGATCGCCGCGCAGGCGCTTCTCGCTTTCGCGCAGCGCCTTGAGCCGCGCCATTTCCAGCGCGCAGACGCGTGCCCCCTGATCGACTACCATGCGGTCTAAATCATCCATTTCACCGGCAATACCCAGCAGAGACAGGTAGCCGCGCGCCACCTCGCTGACGGTTACAGCCGCGACCAGGCGTTCCAAGCCGCCAGGCAGTACTTGAGCGTACACACCGGAGGCGCGCCCAGCCTGTTTGCGGTCGCGCAGCGCTTCCGGCAGGCTGTCGGGCGCCTCCAGCCCATCCAGCGCGCCGCTCCAGATATCCGCCAGCGCAAGGGAGGAGGCCTGTGCGAGGATATTGAAGCGCTTATCCTGCACCAGCACACCTCGCCCTGAGACCTCCGCAAGGCTGTGCGCCAGAGCCGGAAGACCGCGTCCTTCAGCCGAAAGCTGTAGTAACCGCGCTTGCAGTCGCTCGGCGCGTTCCAAAAGCGCTGCTCTGTGGTTCAGCAGCGCTGCCAGAAGCCGCTCCTGCGCCTGGCGCGGGTCGGCGTATGCGGGGGCCAGCGCCAGCGGCAAACCGGCGGGGCTGCTTGCCAGAAGATGTTCTACACCGGGGAAGGCACCAAGCAGCAGGCTGGCTGCAGCGCCGCGCTGTTGGGCGGAGTGGAGGGCCTGGCCCAGCGCCTCAGGCTCCTGCCCGTGAGTAGGCAGCAAGAACAGGTCGCCGGGGCGCACCTCGCTTAAGCTCAACGCTGCCCAGTGCACCTCGATAGGCGCTTCCGGGGGCAGCAGCCATTCCGCCGGGCGATCGAATGCCAGGCGCAGCAGCAGGCGCAGGTCGGGAGAGGAGGGCATGGGGTTGGTTCCTGGGATTGGGACAAGTGTACCATACCCATCGAGGGAGATTGAGAGACGTCAAAGGTTTGGCTGGCCTTTGCCGTCTCATGACTGCCGGATAAAAATGGGCGGGCTGTCAGCCTGCCCAGCATTTACTGCACTGGCTGCCAGATCTCAACATTATCAAAAAATACTTTGTAGCCCTGTGGGCCGGCAAAATCAAAGGTGTACACAAAGAAGGCTGCTTCGCCCGGTTCCTCGAAGGGCTGCACTACACTGACTTCATCCACCCATTGCTCGTTGATGAACAGCGTCATGGATTCCAGGTAGCAGCTCACGTTAATCCGGTTGATCGCTTCAGGAGCCAGATTGAATGCGCTGGACATTTGCCAGTGGTGCCCCTGTTCATTTTGATCGGTCAAGGCGGTATCTTCTCCGCCTACCACCTCTCCGATCAAATAACTTCCATCTGCCAGGTCGAACTCAGCATAATAATAATTGTCTTCGTCCAGGAGCTGGCAGAAGACGCCGAAGGTGCCATCCTGCTCACCTGCCTGCCCTTGAACATCGAAGCTGATCTCATAAGGGATAAATTCAACCGGGAAGTAAGCCCAGTCATAGTAATCGGATTCTGCGATCTGGAAGCTGTAGGCTTGATTCTCGTACTTGAGGATTGTGTTGCCATCATCGTGAACAGGCCAATTCAGCGCATTCGACGAAAAATCATCGATCAGCACATGATCGTCCAGACGCTGCTCTCCTGTCAGCGCGGAGGGCGAGGTATCCGGCGGCGCAACGAGCGGAGAGGTTGCAGTGGGACCAGGTTGCGGTGGGGTGATTGCCGGATCCACCGGTGCAGGATCCACTTGGGCAGTTGGGGCGGCTGCCAGCATTGTGGGCAGGGTCGTTGGCAGCTGCTCTACTCGCGGCGATGGTTGGACTTCAACTGGTTGATCCGTCAAGCTTACAGTAGAGCTTGCAGTTGTGAGATAAACCAGGGCTGCGATCGCCAACGCACAAATGCACATCAGGCTGATGCATCCCACCCCTGCCAGTATGATCCACAATGGAATGTTTCCGCGTGTATTCATCATTCTCTCCTCAACGCTTGCGTGATGGTTTTAGATCGTCCGTCTCAGGTAAAAGAAATTCGCACCATCGCTATTTCAGACGCTGTGTGAACCTGCGGCTGGTAAATTCATCCTCACCAGCAACCCCAGCAGGGCGAGGAGACTGCAGATAATGCTTATCTTACAATGGAAAACAAAGGTTGAATAGGGAATTTACCCCAATTTTAGGGGCAGGTGGCATTAGATCAGCTGCCTTGCGCAGAGCGTGTTATTCAGCCGCCGCCCACTGCACCTTTCCGCCGGAGAAGGCACCGCTCTGCAATCGTTCCGTCCCGGGATCGTGTGCTGAGGGTACGGGCCACTGCAGACCAGCGCCCAGAGCCAGCCGGGCGTGCGATACGCCGGCGTAGATTGGCGTCAGGTGGGCGATTTCCTGCATGATCTGATCGCTGTCGTGGTAATCCCACACGGAGTAATACGACGGCTGGTAGCGCGGGTTCTCGAGATGGATGATGCGCTGCGCCAGCCCGGCGATGATCTGCCAGTCGGGACGAGCCTCACCCAGCGGCTGGATCGCCTGATGCACGAGCTGCACGCGCCGCTCGGTGCTGGTGAAGGTGCCGGTTTTCTCGGCAAAGGTGACTCCCGGCAGCACGACATCGGCATAGCGCGTGGTCTCTGAGGAGGCGCACTCCTGCAGCACGACAAATTCGCACGCTTCCAGGCTGCGGCGCACGGCGGCAGCCTGCGGCGTACTGTTCAGCAGATCTTCGCCCAGGATGTACAGCGCCCGGATGCCTCCAGTGCCCGCCAGCGGCAGCATGGCGGCAGCCTCCATCCCGGGTTGGATGGGTATTTCTGTGCCCCAAGCTTGCTCGAACTTGAGGCGTACCTGCGCATCGCTGACCGGTTGGTAGCCGGGGAGCCAGGCGGGGAGCGCGCCCATGTCGCAGGCGCCCTGCAGGCTGCACTGGCTGCGCAGGGGAATCACACCGCCGCCGGGGCGGTCTACATCGCCCAGCAGCAGCTCCAGGTTCGCCAGAGCCTGGACGTTGTCTCGACCGCGTTTGGGATCCGCCAGACCGGTGCTCCACAGAATTCCTGCCGGGCGGTTGTGTGACAGGATCTCGGCAGCCTGGTAAAGCGACTCGACGCTCAAACCGGTTAGCTCTGCCGTGCGCTGGGGCGTATAGCCTTCTACCAGATCATTGAGCGCTGCAAAACCCTGCGGGTGGGAAACGATCGCGGCGGGCTCGTGCCAGCCCTTTTCCAGCAAGATGTGCATCAGACCGTATGCCAGAGCAGCCTCCCGGTTGGGATGGTGGTACAGCGCCAGGGCGGCGTACTCGGCGATGTTGACGAAGTCTGGGCTGGCGACCACCAGCTTGAGCTTGCGGCGCAGAACAGCCTGGCGGAGGCGCGCCCCGAAGACCGGGTGCTGTTCGCTCAGGTTGGAGCCGATCACGAGCAGCGAACCGGCGTTGCTGGCAATATCATCGAACGAGGAGGACATCGCCGGCAGGCCCAGCGCCTCAACCAGCCCGTCCACCACGCTGGTGGAATACAGGTTGGCGCTGCAGTCAATGTTGTTGGTGCCCAGCACCTGGCGCGCCAGCTTATTCAGCAGGTAGTTTTCCTCGTTGAGCAGCCTGCCGGAAGCCAGCACGCCAACCGCCTCACTGCCGTGCATGCGCCTTGCAGCGCTCATGCCCTGGGCGGCGATATTCAGAGCAGTATCCCAATCGGTTTCCACCAGCCTGCCGCGGCCATTGGTGCGAGCTGCGGGCGAACCCTGTGTGTTCCCATCCAGCAGGTACTGGCGCACGCGCGGGCGTGCGTGGCGCTGCGGGCTGTGGATAAATTCGTATCCGTAGCGTCCTTTGATGCACAGGTGCAGGCGGTTGACCGAGTCCTGCGCGCCGTCTTTGTGGGAGGTGACACGGATCACGCGTCCACCCGGGATGCCATCCCCGGAAGGTTGGCTTTCGTCCTTGACGTTCAAGTCAAGCTGGCAGCCTACACTGCAGTAGGTGCAGGTGGTGCGCACCAGGCGGTCAGCCTGCCCGGCAGTGATCGACATCTTGTTGTCCAGGGCGCCGGTCGGGCAATAAACCACGCAGGCGCCGCACGATTCACAGCGCGAGGCCAGCATCGTCGAGTCGGCGCCTGCTACGATGCGCGCCTGGTAGCCGCGGTAAGCCTGCGCCCAGACGAAGCGCCCCTGGATTTCGGCGCAGGCGCGCACGCAGCGTGTGCACTGGATGCACTTGTTCATGTCTACCCACACGAACGGGTTCGGGTCGCTGTCCACCGGAACCAGCGGGCGGGGAGCCATGTTCTGGCGGACGTCCACCTGGTACTCGCGGCACCAGCGCGCCAGCTCGCTGTCTTCATCCAATCCGGTGCGCCCGTTGCGGCGGGTGTAGCCGGCATCGTAATAGTTCGATAGCAGCATGCGCAGCACAGCCTGGCGGTGGTGGGTGAGCGCCGGGCTTTCGGTTTGTACGATCAAACCTGTGGTGACCGGCAGGTTGCAGGAGGTCATCGGCAGGCGCGCACCGCGCACCTCCACCACGCACAACCGGCAGCCGCCAAAGGGGCTGAGATCTTTGTGGTAGCACAGTGTCGGAATTTGAATGCCCAGAGACTCTGCTGCTTGCAGCACCGTCATGCCGTCTTGCACGTCAACCAGTTGACCGTTGATCTTGAACTTTACCATCAGACACTCTCCGTGCTGCCCTCAGCTTCTCCGATTTCAGCCAGCGCAGCGGCCTGGCTGCCCACTGCCTGCGCGGCTGGCGCCCCCAGCTCGAAAGGAGATAATGCAGGGAACCGGCAAACGCCTGCCCGGCATTTGCGCTCCAGGATGTGCTCTTCGACCTCGTCGCGAAAGTGCTTGAGGATATCGCGCACTGCTACCGAGGCAGTCTGTCCCAGGCCGCAGTTGGAGAGCAGCTCCATATCTTTGCCGAAGGTCTGCAGCTCTTCCAGGGATTCCAGCGTGCCATGACCGGTGGAAATACTGTCCACGATTTCGTACAGGCGCCGCGTACCGGTGCGGCAGGGGGTGCACTTGGCGCAGCACTCGAAGCGGAAGAACTGCAGCAGCACCTTTGCCAGGTCCACCACGCAGGTGTGCTCGTCGCAGATCAGAAGGGCGCCTGAGCCCAAGGAAGCGCCTGCTTTGCGCCACGATTCGAAGTCCATGGGCGTATCCTGCAGGCTGGCAGGCACGATCGAGCCGCTAGAACCGCCGGTCTGCACCAGCTTGAGGCGTCCCCCGCGCTTCATGCCTTTGGCGTAGATCTCGATCACCTCGCGCAGCGTAATGCCCAGCGGCACCTCGATGGCGCCGGTGAAGTTGACATTACCCATGATGGTATACACCTTGGTGCCGCGGCTGCTGGGGGTGCCGAACTGGCGGTACCACTCGCCGCCGTTGCGCACGATGGCGGGGATGTTTGCCAGTGTTTCCACGTTGTTGACCAGGGTGGGTTTGCCCCACAGCCCGTAGCTGGGTGGGTAAGGTGGGCGGGCGCGCGGCTGGCCGCGCTTGCCCTCAATCGATTCGATCAGCGCGGTTTCCTCGCCGCAGATGTACGCCCCCGCGCCGGCGTGCAGGTGGATGTGGAAGTTGAAATCGGTACCAAAGATGCCCTCGCCCAACAGCCCGTGTTCTTCTACCAGCCGGATGGCATTTTCCAGCCGTTGGTATGCCAGGCGGTACTCGCCGCGAATGTAAACGAAGCCCTCGTGTGCGCCGACGGCGTACGCGGCAATGGTCATGGCCTCGATCAGGTTGAATGGATCGCCCTCGATGATCAGCCGGTCTTTGTAAGTGCCCGGCTCACTCTCATCGGCATTGGCGATCACGTACTTGGGGTGGCCCGGAGCGGAACGGACAAAGCCCCACTTGCGCCCGGTGGGGAAGCCGGCTCCGCCGCGTCCCTGGATGCCGGACTGGTCCACCTCGTTGATCACCTGCTCAGGGGTCATGACGGTGAGCGCTTTCCCCAGTGCCTGGTAGCCATCATGCAGCAGGTAGTCGTCCAGGCTGTAGGGATCGGTAATCCCGGCGCGCTCGAAGACGATGCGCTGCTGGACGGGCAGCGCGCCGGAGCGGGCGCGCAGCCAGGCCAGCTCGCCGGCAGGCTCCTGCAGCATACGCAGCAGACCCATTACGATCTGGCCTTTCAGCAGGTGCTCTTCGACGATCATGTGCACGTCATCCAGCGTCACCGGACCGTATGCCACTGCTTCCGGGTAAATCATCACCAGAGGCAGATCCTGCCGCTCTCCCACATCGCCGATCGTGCTGATGCGCACCTGGTCTTGCAGACCCATGCTGCGAATCTCGGCGTGCAGGGCACGGAAAACCTCTTCAGCGCCGCGCTCGACGCTGAGTGGATCATTCGAAACCAGAACCATCGAACGGATTGATTTCATTGCTCACCTCGGCGGATCGCCCGCTCGTCAGCGGTAGCGGTCCAAAATTTCGTGCACGCGCTCAGGTGTCACATTGCCATACAGGTCCTCGTCCACCAGGAACACGGGACCCACTCCGCACACCCCGATGCAGCTGGTGGGCATCAGCGACCACTCCCGGTCGCGGGTGGTTTCTCCGGGCTGGATGCCCAGCTCGTCCTGTATCGCCTCCAGCACCTGGCGCGCCCCGACTACGTGGCAGGGCGCTGACTCGCAGTAGCGGATCACATGGCTGCCGGTGGGCTTAAGCGAGAACATCTGGTAGAAGCTGGCGACGGCGAAGAGGTGGCTGTCTGCCAGAAATACGCCTTCATCGGGAGCGTTGATCAGGCGGCGGATCTTGCCGTAGGCCTCGGCGGGGATATAGCCGAAGGCCTTGTTCACCTCGCTGAGGATGGGGATCAGTGCGTCCCGCCCACTGCCGTGATGGCGCACTGCTTGCTCAAGCAGCGTGTCCAGCTCGGTCGCTAGAATTTGATCGGTCATGTTCTGCCTCCTGCTGCTTCTCAGGCGCCCGCCTCAGCGTGCGTCGACCTCTATGGCGTATTCCTGTACGATCAAGCCTTTTTCGATGTGCTGCGACAGGATGCGGCGCGCCACCTGCGGCGTTACCCTGCCATATGTCACTGAAAGGCGACCGGCTTCCTGCACCATCACCAGCGGCTCCAGTGCGCAGAGACCACCACAGCCGGTTTCGGTGATGCGCACACCGGTCAGCCCGTGGGATTCGATCAGGCGCTTGAATGCAGCCAGCGTGTCCAGCGCGCCGGCTGCCACTCCGCAGCTGGCAGTGCTGATGCGGATGTCGAAGCGGTACTGCTCGCTGAGCGCCTGCTGTCTTTGGCGGGCTGCCTCACGCGCTTGCTGCAAGTCTTCCATCGATCGTATGCGACTCATAGACACCTCTCTACGTGCTCGTGCGCAGGGTCTGCGGCTTAACGCCCGAGACGCCGGGCGCCGGAACCTCTTCCTCTACCAGGATGCAGGGCAGGGTTTCAACCACTCCAGGAATGGTTTGGATTTCGGATAGAATGATATGGCGAATCTCTTCCAGATTCTCCCCCTGGATGAAGGCATAAGCATCGTAGCGCCCATATACCATCGAGCACTCGCCAACGGCGCGCGTCCCCCTCAGGAGACGGTAAGCGTCCCTGGTTGCAAGCGATGCGAATTTCACCAGGATCAAGGCTCTCATCAAATTTCTTCACCACGACTTAACTGGCAGGTGGGAGCGGCACGCTCCCTAAGCTGCTTAACTTTATTTACAATATTTCAAGCTTCCTGTCATTGGATTGCCGCTGATTTTTTGCCTGCATTCGGTCAAGCAAAAAAACCGCCATTGTTGGCGGTCTTCTGCACGATAGTTATGCTGAAAGGCTGACTTAAGCGGAGTGGCAGCAGGCTGGCGGGAGACTGCTTCGCTAAGCAGTTCGGGGAACTGCTGCTCGCAGCAACGTGGTGAGCTTATTAGGAAGCCTGGAGGCTATGTGGGCGGCGGCTCGTCTTCCAGGCTGGTGATGCCGCTGCGCAGGGCGTATAAGGCAGCCTGCACGCGGTTTGCAAGCTGCAGCTTCCCCAGGATGTTGCTGACGTGGGTGCGCACCGTGGCATCCTGCAAGCTTAAGCGCCGGGCGATCTCTTTATTTTCGACGCCCTGCGCCAGGAGCTGCAGGATTTCGACCTCCCGCACGGTTAGCGGCGAGGGGGTGAGCGGACCGCGCATAGCATCGCTGGAGCGGTTCAGCTCCTGGATCACCTTACGCGCGATGCTGGGATGGATGGACAGCTCGCCGCGGTGCACCTGGCGGATCATGCGCAGCATGTCTTCGGGATCCGAGTCCTTGAGCAGATAACCCAACGCTCCGGCTTTGATCGAAGGGAATACCTTGTCGTCGGCAGCAAAGCTGGTCATTACCAGGATGCGCGCCTGCGGATGCATGGAGGTGATGCGCTGGATGGCTTCGATGCCGCCCATCTCGGGCATTACCAGGTCCATCAGGATCACATCCGGGCGCAGCTTTTCCACCTGCTGCAGCGCTTCCAGCCCGTTGGCAGCCTCGCCGGCGAGGTCGATGCCGTCTTCTTCCGCCAGCAGGGACTTGATCCCCCGGCGAACTACCGGATGATCGTCAACGACGAGAACGCGAATGGGGGTGCTCATAGGTTGATCTCCATGCTACTGATTATACAGCAGCCGCCTGCTCCAGCAGCTCATGCGCTGGGACCTCGGCGCGGATCAGCGTGCCGGCGCCGGTCAGGCTGGAGATCTCCAGACGCCCGCCAAGCTGCTTTGCGCGCTGCTCCATGCTGTGCAGACCCATGCCGCCGGAGAGGCGCGCTTTTTCCAGGTCGAAGCCCACGCCGTTATCGCCGATCTGCAAGAACACCCAGCCACCTTTAGACAGCAGTTCCACCGTAACGGTGCGGGCACGGGCGTAGCGCACCAGGTTGTTCAGCGCTTCCATGGCGATGCGGAACAGCTCAGCCTCGATGGCTCTTGGCAAGCGGCCCACGCCCTCCGCGCGCAGCTCGGCGACCAGCCCGGTGCGGCTCTCGATTGACTCCAGGCTGGCTTGCAGGGCAGCAACCAGGCCTTCCTTCTGGAGCAAGGGCGGGTCAAGCTCCAAAATCAGCAGGCGCATCTCCTGCAGCGCCTGCAGGGCGTTATCCTTGATCTCAGCCAGGTCTTGCGCCACCTGTGGGAAGTTTTGGCTGCGCAGCGAGCGGGAGGCGGCGCTGCAGTACAGGTTGATGCCGTATAACAGTTGGGTAGCCGAATCGTGCAGCTCGCGGGCAATGCGGTGGCGCTCCTGCAGTGTCGCCAGGTTCTGAGCCTGCTCATACAGGCGGGCGTTTTCGATGGCGACTGCGACCTGGTTGGTGATGGTCTGCGCCAGGCGAATGTGCCGCTCGGTGTAGTAGCCAGGCTGAGAGTGTGTCAGGCTGAGCATACCGATCACCCGCTGGTGGTACATCAAGGGGATGCCGATCCACGATCGAGCATGGGCAAAGCAAGCGGTCTGCAAGTCGAGGCGCGATTCCCAGCAGGCGCGCGCCAGTGGTGTTGCGCCGTGTACGTCATCGATGATCAGCACCTGCCCTTCGGTGATTACTGGCTGGAAAGGTCCGGCTGCAGACGGGGACAGCGATACAGCCTGGTGTGGGGGCAGCCGTCCGGGGAGCTGGCAGGCTGCCAGCCGCAGCGCATCCTCGTCCAGGATGAATATGGCGGCTCCGCTGTAGGGGATGATTGCCTGTACCTGGTCGAGGATCAGGTTGAGCAAAGGCTCCAGCTCCAGGGTGGTGGCGATTTTCTTCGAGATCTCCAGCACGGTGGAGAGCTCGCGCGTGCGATCGCCGACTGCTTGTTCCAACATCTGGTAGGCCTGCACCGTGGCGGTGATATCCGAGGTGACGACGAAGATGCGCTGTACACCCTGATTCCAGCTCGTGGCGCAGTGCTCGTGAATGCAGCGCGGGCTGCCGTCGCTGCGCGTGCGTTCCGATGGGATGCGCATCCAGTACTGCAGCTCGAACTGCACGTCTTCGCGGCTGGCACCGGCGGCTGCCAGCTCCGCTTCCAGGCGCTCGACTTCGTACGGCATGGCGAACTGCCGGATGCGCTGGTGCAAATTTCCTTCCGGGCAGCCGCCGAAGATCTCGCAGGCGCGCTGGTTGACGTACACCAGCCGGTTGTTTTCAATGATGGTCAGACCTTCTTGCACCCGGTCGGCCATATTCTGAAAGCGTTCTTCACTGAGCCGGGCCTGGTCTTCCGCCTGCTTGTGCTGGGCGATTTCAAGCTCCAGCTCGACGTTCAGGCGTGCCAGCTCACTGGACTGCACCTGGGCCAGCGATTCAAGCTCCTGGTGGATCTGTTCCAGCTCAGCTTGCTGCTGCGAGGATGGCTCGCTTCCAGCGGTAGGCGCAGCAGCAGAGGCGGCGCTCAGCGCAGTGATGTGCTGCTCAAGATAGAGACCTGCTCCTGCCACCAGCAGGGCGGCAGCAGCCGCAGCCAGCTCGCTAAACAGGGCAAAACTGCTCGCCAGCTCCAGGCTGCGCGTTAAAAGAGCCGCAGCTGCGCCTGCCAGCAGGGCCGCAGCGAGGATGAGCGTTTTGCGTAACAATCTGTGAGTCATGGTTCCGGCTGCCGGTTTTGCGAATCTAGTCAGTCTAAAATCAGTATAGCACAGCCACTTTGTGATGTAAATCACGAGTGCTGACAAGTGTTGATCTGCTATGCCAACAAATGTGTATGCCAGCCCAACAAGCACCGCTAACTGCCTTAACTGAATTGTCCCCAAAAATAAGCACCAATCCGATGACAGGGAGGTGTTTTTATTGTAATTAATCATTGGAGGATCTGCGCGGCAAGAATTGGGCTGGCAGCCCTTGATCGCCGCGTACCTGCTGCTTTATGAGCGACATCATACGATTGAGAGAGCAAGTTACTCCTGACGGGGCCTGATCATGTATGCATTTGTGATCGCAGATAATCGTAAGTGCATCGGGTGCTACGCCTGTGTCGCTGCCTGTGTCGAAAGCCACCGGCAGGCCGGTTTGCAGGCCTACCCCCGATTATTCGTCACCCACACACCTGCCGGCACCATGCCGATCCAATGCCGCCACTGCGAAGATGCCATGTGCGCGCTGGTCTGTCCGGTAAACGCCATCACCCATACCGCCGGGGGCATCCAGATCAACGAGGGTGTGTGCATTGGCTGCAAGATGTGCGCCCTGGCTTGCCCGTACGGCAATATTCTGCCCGGCGGCACGCCAGTGCCAGGGCAGGAGCTTAGCCTGGGCAGCTACTCTTTTTCGAACACCCCCCTGCAAGCCGATCCCATGTTCCTGCGGGAGCTGAGCTACCAGGAGCAGCTTTCGCTGCTGGGCTGGAAGATCGGGCAGAAGACGGTGGCGGTGAAGTGTGACCGCTGCTATTTTCGCCCGGAAGGCCCAGCCTGCGTGGCAGCCTGCCCGCATAAGGCACTGATCCTGGTGGATACGCAGCCAGATGGGCACAGCGAGCTCGTTTACGAAGAAATGAAAGCCGTGGCGGAACTGCTGGAAGGCTGACGGCGCTCAGCCGTTCGCCTTCTGGCACAGGAGAGAGATTTATGAGTGCAATCCAGCTTTTGCTGCTCTCAGTCGGCTTATTTGGCGCAGGCGCGCTGGCAGCGCTGCTGCTGAGGTCTGCTGCCAACCTTGCCCGCCTGCTTTCGGGTGTCGCCAGCCTGGCAGGGTCGATCACCGGCGCCATCTGCGTGCTGGCAGCGGCAGGACCTGCGCTGCGAGGCGCTGCTCCGCAGAGTGTGGCTTTGCTCAGCGTCCCACCTTTTGGCGATCTGGCGCTGCGCCTGGACGGGCTTTCCCTCTTGATCGTAGCGGTGATTTCGCTGGTGGGGATTGCCGCCAGCCTGTACATGCTGGGCGCCGGGCCGGAAGCTGCCTCGATCGGTTTCCTCACCAACCTGTTCATTGGCTCGATGCTGCTGGTGGCGGTTGTCAGTAATACCTTCTTCTTCCTGGTTTTCTGGGAGCTGATGACGTTGGTTTCGTATCTGCTGGTCATCTGGGAACCGGAGAAACCGGAGGCTGTTCGTGCAGGTTTTATCTACATGCTGGTAGCCCATGCTGGGGCCGCCCTGATCATGGTGGCTTTTCTTATTTTGTTCCAGATAAGCGGCTCGTTCGATTTCTCTGCCATCCGCCAGGCCTCGCTTTCCCCTGGGGTGCGCAGCCTGATCTTCGGGCTGGTTTTCCTGGGGTTTGGCGCCAAGGCGGGCATGGTACCGCTGCATTTCTGGGCGCCTGACGCCTACGCTGCTGCGCCCAGCCACGTCTCGGCATTGATGTCCAGCGTGATGAAGAAGACGGCGGTGTACGGCCTGCTGCGCGTTTGCGTTGACCTGCTGGGCGCGCCGCTGTGGTGGTGGGGGGTGATGGTGCTGATCTTCGGCGCACTTTCTACAGTGGTGGGTGCATTTTATGCCCTGGCGGAGCGCGATCTCAAGCGGCTACTGGCATACTCAAGCGTGGAGAATGTGGGCATCATCCTGATGGGCGCTGGGTTGGGTATGACCGGTTTGGCCTTGAATCAGCCAGTGCTCGCCAGCCTGGGATTTGTGGCGGCGCTTTACCACCTGCTCAATCACGCCTTTTTCAAGGCGCTGCTCTTCTTGGGCGCCGGGACTCTCATCGAACAGATCGGGACGGCCAACTTGAACCGCATGGGAGGTCTGGGACGGCGCATGCCCTGGACGGCGCTGCTCTTCCTGATGGGCGCGCTGTCGGTTTCTGCCATCCCGCCGTTCAACGGATTCGTCTCCGAGTGGTTCACCTACCAGTCGTTCCTCGCAGCCGGGCACACGACCAATTTTACATTGCGAGTGCTGGCGCCGCTGTGCGCGGTCAGTCTGGCATTTGCCGGCGCGCTAGCAGTGATGGTGTACATCAAAGCGTTTGGCGGGGCTTTCCACGGGCCGGCGCGCAGCCAGGCGGCTGAGTCGGCGCGGGAGAGCGGCGGGCTGGCGCTGTTCAGCCAGATCTACCTGGCGCTGGGCTGCCTGGCGCTGGGATTGGGCGCGCCGTGGGTGGTATCCTGGATCGCCGCCACCGCGGCAAGCTTCACCGGTGCGCCGGTTGCAGTCGTCTCCGGGGGCTGGTCTGTTTTCCCGCTGTCTGCCGGGCAGGCAGTGCTCTCGCCGCCGTTGATTGCACTGTTATTGCTGGGGCTGCTGTTTGCACCGCTGCTGATCGTCGCCGCCTTGGGCGGGCAGCGCGTAAGGCGGCGAAACAATGTAGAACCGTGGAGCTGCGGCTACGGCTACAGCACCCAGATGTCGCTGCCTGCCAGCGGATTTGACCAGCCGGTGAGGGTGACTTTCCAGGCGCTGTACCTGGCGCGCCGCCTGTTGGATAAACCCTTCCAGGCAGTGGCGGCTTTCTCCCGTTCAGCGGTGCGGGTCATTTTACGGGCAGAGCCGCTGGTTGAGATGGTGGTGACGCGGCCAGCGGCGCGCCTGGTAGAAACTGCCGGGCAGTGGATCCAGGCGTTGCAGATGGGCGATATCCGGGTGTACTGCCTGTACATCATCATTACCCTGGCTGTGCTGCTGATCCTGAGTTTCGGAAGGAGCGGTCTATGAACCAGGCTGTCATGATCGGCGTCGGCGTTCTCCAGGCTGTGCTGCTTTTGCTGGCGGCGCCGCTGTTTTCCGGTTTTTCCCGCGTGATCCGCGGCAAAATGCATTCGCGCAAGGGACCGCCTGTTTCGCAGAACTACCTGGACCTGTTCAAGCTGATGAGGCGCCAGGAAGTGGTATCGGAGCAGGCTGGCTGGATCTTTCGCTTTACGCCTTACGTGAGCATGGCGTGCATGCTGCTGGTGGCGCTGATCATCCCGCTGCTGGCAGTGCAGTCGCCGTTAGGGCTGGCAGGCGACCTGATCGTAGTGATCTACTTGTTCGCTCTGCCGCGCTTCTTCTTCGCCCTGGCAGGGCTGGATACCGGCAGCACCTTCGCCGGCATCGGGGTGCGGCGCGAGCTGCTGCTCTCAGCGCTGGTCGAGCCGGTGCTGCTGCTGGTGGCGATGGTGCTGGCGCTTACCGCAGGCTCTTCCAACCTGGATACCATCAGCCGGGAAGTCGCCACCGGCCAGTTCCCGTTGAGCATGGCATTCTGGCTGAGCATGATCTCCTTTGGCTTTGCTGTCTACGTCGAGATGGGGCGGCTGCCGTTCGATCTTGGAGAGGCCGAGCAGGAGCTGCAGGAAGGACCGCTGGCGGAGTATTCCGGTCCGCCCCTGGCGATCATGAAGTGGGCGATCTATTTGAAGCAGCTGGTGCTGGTGGGTATTTTCTTCGCTCTGTTCCTGCCGTACGGCGCTATGACCAGTCTATCGCTGCCGGCGGGTTTGCTGGCGGCCGTGGTCTTTGTGCTCAAGGCGCTGGCTTTTTATTTCATCGTCGGCGTGCTTGAAAACTCGATGGCCCGCGTGCGTTTCATGAAAGCTCCGGCAGTTACCTGGCTGGCTTTGGGCGCGGCGGTGCTCTCGTTCGTCTTCTACCTGGCGAACGTTTAGAAGAGGAGAGTCGCACATGAGTGCATGGATAGTTGCCGGCATCCTGATCCCATTCCTGGGCGGTCTCCTGGTATTGGTGATCCCCCGCTCGTGGGTCAAGGCTGTCAGCCAGCTTGTGGCGCTGCTGGCAGCCGCGTGCAGCGTGTACGTCTTCGTCGCCTTCACCATCGCCGGAAAGACGGCGCAGACCTTCGACCTGATGCGCCTGGGCGAGTTAACAGTATTTGGTGTGGTGGTGGACCGGCTCAGTGTGCTGATCGGTATGGCGGTCAGTGTGGTGGGCTTTTTGATCGTTGTTTATTCAACCGGCTACCTTAGCGCCCAAAACCGCGAGCACGCCGAAATGAGAGTAGAGCGGCGCTACTACAGCTTTCTGCTGCTGTTCATCGGCTCAATGGCGGGGGTGGTGTATGCCTCCACCATGCTGGGGCTGCTGGTATTCTTCGAGCTGACCGGGGTGTGCTCGTGGGGTCTGATCGGCTACTATGACAACGAGAAAGCGCGCCGGGCAGCGCTCAAGGCGATCATCACAACCCAGGTAGCCTCGCTGGGGCTGTACGCTGCCACAGCCTTTTTCTTCGCGGTAAGCGGCAGCTTGCAGCTGGTGGATATGGCGGGTTTGGCGGACAATGCCAAGACTCTGATCTTCATCGGGGTGCTGATTGCCGGGTTCGGGAAGTCTGCCCAACTGCCCTTCCACTTCTGGCTTCCGGATGCTATGGTGGCGCCTACACCGATCAGCGCCTACCTGCATGCTGCCTCTATGGTCAAAGTGGGCGTGTACATCTTCGCCCGCTGCCTGGCGTCGGCTGGCTCTGTGCCGCAGGTGGTGGGGATCATCGGCTGTGTGATGGCGATCATTACCATGCTGTACGGCTTCGCGATGTACTTCCCGCAGAAAGATTTCAAGAAGCTGCTGGCATATTCGACGATCACCCAGCTTGCATACATCTTCCTGGCGCTCTCGATCTCGGTTTTCGGCTCGACCCTGGCGTTCAACGGTGCGGTGACGCACATTTTTAACCACGCTTTTGCCAAGAGCCTGTTCTTTCTGGTTGCCGGGGCGCTTGCCTACAGCACCGGCACCCGCCTGCTGCCATCGCTGCGCGGCGTGATGGGGCGCATGCCTGTGGTTGGCGCCAGCTTCGCCGTGGCAGCGCTGGCGGTGACCGGTGTGCCGCCATTCAACTGCTTTTTCAGCAAATTCAGTATCTTTGCAGGTGGGTTCGAAGCCGCCAGGGCGCAGCCCCTGCTGCTGGTGCTGGTGGTGATTGCCATCGTGGAATCGATTGGCAGCTTTGCCTGGCTCTTCTGGACCTTCAGCGCCTCCGGGCTGGGCAAACCTTCGGATGAAGTGGCTGCTGCTACGCCGTTGGCGCCAGCCATGGAGTATGTTTTGATTACGCTGGCGGTGCTCACCCTGGTTTCAGGCTTGTTTGCCGCGGCCTGGATTGCTTGATGACGCCCAGATTGCTCGCAATCTTCGCCGGTGGAGGCGTACGATGACGAATGCAGATCTAATCAATAGCTTGAGCGGCTTGCTGATCCTCAGCTCGCTGCTGGTGATCGAAACACGCAGGCTGCGCACGTCTGCGATTTACTACAGCGTGCAGTCGCTGGTGCTGGTGGTGATCTTCCTGGCGCTGGCGGTCAGCATGCATGCCGAGCAGCTCTATTGGTGGGCTGCCAGCGCCTTCATCACCAAGGCGGTGCTCGTGCCGTATATCATCTTCCAGACCCAGAAGCGCACTGGCAGCGAGGACGTGCCCACGGCGATCAAACCCACCCTGTCCATCTTGCTGGCGGCAGTATCGCTGGTGGTCTCGTTTGTGGTGATCAATCAGCTCGATCTGAAGATTGCTGCCGGATTCAAACCTGCGCTGGCGGTCTCTGTGGCGCACTTTTTCTTCGGGCAGCTGTGCATCCTGACACAGCGCAATCTGCTCAAGCAGGTGATGGGTTTCTGCCTGATGGAGAATGGTTCGCACCTGACCCTGGCGCTGATGGCGTATGATGCGCCCGAGCTGGTGGAGATCGGCATCGCCACCGACGCGGTCTTCGGCGTGCTGATCATGGCGGTGCTGGTGGTGCAGATCTACCGCAAGCTGAACACGCTGGATGCCGCCAGCCTGACCACGCTGAAAGGATAGCGTATGACGTACTCTACATCCCTGGCATGGTTGTTGTTGGCGCCCTTCCTGCTCTCGCTGGTGGCTTTTGCCATGCGCTGGGCAGGGCGGAGCTCGGCTCGCCTGGCGGAGATCATTCACCTGGTGAGCATCACCGCGCTACTGCTGCTCTCCCTGCACGTCTTGCAAGGCGTGCTCACCCAGGGCAGCGTCTCGGCAATGAATGACTGGCTGTACGTGGATGCCCTGGCGGCGATCTTCGTGATGATTGTGGGGGTGGTAGGCTTTCTGGTGGGGATCTATGCCCTGGGATACATCCGCCACGACCTGCACAGCGGAGAACTGAGCCTGCATCAGGTGACGCTCTTCTACGGGCTGCTCAACCTGTTTCTGTTCACCATGCTGTTGGTGGTCGCATCCAACAACATTATCATGATGTGGGTTGCGGTAGAAGCGACCACCCTGGGCTCGGCTTTCCTGGTGGGGATTTACGGGCAGCGCTCCTCGCTGGAAGCGGCGTGGAAGTATGTCATTATCTGCACGGTGGGTGTGGCTTTTGGCCTGTACGGCACCATCCTGGTGTATTCCGATGCGGTGCATTACATGAAAGAGCCGGGCATGGCAATCCTGTGGACCCAGATCGTGCAGAATGCCCAGGCGCTGGACCCGACCATATTGAAGCTGGCATTCGTCTTTGTGGTGATTGGCTTCGGCACCAAAGCCGGCATCTTCCCGATGCACGCCTGGCTGCCGGATGCCCACAGCGAAGCGCCCAGCCCGGTGAGCGCACTGCTCTCCGGTGTGCTGCTCAAGTGTGCCTTGTTCGTGGTCATTCGCTTTGCCATCATCCTCAGCCGGGGAATCGGCCCTGAATTCCCACAGCTGATCCTGCTGATCTTCGGGGCGATGTCGGTGATAGTTTCCACCCTGTTCATGTTCGTACAGCGCGATCTCAAGCGCCTGCTGGCTTATTCGAGCGTGGAAAACATAGGACTGATCGTGCTGAGTCTGGGCATAGGTGGTCCGCTGGGCGTGCTGGCAGCCCTGCTGCACACCATCAACCACAGCCTGGTGAAGTCGCTCATGTTTTTGACTTCCGGCAACATCCTGATGAAATACCATACGCGTGATCTGGGGAAGATCCACGGTATGCTGCAGGCTGCGCCGCTCACCAGCCTGCTGCTGCTGGCGGGCGGGCTGGCGCTGGCAGGCTCGCCGCCGTTCAATATCTTCATCAGCAAGTTCACCATCTTCAGCGCCGGCATGCAGAGCGGGCATATCTGGCTGATGCTGGTTTGCCTGGCTTTCCTGGCGGTAGCATTTACTGCCCTGCTGCGGGTGCTCAGCTCTTCGGTCTTCGGACAGGCGCCGGAGGGGATGGCGCAGGGAGATGTGCAGATAAGCACGCTGGCGCCAATAGCTGTGCTGCTGGTGGTGGCGATTGGGCTGGGCCTCTACCTGCCTCCGCAGATCAGTCTGCTGCTCAACCGGGCGGCGGAGATCGCCCTGCCGGTGGGGACGGTGGCAGGCGCGCCAGGTTTGCTGATGAACTGGTTGGTTGTGCCTTGAGCTACCTGACCTTACCTTACCCCCCAGCCCCCTTCCCGCTTTGGGAAGGGGGGGCCAGAGGAGAGTGGTAACTATGTTGAAACCCGAAGAGAAAACCCGCCGCGGACAGAGCTACGTGCAGGCGCTGCGCGAGCAGTTTGGGGCTGCGATCCAGGATGAAGCCTGGCAGGCGCCCGACCAGGTGACGCTAACCGTAGATCTGAACAGCCTGCCTTCGGTGGTGGATGCCGCCTATCACCAGCATGGCGGCTGGCTTGCGGTGGTCGCCGGCAACGACGAGCGACCATTGAACGGTCACTTCGCCCTGTATTATGTCTTATCAGTGGAGGGGAACGGCTCACACAATGGAGCTGAGCCGGAGAGCTGCTATCTGGTGGTGCGCGCGCTGGTGCCGCCGCACAAGCCGGAATTTCCGGCGGTGACGCCGCGCGTGCCGGCAGCCATCTGGTACGAGCGCGAGGTGCGCGATATGTTCGGCCTGCAGCCGGTGGGGCTGCCCGACGAGCGACGCCTGGTGCTGCCGGATGATTGGCCCGCCGATCTGCACCCCCTGCGCAAAGATGCCATGGACTACCGCTACCGCCCCGAGCCGGCAACTGAAGACGAGACTTACGAGTTCATCAACGTGCAGGGCGAAGGCGTGTTGCAGATCCCGCTGGGACCGCTGCACATCACCTCCGACGAGCCGGGTCACTTCCGCCTGTACGTGGACGGAGAGCACATCATCGATGCCGATTACCGCCTGTTCTACGTGCATCGCGGCATGGAGAAACTGGCCGAAACGCGCATGACCTACGACCAGGTCACATTCCTGGCAGACCGCATCTGCGGCATCTGCGGCTACGCTCACAACGTAGCATATTCGAATTCAATCGAACGGGCGTTGGGCATCGCTGTCCCGGAGCGCGCCCACTACATCCGCACCATCCTGCTGGAGGTGGAGCGCCTGCACAGCCATTTGCTCAACCTGGGCTTGGCCTGCCACTTTGTGGGCTTCGATACTGGCTTCATGCAGTTCTTCCGTGTGCGGGAGAAGTCGATGAAGATGGCGGAGCTGCTGACCGGCACGCGCAAGACCTACGGCATGAACCTGATCGGCGGCGTACGCCGCGATATCCTCAAGGAGCAGCGCGTTCAAACACTGCAGTGGTGCGCCGAGCTGCGCCAGGAGGTGAGCGACCTGGTGGGCATGCTGCTGGAGACGCCCAACATCGTGCAGCGCACTTTGAATGT
This sequence comes from Anaerolineales bacterium, assembly GCA_041736465.1. Taxonomy (GTDB): domain Bacteria; phylum Chloroflexota; class Anaerolineae; order Anaerolineales; family UBA4823; genus JAJUJL01. Next base: position 9,007 of record JBGSTO010000657.1, on the reverse strand, counting down.
CGGGCGGCTGGAGCCGCAGGTGGCGCGTGAATACTCCCCGGTTGGGCCGACGCTGCGCGGCTCGGGCTTTGCGCGTGATATACGCGTGCTCCATCCATACAGCGCCTACGATCGCGTGCCCTTGAAGCTGAGCTACAAAGACGGCTGCGACGTGCTGGCACGCACCTTGATCCGGGCGGAGGAGTTTTTCGAGTCGCTTTCCATGGTTGAGCGCTGCCTGGAAACGATGCCCGAAGGGCCGGTGCTGGTGGAAGGCTTTAACTATATTCCCTACAGCTACGCCCTGGGTTACGTGGAAGCGCCGCGCGGCGAAGACATCCACTGGAGCATGCTGGGCGACAACCAGAAGCTGTACCGCTGGCGCTGCCGCGCTTCCAGTTACAACAACTGGCCCCCTCTGCGCTACATGCTGCAGAACAACACCATCTCCGACGCGCCGCTGATCGTCGCCAGCATCGACCCGTGCTACTCGTGTACCGAGCGCGTCACGGTGGTGGACGTGCGCAAGAAGAATGTCAAGATCGTGCCATATAAAGAGCTGGAACGCTACTGCCGGGAGAGGAAGGATTCGCCGCTGAAGACCTGAGCCCCCTGACCTCGCCCGGCACAACACGGATTTGGGCACGGATTGCACGGAGATCGCGGAGCGGCATTGGATGTAGGGGTGGGTTTGTACGGGCAAGGTGAACGGGCAGGAAGGTGTCATCGCGAGCTCCGCTGCATCGCCAGGAAGCGCCAAAATCCACCCGGGCACCGAGAGGAGGAACGCTAGATGGTATTAAAATTAATTCGCGAAGTACTGAAGGTCGGACAGGCAACTGTTCTCTATCCATTTGTGCCGGTGGAAGTGGCGCCGGGCTTTCGCGGTAAGCCAGAGTACAACCCTGAGCAGTGCATCGTCTGCGCGGCCTGCACCATCGCCTGCCCGCCCAATGCCCTGGAGATGCACACGGACCTGGAAAACGGCGTGCGCACCTGGTCGCTGTTCTACGGGCGCTGCATCTTCTGCGCCCGATGCGAGGAAGTCTGCCCGACGGGAGCTATCAAGCTGGGATCGGATTTCGAGCTGGCTTCTTTCAGCCGGAAGGACCTGACTGTGCAAGCCGAGTTCCGCCTGGCAGCCTGCAACCAGTGCGGAGCCTATTTCGCCTCCGCAAAGGAAGTGGAGCACGTGCTGGCGCTGCTGGAGCAGTCCTGGAAAGAGACTACCATGCTGTCGGATGAGGAGATTGCTCATCGCCGGGCACTGCTGCGGCTGTGCCCGGAATGCCGGCGCAAGACCGACCTGCCGCGGGTAAAGGTGCTGGTGCACGCGGCATGGAAGGATGTGGAGGTGATTGATGGCAGCCTATGATATCCGCACCGACAGCCAGTACGCCGTCAAGCCGGACGAGGCGGTCAATGCGCTCAAGGGCGCGCTGCTGAAAGACATCCGCCGCTCGGCCTATGTGTACCGCGTGGATTGCGGCGGCTGCAATGGCTGCGAGATCGAGATCTTCGCCGCCATCACGCCGATCTTCGACGCCGAGCGCTTTGGCATCAAGGTGGTGTCTTCGCCGCGCCATGCCGACATCCTGGTGTACACCGGCGCCATGACGCGCTCGATGCGCATGCCGGCGCTGCGCGCTTACCATGCGGCGCCGGAGCCCAAGATCTGCGTGGCGTACGGCGCCTGCGGCTGCTCGGGCGGCATCTTCCACGACCTGTACGGCGTGTGGGGCGGCGCAGATAAGATCCTGCCCATCGACATGTACATTCCGGGCTGCCCACCCACGCCGCCCGCCACCATTCACGGTTTTGCAGTGGCGCTGGGACTGCTGCAGCAAAAGATGAAAGCCGTACACCACGTGGAGGCAGATGGTGAGCGTTCGCAGCTGATTTTCCCGCAAGTACCCCTGCCGCTGCGCATCCTGATCGAGCGCCACGCCCGGCGCATGGCGGGCTACTGGCACGGTAAGCGCATTGCCGCAGATTTTCTGGGCATGCTGCAGGATGGGGATGTATTGGCGCTTTCCCAGCAGCTGCGGGCATACCTCAGCCAGCGCGACGACCCGCGCCTGGCGGAGATTATGAGCCTGCTGAAGGAAGAGTACGTCAGCTATCTCGAGCAGGATTGATCGATGGAGCCGCGCGTCGTCTTCTACCAGCTGCGCACCAAATTCGTCAACCGGCGGGAGGATATCCCCGAGGAAGCCCGCCAGGTGGTGTATTACAGCCTGGCAGTCGGTCATCACGTGGGGGTGATGGACTGCTTCTCCATGCTGGCGGAGGCTCCCCTGCATGAATTTTCGGACTGGCTGCAGCGCCTGCCGCCTGGGGCGGTGCGCAGCAAGCTGGAGGGCGTGCTGACCTGGGGTGAGATTGAGATCAACAACAGCCATGCTGCCATGCTGCTGCCGCACTTCGAGGGCGCAGAGGCGGATAAGCTGGCCTGGATGAGCGTGCTTGCGGATGGGCTGCGCTGCATGCAGCAGGAACCGGCATATTACTGGATGGTAAGAAAGCTGGCATGAAACCGAAAGTTGTGCTCACCGTGGGGAATGCACTGATGGGCGATGATGCCGCCGGTGTGCTTCTGGCGCAGATGCTGGCGAATTCGCCAGTCGAAGGCTGGCAGGTGGTCAATGGCGGCTCGGCTCCTGAGAACGTGCTGCACCGGGTGCGGGAGCTGACCCCAGAACTTGTGCTGGTGGTGGACGCCGCCGATATGGATCTGCCCGCTGGGACGGTACAGCGCATCCCGGAGGACAGCTTGCAGGACCCGTTTCTTTTCACCACGCACACCCTGCCGCTGACCTTCCTGATCGAGTCGCTGCGCGAGTTTACCCCGCAGGTGGAGCTGCTCGGCATCCAGCCTGAGGTAGTCGCCTTTGGCTATCCAATCTCAGCGGCAGTTGATAACGCGGTTAAACAAGTTTACGCAGCGTTGAAAGATGGAACCTTGTAGGATGAGCTGTTGGCTCGCCCACAGGGCAAGCGGCTGACAACTTGCCCTTTATAACAGGAGGAACTGATGATCACAGTTAGGGATGTGCTATCCAAATATGCCGGCTCCACTGCCTGCGTCGCCCCGGCGGACACCGTCTATCGCGCCCTGCAGGTGATGGCGGAAAACAACATCGGCGCGGTGATGGTAGCCGTAGGCGATCAGATGGTCGGCATCTTCACCGAGCGGGACTACTGCCGCAAAATCATCCTGATGGGGCGCTCCTCGCTGAATACCCCCATCGAAGAGATCATGACCAAGAAAATGATTACGGTGCGCCCGGACCAGACGCTGGAAGAGTGCATCGAGCTGATGACCAAGTACCATATCCGCCACCTGCCGGTGGAGGAAGGCGGCAAGATCATCGGAATGGTCACCATGCGCGGTGTGATGGAGATGATCATCGCGTCCAAGCAGGAGCGCATCGAGCGGCTGGAAAACTATATCCTGGGCAGCGATTACGGGCATTAGCTACTGCTGCGTTCTCTATTCCTCTTTTGATCTGTCATCCTGAACGAAGTGAAGGATCTAGATCCTTCGCTCCGCTCAGGATGACATGCTCCGCTCAGTATGACATGCTTGTGCGTAGCCCGCTACGTGCGACCAGCTGATTTGCTGGTCGTGTCTATTATTTGGAGCATCTGACGAGCAAGGCCCGGCAAATTATGCGTTCCTGCCTCCTGTGCTATACTGAATCAGGGAGACTCATCTCTGTATGCAAGGGGGCTCACCTCTTTCATTAGCCACTCTGGAGGTAGCGAATGCGCACAAAAAAAATCCTCACAATCATGCTCTTCGTAACCCTGCTGCTGACCACCTGGTTGGGAGCGGGACATCCCCCTGCCAGCGCAAATCACCAGGCGGCAACCCTAGCAGCGGTTCCCGAGCCAATCAGCCAGAGCGGCGGCGCAGTGTACGCCGTGTCCTTTGAATCCTATGCCGAAGGGTATGGCTACCTCTACCTGGGGATCGGCCGGCGCTTGCATGTCTACCATGTCAATTTACTGCTGATGCCCGGTACGCCCACCATCACCCCGCGCGGGGTTTCAGACCCCCTGCCGGACATCATTCAAGGCGTGTCTATTGTGGGCGGTCAGGCATATGTGACCATGGGGGAGAGCGGGCTGGCGATCCTCGACATCGTAAACAAGGACGCACCCTTCTACATCAATCATTACGATACGCCGGGTTTCGCCCGGGGATTATTCATGACGGCGACAACCGCCTACGTTGCAGACGGCAGCAGCGGCTTGCTGGTGCTCGATATCATCGATCCATTGAATATCGGACTGCTGGCTTCCTACAACACGGAAGGTGACGCTCGCGATGTGCTCATGGCGAACGACCTTATACTCGGTGATTTGTTCTATGTCGCCGATGGTTCCCGTGGGTTGGTTGTGCTAGATGAGACCGCTTCCGGCATCGTTTATATTGGTTCGCTGGACACCAGCGGTTATGCCGAGTCCCTGTACGTCAAAGAGAAATACATTCATCTTGCTGATGGATCGGCTGGTTGGAAGAAGATTAAAATAGCAAACCCGTCCACCCCTGTTTTGGAAGACTATCTCAATACACCCGACTGGGCTTCCGAAGTGATGTTTTTTGGTGGGGAGATCTATGTCGCCGATCAAACCTCTGGTCTGCGCATTATCGGCTCGGATGCGGTGACCGGGGACCCGGTGGAAATTGCCTCATACGACACCCCCGGTCTGGCGGTCGGCATGGGATGGGCAGAGAGTTTTGTGCTGATGGCAGATTACAGCGGGCTGTTTGTGATTGATGTCAACAGCCCTACTGTCCCGTCTGCGGAGCCTGCCGCTTCCTTTGCCAGCCTCGCTGTTCCGGGCAAGTTGAATGTAGTGGGTCAAATGGTTTACACTGCGGGCGCCTACCAGGGGCTGCACATCGTCAATGCCGCCAACCCGGCTGCACCTGTTCTCGCCGGAGTGCTCAACACTCCAGGCGGAGCCAACGACGTGGCAGTTGCCGGAGATATGGCCTATATTGCAGATGGCGCGGCGGGGCTGCTTCAAGTGGATGTGACCGTTCCCGTTACACCAACCGCAACTTACACCGTGAGCGTTGGCGCCGGTGGGGCGCTTGCTGTAGTTGTGGAAGGTGACATTGCCTATGTGGCTGCCGGCGCCAGCGGGCTGACGGCTGTCCAATTCTATAATGACCCAACACCGCCGCAAATAGTTGGCAGTTTCGATACCGCCGGCACTGCCCTTGATGCAGCTGTGGCGGGTGAATACGCTTACATTGCCGATGGTGACGCCGGATTGGTGATCGCGGATCGCTTTCCCCTGGATGGGGCATCGCTGGTGGGCTCGCTCGACACCGCCGGCACGGCGTATGCCGCGGCGGTACGGGGTGATTACTGCTATCTTGCCAGTGGGAGCAGCGGGCTGCGCATCATTGATGTTTCGAACCCGGGCACGCCGGTTGAGGTTGGTTTTTACGATACGCCGGGGAGTGCTGTGGATATCGCCTTATCCGGCAACCTGGCTTACGTGGCGGATGAGGATCGCGGGCTGCAGGTGATCAATGTGGCGAAACCGGGGTCGCCTTTCCTGGCAGCCAGCTATGATACGCTCGGAGCCGCCACGGGCGTGGCAGTCACCGATAACGCTGTGTATGTGGCGGATGGAGCAGGCGGTTTACTGGTCTTCGACCCGGTGCCGGAAGTATATTACATCTCCCTGCCGCTATTGCTCAGATAAACTGCCGGGGGCTGCCCAGACAGAACCGCTGGACAGCCCCCGTTTTTTTACTGACTTCGCCCGGTTTTTTCACGATACTCTAAGGTAAATCGAATACATCCAGTTTATCCTATAAATCGTACCTAATTAGGGTAGTTTACCGATTCAATATATTGGTAGTAAAGGAGACGACTGATGAAAAAAACAAAATGGATATTCCCCTCACTTATGGTGATTGCCTTGCTGCTTGCAGCAGTACCGGCACTGGCCGGCGGGGACTCTTTCCCCAAGATCATTCCTCTGCCGGAGGGTTTTCGCCCGGAGGGCATTGCCCTGGGAAAAGGAAGTGGCTTCTTCGCCGGATCATTGGCGAACGGCGCGATTTACACAGGCGATTTGCGCACTGGCGAAGGTGGTCTGCTGTATTCCGGTGTAGATGGGGAAGTGTCGGTCGGAATGAGCTTCGACAAGCGCAGCGGCTACCTGTTCGTAGCCGGCGGACCGACCGGTGTGGCGAAAGTATTCGACACGCGCAGCGGAGAGAAAATCGCTACCTACCAGCTCACCGGGCCGGGTAGTTTCATCAACGATGTCATCATCACCCGCCAGGCAGCCTACTTTACCAATTCATCGGCAGCTGAGCTGTACAAACTACCGCTTGCCGGCGGGGGGCGCCTGCCCGACCCTTCCGAAGTAGAAATGCTGCCCTTGAGCGGCGACTGGATGCAGGTGGCAGGTTTCAATGCGAATGGCATCGAAGCCTCCGCTAACGGCAAGTCGTTGATCGTGGTCAACAGCACCACCGGCAACCTGTACCTTGTCGATCCAGACAGCGGTGAGGCCTCCCTGATTGATCTCGGCGGAGAAACCGTAACCATGGGCGACGGTTTGCTGCTGGAAGGGCGCACGCTGTACGTGATGCGCAACCGGGCCAACCTGATTGCCGTGGTGAGGCTGTCATCTCACCTGGATTCGGGTGAGGTTGTTGGCGGGATTACCGACCCGGCATTCGACGTGCCGACCACGCTGTTGGGCTTTGGCAAGTGGATTTATGCCGTCAATGCCCGTTTTGGCTCCACGGCGACCGATTTCGATATCGTGCAGGTACCACAATGGTAGCACAAGGTCCAGCATGATTAACGGCCAACCCGGATAACTGATCAGACCTCAAAGGCCTCCAAGCGCTTTGAGGTCTTTTTGTTGCGATGGAACAAATTTTCATGCTTTGCCGTCTTACACAGAAACCAACCATAACAGGAGGCAAATCATGAAGACTCAAACCTGGATTACGCTGCTGTTTGTGCTGCTGCTCGCTGCAGTGAGCGGGGCTAGTGCCCTGGCAGGCGCCCTGGCAGCAAACGATACAGCACCGCAGATGGATCAACAAGCTGTTGAGGCGAATACTCTCGCACTGGCTGAAACCAACCCGCTGGCGCAGGCATATACCGGAGGCGTGGTTGTTCTGCTGGGTCTGCTTGCGATCGTCCCCCTGGCGCTGGGCAGCGAGCCTGGGGCCGGGATCAATTGTGAATGAGCGCCTTTACAGGCACCTCTAAAGAATAAACCGGGTTGGCATCGCCAGCCCGGTTTCATTGTGGGCTTGTATCCTACCTTATCCGCTTGCCATACAGCGGTTTGAGCGCCTCGCGGATATCTTTCAGGCTGCCGTAGGTGATGATGAAACGGTGCTTGCCGCCGGTGGTGTGGAATTCGACCTGGTCGCGATCGTTTGGCTCATCGGGATCTGAATCTTTCAGGCGCACCTGCTGTACCTGGTCGTGCAAGAAGTAAAAGTTTTCACCATGTTCTGCCAGGATCGCATTGGGCTGCATCTGCAGGTAGCGCTGGGCGAAGCGGAATCCGGAGGACATCACCGCACCCCACTGGCTGAGAAATCCCTTTCCCTGCTGGCGAGCCTGCTGTTTGGCTTCGGCAGCGGCATCCTGCAGCATCTGGTTGGTGACCAGGGCGAAGATCAGGCGATGATTGGTGAGCACCACAGCGAAGGACTCTGCCCCGAACAGGCCTTTGCGGCGCTGCAGGATGGGCAGTATGCCCATCACGGCTTCGCCGGCAGCAGCGGGGAAGGCAGGGGGTTGCATCGCCACTGGCTGCGCATAGCTAGGGGGAGGCGCTTCCGGCGCTGGCGCCAGTGGTGCTGGTGCTGCCGGCACTTCAATCCGGTGACCGCAATCGCCGCAGAAGCGCGCCGTGGGAGTGAGCTGGCTGCCGCACCATGGGCAGAATTTGGGTGTAATACTCATCTTTCATTCTCCGTCTGGAAACCAATCCGAAAATTCGAGAGCTTCAGGCTCCTGTATTTATTTTCGGATGGATGCCCGCTTACTGAACAGGCACCCAGGCGCTGAAATTGTCGATGAGCACCTGATAGTAATCCGGGTCGGTCGGTCCCCAGTTGGCTATGAATAGACTCATCCCGCCATCCATCGGCTCGTTGGTTTCAAGTTCGGCGGCCCATTGATCATTGATAAAAACGGAGACGTATTTCCACTGGCATTCAACCAGGATGTGGTTGTTTTCTCCAGGGTTGCGGCTCAGGTTGGTTTGTTTGACGTTCTCGGTTGAGGTAAAGGGTTCGCTGTTTATATATTGGGTAATGGCGAACCACTGTCCGTATGGATCAATCTCAACCATCACGTAATTGGATGAAGCGGCTGGGAAATAGTCGCACAGTACACCGAATGTGCCTGTACCGCCGCTGCCTGGTTTTCCGGAAACGACAGCATCGAATTCGTAAGTCGTAGGGCTGAAACTGGTGATGGGCGGCGCGAAGCTTAAGGGCTGATCACTGACCTTGACGCGCAGCAGGTAGGCGCCGTTTTCATAGCCCCAATCGGCCTCTTCATCAGATCCATAATCCCACATCATGAAGGTTGTCTCGAAGTCGTCGCGAAACAGGTGATCGTTCAACTCTTGCCCGGCAGAAATCAGCATGGGCGTCTCGCTCGGAACGGGAGTTGGGGGGATGGGTGTGGGCGAAGGGGGAATGGGCGTTGGAGAAGGGAGGGCGGGTGGCGGCGGAAGTTGGGTGGGCTGGACTGGCGGCTGAGTGGCTTGCTGTGCTGCCTCGCTTTGTTGCACGGCTGTGGGCTGCGGCAGAGAAGCTCGCTCCTGCTGCTGCGCTGCTGGCGCCTCCTGGGAGCGGCCCAGAAGGTACAGCGCTCCGATCCCGACTGCACCCAGACAAAACAGCAGTATGACACCCACAGCCAGGCTGATCCACAAGCCCATACCGCTGCAGCCCGTACTTTTTTTCACCGGACGGACGGCTGCAGTCCGGGCAGCAGGCGGCGGTGCA
>JBGSTO010000654.1:0-2077 GCA_041736465.1 Anaerolineales bacterium | reverse complement strand
AAGAAAAGCCAGCGCCTGCTGGGGGTCAACGATGCCGCGGCGTGCCAGCGCGCCAGCGACCAGCGGGCTGCCGCCGACTGCCTGGCGCAGCGGTTCCGGTACAGCAATTTCGGGGGGTTCCAGCCACTTTAGCATCGCGGTGGGCAGCCGTGTACGGCGGCCTAATACTCGACCTCCTGGATCTGCTCCGGATCGAGGTCGGGCAGCCAATCCAGGCTGGCATCACTTTCAAGCTCGTCCAGCTCGCCGGCATTGATGCCGCGGTCGCACAGCGAGCGGTAAACGCAGTAGGCGCAGCGGTTCTCGTCGCTGGTCAGGGGGTAATCCTGTTCATCTTTCAGGCGCAGCAGCAGCGCAGCCAGTGCGTTCAGCTCGCGCTGGTCTTCCAGGTAGCGCGCCTGGCTGTAGGGGAAGCGAACTGCAGCGGTGGGCTGCCCGGCAAACCAGTACACCAATTCCACCTGGTCGGGCTGCACGGGGCGCCCAACCAGCTGCTCTCCGGCAAGCACCAGCAGGTAGGGATAGATGCGGGTCTGCATGCGTTCCGCCAGGCGGGAACGCGGCGGTGGGCGGCGGGTGGTCTTCCAGTCCAGGATCAGGATGCGCTCATCTGGGAGGACGGCAAGCAGATCGTACTTGGCTACCAGGCGCAGGCGCTGGTCGCCGCCGTCCAGCGCGGCTGCCAGGGTGATTTCCGGAAAATGGCGCACCTGAGGCTGCCACAGCTCCGGAAATTCCTGGGGGTGGGAGCGCCACTCCAGGTAGTTTTCCCACCAGCCGCGCAGCTCATCCTCCACAGGCCTGGCTGCCAGCATTGCCGAGAGGCGCTCTTCTGGCACGCCCAGCAGGTGCTGGTGGACCAGCTGGTGGAAACGCGCCCCCTGCTGCATGTAGTGTTCGTTCTCGAGCACCGGCTCGCTTTCGATGGCAGGCCAGGACAGGCGGCGGACGTGGCGCAACCAGAAGCGGCGCCGGCAGTCGAGAAAATCTTGCAGGTTGCCCTGGTTGAGGGCGAGCTCGTTCACGGCGAACCTGCTCGCATGCGAACCGGCAGGGCGTTTCGAGCCACGGTGTTGTGTGTCAGCTTCCATCTCTGGCCTCGCCATGTTCTCGTTCCCAGTAGTTGTACAGCTCTACCAGCGGCACCGCCGGGCGGGCTTCGCCGCGCCGTCCGGTGTTGGAGGTAATGACCAGCTCGCGCCGGGCGCGGGTGATGCCCACGTACAGCAGGCGCAGGCGCTCGCGCACCAGGTTCAGGCGGTCTTCCCGGCTGGCAATCCCTTCCTGGTACCACTGATCGCGGGAGGGCTCGAGCAAGAGCTGCAGCTGCGCCAGGGCTTCGGCCTGCAGGTTGAGATGGTCGCGAATGAACCACTTCTCACTGTAGTAGGCGTCATACTCCTCGCCGGAGGGGAAGTCGTAGTTGTTGACCGACATCAAGTAAACGCGGTCGAACTCCAGCCCCTTGGCTTTGTGCATGGTGGCGACGATGGCTTTGCCGCGGTGCTGCTGCGGATCGAAACCCACGTCGTCGGCGCTGAAGCCGATGAAGCGGCGCTCGTTGCGGGCGATCACACTCAGTTCGGCGGTCAGCTCCTTGAGACCCCAGGAAGGGTGTCCCTGGGTTGCCTGGCGCAGCAGGTTGGCAAGCTTGTGCGCCAGTGCCAGCTCGGAAGGCTGGGTGAAGACATCCTGGGCGAGGGTGAGCAGCACCTGATCAACCGGCAGCAGCACAGCGGTCTGCCAGCGGCGCGCCAGCTCGCGAAACTCCACCAACTGCCGGTGAGCGATGGGGTCGGTTTCTTCCAGACCGGTTTCCGCCAGCCAATCGCGTTCGGAGCCGGGCCACAGGAAGTCCTCGATGCGCTCGCATTTGCGCAGCAGCTCGCTGGTGCGCTCCAGACGCTGGCGGGTTTCTTCTTCATCCTGGCGCTCTGACCGCCGCCACACCAGGTAGGCCTGGGCCATATGGCGGGCAGAGGTGGGGCTGGCTAAAAAGCGCAGCAGGTGGGTGAGCGCGCCGCTGGTCTGGCGGGTTGCCTGGGTGCTGCGCAGCAGGCTGTCCACCACCGGCACG
>JBGSTO010000630.1:0-26722 GCA_041736465.1 Anaerolineales bacterium | reverse complement strand
AGTTGCTAAGTCAAAACCATTTTTCGAAGGATCTGGCTATTTGCTTGGAAAGGTACTGTTCAGGCGAGTAAAACCGATTAGAAACCGCCTGTGTTTGCACTAAAAAATAGATATGCCGTGTATTTGCGCAAAAACAAGGTCAGAATGACAAATATAAAATGGAAGCGTTATTACCGTCCCAGGGCAGTCTCCGCCTCGACTGGCTTGACCCCATTCAAGGCAGCGCGCACCACCAGCCGCCGCTGGTAGTATCCCAGGTTTGCATTCCAATCCGTACAGGTGATCAGCGTCAGCAGGGTATCATCGCTCGGATCGACGATGCTCAAATCGGTCTCCTCGACCACCCGCTGTTCTTCCACCACGTATTCGTATTGGTTCTGCTCGGTATAAACCCAGACCACATCTCCGTAGCGCAAGTCAGAGATATATCGGAAGGGGCCGTTGGCGCCGTTCCTTAAGGTGACATGACCTGCCAGAGCGGTATTGCCGCCCACCCCCGGCCAGGCTGTGTCGCCCATCCAGGCAACCTCTTGCTGAAGTCCTGATATCGCCCAGGTCAAACCATCGAAGGGGATGTATTTGACCACCGTATCCACCCCCAGGATGGGGATGACGATGCGGTTCACCGGCGAGGTATCCACCTGCGGCTCCCCCGGAGCAAGCTCCAGGTTTGGCGCCGGAGCGGGGGCGGTGTATTCCGGCAGTACTTCACCCGGGGCAGAAGCCAGCGGATTGGGCGGCATGATCACCGGCGGCTCTTCGTGCTGCCGGCGAACCGCCGTGGGTTCAGCAGAAATGGATGGCAAGGATGCCGTTTGCGCGCTGGCTTGACGCGCCTCCCGATCGGCAATGATGCCTTTCAGCCCCCATGCCACACTGGCAAAAAGCAGCGCAGACAGCGAGAACACCAGGCCCATGCGCAGCAGCCAGCCTGACCAATCCGACTGCCGCCTGCGCAGCCACAAGGCATATCCAACCATCGCGGCGCCTACAACCCCCAGCAGGATAGCAATCGCCATCGAAAGCAGCTCCGGGCGAGACTGGGCCTGCACAGGCTGCATGCCTCCGGTGCCCGGCAGGGTGGCTGAATAGATCAGCTGGAAGGTCACCGAGTTCGAGGAAACGGTTCTCGTGCTGCCGTCGAACTTGTACGACAGGCTTGCCAGGTTGGAGACGTTTGTGTTGGCACGCGCTGTGGTATTGACCCGCACAATCACCGTAACTGTGACCTCTTCAGCCGGTTTTAACAGCGCAAAGGTTACGGTTACCAGCCGGGTAGTATTGTTGGTCGTCGCCGTGCCCTTGTTTGTCGTCGCGCTGACCAGATCCACCAGCGTAGAAAACGTATCCGTCAAGGTCAGATCGGTAGCCGGCGCGGTGCCGTTATTTTTGATCTTGATGGTATAGGTAGCATTCTGCCCGGTGCGCACCTGGGTGGGTGAAACCGACAGCGTCACCGCAGGTGTGGCTGTGCCGGATGAGGTATTGGTGTCGAGCACCTGGTTATTGCCCAGCTCTGCTTCCGGGCCAGCGGATCTGGTTTTCGCCAGGTTCGTCAGCGCAGTACTAGGACTGGGCATCGCATCGGCGATCTTGACCCGCAGCTTGAAGCTGAATGACTTGGTTGGCCCGATCGCAGCAATTGGTTTCCATTCCAGGGTGGAGGCAGCCGGAACGCTGTGGGTGAACGTGGTCGTATCGGAAATATACGTCATGTACGTCGAGAGCACATCGGTGATGATCACATTGGTGGCTGTAATCGTCCCCTGATTGGTCACGGTGATGGTATATGTATATGTACCACCGGCGATCATCGTTAGCGCCCCATCCGATTTTGTGATCACCAGGTCCGTGGTATCCAACGCAAAATCGACCGTATTGAGCACATTGGCAACAATCACCGGGGCAGCGTTCCTGGTTGCATACCCGCTCTTCACCGCGGTCATCTGCGCCACGCCCGGCGCAATCGGCCCGGTGACCGTGCCGGTGAATGTATACAAGCCAGTTGCATTGGTGGTTGTGGTATAAGTGCGGCTGGCATTATCCACCAGAGTGATCAAAGCCGCCGAAATGGGGTCATCCGTAGCCGCGTCGATTACTTCTCCGGCGACGACGGTTGAAGCCACACTGAAAGATGCGCTGGCAGTGTTATTGGCAGAATTATAGTCCGGCTGGTCTGAAGATAGACCGGAAACCGTGTTCACCACAACCTTGCCCCGTGCGCTTGAATTAACCGAGGAAGTCAGGTTCAGCGTAGCCACAGCCCCATCTGCCAGAGTTCCCACCGTCCAGCGACCATTAGCGACGGAATAAGTGCCCTGGCTGGCTGCCGCTGAGATGAAGGTGAGGTCAGCCGGCAGGGTGTCGGTCAGCGCGACGCTATCCGCGCTGTTCGGCCCATTGTTGGTCAGGCGTATGGTGTATAGCACTGTCTCCCCCTCCTGCGGACTGGCGGGCAAGACAGTCTTGGTCACTCCCAGGTCTGTCCCCACCAGAACGGTGCGGTCGAGGGCGGTATTATTCGCCGGGTTGGCGTCGGTAAGATTGGCGACACTGGCGGTATTGGTAAACACATTGGTGCTGGTAATATCCACGCCGACTGTCAGGCGGATGGGCGGCAGTACAGCCCCTGAAGCTAATCCCAGGGAATTGGAATACACACAAGTCAAGGTCTGAGCATCCATGCCGCAGGGAGCCCAGCCGGTACCGGCAGCGCTTACAAAGGCTAAGCCATCCGTGAGAACGTCCGTTACAGTAATTGCCCCAGTTGCCGGGTCTGCGCCGCCATTGGTAATGGTCAGTGTATACACCCCGTCGGCGCCGATCGTAAAGCTGCCGTTGTGGGTTTTGGTAATGCCCAGGTCTGCGATATCTGGTAAATCCGGAGCTGCCAGCACTCCGGCTGCTGCCCCGAGCAGTGACCACATAAGCAACAGGATCATCAGCCCACAAATGATCAGCAGGCTAACCATCCAACCGCGCGGCTGGCGGTTGCGTGCAGGCGAGGGAAGGGTTTGTTCAGACATCATCGTCACTCCCGGTTTCGTGCATTTACTTGCACTTGTATTATACGCCAACTCGCTCATCAGCCCTTCAGTCTTCTAAGATCACCATCACGGACGGTGACTCCCTGTGCATCCAGGTGTTCCAACAGCGCCAGAACATATTTGCGGCTGGTGTTGAAGTGGTCGCGCACCTGGGCGGCAGTAAGCGTGCCCTGCCGCTGCAGCAAGGCGCGCACCTGACCGGTCATCTCCTGGTAGGCCTGCTGGCTGAAAACTACTTCCGGCGCCACCTGAACCAGGCTCCCCAGGTCGAGCAGCGCCGTGTACACATCATCGCCGGCCAGCGCCTGGCTGTCTTTCACCGATGGCGGCGAGTACGGCTGCGCCTTGAACTGCGCCAGCAAGCGGTCAACCAGGGCTTGCTGCTGCGGGTTGAAGCGGATGTCATGACCGGCGCGCAAAACCAACGGGCCAATCTCGGTGATCTGCCCGGAGCTTCGTAAGCTGCGCAGCAGAGCGTTGGAGAGGCGCGCTGACAGCTTGAGACGGCTCTTCAATTCCTCGCGCGGCATCCCGCGCCGCAGCGGAAAACTGCGGTGATAGCGTTCGATATCTTCGATGGCGCGCTGGATTAATTCGCTCCAATAGGATCGCTCAGCAACCAGCGTATCATCCCCCGGTTTGGGATCGCTGTTCTCATCCAGCAATAGCATCACGCCGCGCTGAACAGCTTGCTGGATGGCATCTGGAGCGCTTTCTGCGCGCAGGTTCGAGCGGGCAACCACATCTTTCAACGGAGCCGCCTTGAGGGCCGCCAACGCCTGCAGAAGCAAATCCACCGGCTCTCCTTCTGCCAGTGTGCGCAGGCGCTCGATCGTGGCTTCAGCAAAGCGTTTATGCCGGCGTCCTGGGTGTGGATCGACGACAATTCCCCCACCCAGGGTCTCTCCTGGAGAAGGTCGCCGCAGGATGTAATGGTCGCCGCGAACCGCCACGACCGGTTCACTGGTTTCTAACTGCAGCCAGCCTTCTTCGCCAGGCAGAAGATCCTCCTCGCCGAGCAGACGCAGGCGCGCCACCACTTCTTTCGCCCCGATGAAGAGCTTGACCTCCGTATTGTGCCGCAAGGGTTGGGAAACATCTGGGAGCAGCCGCATGCTGACATCCAGGCGAGCGGTGGGGCGGTAGTCGCCCAGGTGAGCAATCACATCCCCGCGCAGCACCTCCTCCAGCGTAATTCCGGAAATGTTGGCTGCCGTGCGCGATCCAGGCATGGAGGTTTCTGATTTACGCTTGTGGGATTGCAAACCGCGCACCCGGCCGCGCGTTCCACGCGGCAGCACCACGACTTCATCGCCTATACGCAAGGTTCCGTCGACCAGCGTGCCGGTTACCACCGTCCCAAAACCAGGCATAGTGAAGGTGCGATCCACCGGCAGGCGCGGCCGGCCCTGGTCCAGCCGGGCGGGTCGCTCTGCCAGGCACTCCATCAAGGTCTCCGTCAGCGCCGGAATGCCCTCACCGCTGCGCGCGGAAACCCGCACCACCGGCGCATCTGCCAGCACCGTGCCCGCCAGCGCCTGGTGTACTTCGTCTTCCACCAGATCCAGCCATTCCGGATCGGGAACCATATCGATCTTGGTCAGCGCCACAACGCCGCCCTGGATCTGCAGGATATCCAGGATTGCCAGGTGCTCGCGTGTCTGCGGCATGACACCCTCATCTGCCGCAATTACAAACAGGGCCGCATCGATGCCGCCCACGCCCGCCAGCATGTTCTCGATAAAATCTCGGTGACCGGGCACATCCACAATGCCGACCTCTTCCCCATCGGGCAGCGTCATCCAGGCAAATCCCAGGTCGATGGTCATTTCCCGTTCACGCTCTTCCTTCAAACGGTCCGGATGAGTACCGGTGAGCGCCTGAACCAGCGTAGATTTGCCATGATCCACATGACCCGCCGTTCCGATCACGCGCATGTGAATGACCTCAGCACACAAATAAGGCCCGTCTGCAAGCTGGTTTACCTTTGGCGGGCGCCGGTGCGTTCGAACACCGTCACCCAATCATGCACCAACGCCAGCAGCGTCTGCAGGCGCTTTTCGGTCTGTTCATTGATCTGCTGCAGCGAGTCCTGGATCTCCTGCAGGCTGTCTTCAACCTGCGTAGCCCGTTCAGCCAGGCGCTCGTACTGCCTGGCAACTTCGCTGCGTTGTTCTTCCAGAGTCAGGGTGTAGTTCGTCCAGCGCTTCTGGTCATCCGCACGGAAGGTAACCCACTCCTGGCGGAAACGCTCTTCAGAGAGGCGCTGGATCTCAGCCAGCTCATTGATGCGCCGTTCCACCTTGACGCTCAGCTCATCCAGGTTTTGCTGCGAGCGGCGCACCTCCCGGTGAGTGGCATCCAGGGTTTGCAGGTTCACCTCGATATCGCCGGTTTGCTGCTCGATGGTTTCGAAGCGCGCTTGCCAATCTTTCCAAACCCGGTCGCGTTCGACCTGCTGCAAGGTTTGCTCTTCCAGGAACTTGAGCTGCGCCTCGCGCCGTTCTGCCTCAACCATGGAAAACTCATTCAGCCGCGCTTCGATCTTACGCAGCGTGGTAGCGGTCAGCTCATTGCGGCCGCGCTGTTCATCGACATTCTTCCGTATCGCCGTTACTTCGCCTTGTAAATCGGTCAGTCGTTTGGCATCCTGCCGCCTTCCATCCTCCAGCAGCCGGTAAGTGCGTGTGTATTCTTCCTCGCTGCGGCGAATCGTGTCGACGCGCAGCCGCACCTCGTCAATTTCCCGCTGCAGGCGGTTCTCCACTTCAGAGCGCGTATGCAGCGATCGTTTGATCTCAGCGATGGGAGCCAGCTCTTTACGAACATCCGCGATGCTGGTCTCCAGAGCGCGCATTTCTACGCGGCGCACTTTTTCCAGCTCATCGCTGCGCTGCCGGAGTTCCTTTTCCAGCCCCTCCAGGGCATTCTTGGCTTCGATACGCACCTGCAGGACTGCTTCATCGAACTGGTCGATGCGTTTCAATGTGCCAGCAACCCGGGCAATCTCAGCTTCCAGGTCCTTAATTTGGCGGGAGTAGCCGGGCAGGTATCCTTCCAGACCGACGATGCGCTCCTCTACCAGCACCAGGGCATTCTTGTCTTTTCGATGCTCTTCATCCAACCACTCAACGCGTTTGGTAATTTGTTCCAGTTCCATAGATCAGCTCCATTGGCATGACCGCCATGACGGCGTAGATTAAGTCATTATAGCATGCCCATCCCAGGCTCAGCCCAGGTTATCGGCATACTGCGCAAGCGTCTGGCAACGGCCGGGCTGGGCGCCGCCCTCTCCGGCGCCGCTCAGCGGCTCAGGTTCGGAAAGATGGCAGACATTTGTGCCATAAAAGGCGTAAACCACTGTGGAAAGAAGCCTACCAGCACCAGCATGACCGCCCCCAGGCCAAGCAGCAGCCGCTGTGGCAGTGATTCAAGCGTGCGCGCCTCCTGCGCCCCCTCACTCATAATCAACACTGCCAGGGTGCGAATTCCCCCTGCCATCAGGCCGACCAGTCCAAGCAGCGCTGCCAGGCTGATGGCAATGTTCTGCCCGGCTATCGCGTCCAACAATGCCAGCCGTGCCGGGAAACCAGCCAACAGCGGGAAACCAGCCAGTGAGAAATGCGCGCTCAGCAGCGCCGCAGCCGCAAACGGGTAGCGCCAGGCGATACCCTGAACATTGCGATAGGTCAAAGCCTGCGCGGTGGTCCGCGCCCCCTGTTCAGCGGTCAGACCGCGCTGCAGAGCAACCAGCGCCAGCGCCCAGATCCCCAGGCTCAACCCGCGCGGCAAGATCAGGGTGAAGAACAGGCTGAGCGCCGGCTGGCTGCCGCTGGATAACAGGCTGATTGCCATCAGGGAAAATCCGGTTTCCATCATCGCCGCCTGGCCGATCAT
The DNA here is from genome assembly GCA_041736465.1 of Anaerolineales bacterium. GTDB lineage: Bacteria > Chloroflexota > Anaerolineae > Anaerolineales > UBA4823 > JAJUJL01. The sequence goes on along the minus strand of JBGSTO010000630.1, from coordinate 19,778 downwards.
CCTGCCCAGGTGGCGTTGGAATCCTGCCCAAACTCCTCCCACCAGCACCATCACCACGCCCACCAGCCGCAGCACGTTGAACAGTTCATCTGACTTCAGCCAGGTGTAGCGATCCAGGAAACTCAAACCCAGGATCGACACTGCCAACGGCAGCTCGTACAGCACAAACGCCACGGCATAGGGATTGGTCTCATAAGAAAGCAGCGTGATCCAGGTATGCAGAGGAAAGATGCCCAGCAAGAAGGCAAATCCCAGCCCCAGCACCACATTGATTTCCAGCAGCCTACCCGCGTCCGGGGATACGCTCTCCAGGCCTTGCAGCAGCCAGCCCGACAGCAGAATAAAGGGAAAGCCAATGAAAATATACGTCAGCAGGCGCAGCACCCCCCGGTTGCTGCTCCCGTGTTGGGTCAGCAGCGGCACACTCGCCAGGGCAGTTAAAGCCAGCAGCGGTGCGGCATACAGAAACGGGTCAACAGACAGGGCGGCGGTTAACAACGCCACGATGCCCAACCCCAGTGGCACGAACACACGCGTGACGCCTGCCAGGGCGGCGCCGCCAAACCAGAATGCCAGCCCTTGATAGAGCAGCATCAGGTAAAAGCGGTCGTCCGACTGCAGGATGAAACTGCGCCCCAGTATGGTGAACGTGTCCTCGATGACGAATACAGTAGAGCCCAGCCGGATGCGTTCGCCGATAGGCGCCAGCCATGCCAGCAGGGAAAGCGACGTGGCAGTCAGGATGCCCAGCAGGTACACAAGCCGGCGCTGCCGCTGCACAAGCAGCAGTGCCGCCCCGCATACCGCCGGGAACACGATCCAGATCATGGCGGTGTTCAAGCCGAATCCTCCACGGGCGCGATCAAAATGTAAGATATCGCCAGGGATAAGCCCAGGTTGATTGCTGCCTGTAAGCCAGCCACCATGGCGGAAGTCTCCACCACCGCGTACAGCACCTCGAATCCGGAGCTTACCGTGAGCAAACCCAGGCAAACGCCGAATGGCCTGGCAGACATACCCAGATGCAGCATACCCAATCCCAGCAGGATCAAGCCGCCCAAGATTGACAACGTGTCCCGGCTGCCCAACCACCCCACCGCCAATGGTAGGATAGAGACTGCGGCAGTGATGACCATCAATGCCGCCAGAAAGCGCAGCACTGCGCCGGGCAGTTCGTTGGACCTCAGCCAATTCGAGCGCTGCGAAGACCGCGCGGCTTGAATCTCCCCCTCCGCTTGGCCTGCTAAAGCCGTCCACAGCACAATCACTACAATCCAACCGGCAATGAGCTTGGTCATCGCAAGCTCCACAGGCCAGCTTACGTCAACTAGCAAAAAGACGCCCACATACTGCGCAGTCAAAGCAAGCAAGCGCAATCGCCATGACCACATCACCAGCAAAGACAATGCGGTTAGAGCGACCAGGCCAGCCGCGGCGGCTGCCAGCAGCTCGGCATCGATCATGGCGCGCCACCGGTATTGAGCTGGCTCAGAATTGCCATGAAGAGCACCAGCAGCAGCAGCGCCCACAGCACTCCGCCCTCACCTTCGATTACGCTGCTTAAGAAATCAAACAAGCGGCGGATGGGGCGGTAAAGCTGCCACACCGCCCGGTACAACCACTCCATGGACAACCAGCGTGCCAGCCCGCTTCCCAGATGCTCCAGCGGAGTTTGCCACCTGGGCTGCACAGCCAATCGGCGCGCCGCCAGGATCCACACTGCCGCCAGCCCGCCGCTTGCCAGGCCCTGCCAGGGCAGGCGACCGGCGCTGAAGCTTTCACTCTGCAGCAGCCACCAGCCGGCTCCAAAATGTACCAGCGGCAGCAGCGTCAATCCCCACGGGTAAATCGCCCATACCCAGCGCTCCACGCCTCCCAGGACTGGGGTGAGGCGCATTCCATGCCGAAGGTAACCCACCAGCAGCAGAGAATGTGCAATCAGCAGCAAGAAATCAACCAGCCCGAAGGGGAAGGTGTAAAGCTGCATACCAATCGCATTAGGCGTAAACGGCAAGCCCAGAAACCCCAGCATCCCCAGGCCGGCCAGCAGCCGCATGCTCGCATGTCTGCCAGAATACAGAAACAGCAGGCTCCCGGAGAACAGCAGAGCCAGGCTCCAGGAGAGCGCCGCCTGCGCCTGCGCCTGCACGGCTGCAGCCAGCGCCAGAGAGCCTAAGCCCAGCAGCCAGAACGGGCGCCCATCCAGCTCATCGCGGCTGCGCAGCCAGGAAATAGATGCATACAACGCCGCCAGGCAGGATAAAGCCAGCAAATAGCCTGCAGGGCTGCCCTGCACGCCAACCGCGGCGGTGCGCACCAGCAGAATCAGGCTGGCGGCGGCGCTCACCAACCGGGTGGTGGTTCCCAAACTGCGCCGCACCGGCACCTCTTGAATGAAGGGCTGGTGCAAGGGGATTACCCCCAGCCTCAAGCCGGCGGCTATCAGCAGGTATACGCTGTAGTCCTGGCTTACCTGGCTGAAATCCAATCGCAAACCAGACGCGGCTGCAGACAGGTACGCATCCAGCAGGACAATGATTCCCCCCACGCGGGCAGAGAATGCCACCACCAAGCGTTCGCGTGAGGCGCGGTTCTCGATCGTGCCCAGCAGAACAACAAATTCCGCCAGGTCAATTGCCGCCCAGCTCAACGCCAGCATCAGCGGGTTGGCGGAGGTGACCGCCAGCATGCCCAATGCCGTCAGAAACAGGCTGCCCGCCCATACCGCCCAGCTCGTTTCACTGGCGCGGGCGACATCGGTCAAGATCACCGCCAGCGCCAGGGTCGCCAGGGCAAACACAAAAGGCCAGGATAAGGCATCCATCAGCAGCGCAGGCGACTCCGGATAAACGCTCGCAGGCGTCCAAAGCACCAGCGCCAGCCTGGTCGATGAGCTTTCTTGCAGCGCAAAGGCGGCAAAAGGCCAGGCAGCGAGCGCACCCAGGACAGCGACGAGCCAGTAATAGCTAAATCTTGGGCGCAGGATCGCCAGTGCAAACAGCCCCGCAGCAGTAAGCAGCAGGATCAGCACAGGCACAAAAGGCAAGTAGGCGCTCATTCGCCGCCCTCGCTGCCAGCTTTGCCGGTCACCTGGCACCATACCAGCCGGCTCAGCTCCTCTCCAAACCAGGCGCGCAAATCATACACATCGCTGCCGCCCACAGGCGCATATAAACCGATATCCGGCGAGGCCAAAAGAAAGGCGCCCGAGCCATCCGGCGCCCACGCCGCGCTGTTTGTGGCTCCCGGCAGCGGCAGAGTCCAATTCAACTGCCTGTAATCCAGATCAAGACGTCCCAACCACCCGGCAAGTCCGGCTTCATCCTGGGCGCGAAACAGCAAAAAACGATTGGCGATCACCTGTAAATCTGCAAATTCAACCGCATCCGATGAAAGCTCCAGGCTGGTCTGCAGGCTAAGTGTTTGCGACTGCCGGGCGGGGAAAATCTGCCATACACCAACCAAAACCCTACCAGGGCGGGTCTCAGGATCGCTGCGCATGACAATCAGCCGCTCATAGTCAAGCCACGCTGCCGGTAAACTCGCGCCTGCTGGAAAGATCACACCCGGGATCGCGTCTGCCCTTCCGGTGCGCATGTCCACCACTGCCAGCCAGCGTGAGGCGCCGCCTGCCGGGGAGACTTCCGCCAGCAGATAGCGATCGAAAGACGACCATACCAGCCTGCCGGCATGCACCTGCACCTCCCGCTGGCTGCCGTCGATATCCACCATCGACAGCATCAGCGGCGAAACCAGCACAGCCTGCCACCCGGGCGCCTGCGCCTGCCACACCCCCTGCGCATCCGCCCATGCCAGGTATTTTCCGGAAGCAGACCAGACCGGGCTGCAGTCCCCACCGGCAGCCGCCTGGCAGCCGGCAATCGACTTCGGCTGCGGCTCGCCATCCAGGCGCAGCACATGAATCTGCTGGTCGGTGGCGTGCAGATATGCCAGCAAGCCGCCGTCCGGCGAGAGAGAAAACCGGCTGATCCACCGGGTCTCTGCCAGCACAGTGCGGACCGCGCTGCGCTCCAAATCGATCAGCAGCAGATCGTACAGCCCAATCCCATTGGCAGATACCCCGCGATTCACCTGGGCGATCACCCGGCGCTGGCGCGCATCGGTGGCGAACTCGATCACCTCACCGGGATAGACCGCCGTCTCAGCCTCGAAGTTGCGGCTCAAGCCTGGCTCAGATGGGCCAAAGATGGTATCCAACTGCTTGCCCACGTGACTCCAGCGGACCAGGCTTCCCTGGCGCAAATACAGCACATCGAAGTTCAACGCCAGCAGCGGCGCCTTGCTGTCGCTTTGAGCCTGGGTTTGGGTTAATGCCGGCGAGGCTGCACTGGCAGAGCCGATGCGGGTGGGCGTGCTGGCAGGCGTAACCTGGGGTTGGGGAGTGGAGCCAGGGGTGGGAGGCGGGCGGGAGGCTGTCGCCTGGACAGGCGGCGTTTCGGAGGGCCGGCTGGTGAGCACCGCCGGTGTCGAAGCGGCAGCCGCAAGTGTATCGCCGGGCAGCCGCGCACAGCCGCCGGCGCCCAGCCATAACAGCGCCGCGAAAACACAGCCCAACCGGCGAAAATTAGCGGTGAAGTGCATTACGCGTTCACATCAGCCCGGGCAGGGTCATCGGATTTTCGCGCTAAAGTGCCGCTGCGCCCGGCTGGCGCTTCAAGAACTTCCCTTGGCCTGCGGTTCCCAGCCACTGCGCTCCATCGACGACCAGGCTGCCGCGCAAGAAGACCTTCTCCGGGAAACCAACCAGCTCCCAGCCTTCGAATAGATTGTAATCGGTGCGGTGGTGGGCGTGCGCCACGCCATAGGTCAGGTGGCGCTCCGGGTCCCAGATCACCAGGTCTGCATCTGCGCCCGGCAGCAGGCTGCCCTTGCGCGGGTACAGGCCAAAGATTTTGGCAGCATTGGTGCTGGTCAGGGCGACGAACTGGTTAGGCGTGATGCGCCCGGCGCGCACGCCGTAAGTCCACAAAACCGGCAGGCGGTCCCCCACTCCAGGCAGCCCGTTGGGAATCCTGGTGAAATCGTCGTGCGCTCCGAAAGGCGCGCAGCCCAGCTCCTTACCTGGGATCGCCACCGGCTTCCCCTCGTAGATGATCGGCTGCTCGCCGTTGAAAAAGAACGGGCAGTGATCCGTGGCGATCACCTGCAGCGTCCCATCGGCGATGCCCTGCCACAGGCGGTTGTTATCGACGGCGGTGCGCATCGGCGGCGAGCAAATCCATTTGGCGCCATCCGGGCGGCGCAGGTGGTCGATGGTGAAGAACAGATACGCCGGGCAGGTCTCGCCCATCACCGGCAAACCGTGCTGGCGGGCATACTGCAGCTGGTCCACTTCTCCGGCAGCATTCATGTGCACGATGTACAGCGGCGCGTCAGCCTGCCCAGCCAGGGCGGCGGCGCGCAAGGTAGCCTCTACCGCACCCCACGCCGGTCGCGTCCTGGCGTGCCATTCAGGGGAAGTATGCCCTTCCGCCAGCGCCTGGGCGGTCAGCACTTCGATCACGTCCCCGTTTTCGGCGTGCAGCATGGTCAGCATACCGTGTTCTTTGGCGATGCGCAGCACCTGGAAGATCTCGCCGTCGCTCAGGCGCAGGCGACCGTTATAGGCGGTGAACACTTTCAGCGTGGTGACGCCTTCATCTACCAGACCAGGGATCTCCTCTGCTGTCTGCGCGTCGAAGCGGGTGATGTTCATGTGGAAGCCGAAATCGATCGCTGCCTTGCTATCCGCCTTGGCGTGCCAGGCCTGCAGATTTTCTTTCAGCGAGGGCAGGTCCTGCGGCACGAAATCCATCACGGTGGTCGTGCCGCCAAACGCCGCGGCTTTGTGCCCGGTATAATGATCGTCCGAAGAAACCGTGCCGAACATGGGCAGGTCGAAGTGCGTGTGCGGGTCGATGCCGCCAGGGAAGATCAGCTTTCCTTCCGCCTCCACCACTTCGGCGCCGCCGGATTGCAGGTTCTGGCCTATGGCGGCGATCTTTTCGCCCTCCACCAGCACATCCGCCCGGATCGTCTCCGAGGCGGTGATCAGCGTTCCAGCGCGAATCAACAGTTTGCGCATGACAAATCCCTCTCTAAGGGCAGCTAACGCCCATCCCCCAGGACATACAGAATGCCATTGATCGTAGTTACCAACAAACGATTTTCCACCAGGGCCGCGCCGGCAAGGCTGTCAGATTCGCTCAACGTTATGCTCCAATCCGGCTGCGAGCTGCCAAGGGCAATGCCCACGCAGTTCACCTGAATGTTGTAGTTGTTGGAACAAAAATACATCGTATTGCGCCGGTCGATCGCCACCAGCTTACTCTGCCGGTCGACAGGACGGACATTGTTCAAGAGCCGCCCGTTTTGATCGATCCACACGATGCGGGTATCGAAAAAATCGCCGGCGTAGAACAGCCAGTACAACCCATCCGGTGTCACCCCTTGTTCCATAGGCGGCACCAGCACCTGGTTCGTGTAATCCCAGGTTACAGGTGGGTCTACCTTTACACCTTCGACGGTCGATCGCCAACCGTAGACAGTGTGCGCGGTGCGCAGGTAAGATCTCCCGTCGGCGCCGGTAAAGAAGACCGGCAGGGTGAACTGCAGATCTTCTAAGGGCAGCCCTTCTAAAGCCAAAGGCAGACCGTTTTCCGCTGCCAGCGGCACATCCAACAAGAACAGAAATGACTCACCCGCGCTCAGGTTGGGCTGAACTTCGATATAGTCGTCTTTGGCAAAGGCATAAAATCGCTCCTGCCCATCAGGCTGCACCGCCTGCACGCGCTCGACGCGTGTATAGTAAATCATACCATTAGAGCTAACCACCGGTCCGGAAGTCGCCGGGCGAGGGCTTTGGGGGATAAAATCCCAAATTTTCTGCCCCGAGGGATCATATGCGCTCAACCCGCCCCCGCCCAGGGCGACATAGATTTGCCCTTCTGAGCCAAGGGCTGGCGTTCCCACGGGCACATCGATTAACTCAGCCTGCCATTTGACGCTTGAGTCCGGGTTTAGCGCAATCAGGCGCTGTTCCTCAGAAGCCACATAGATCGTTCCATCCGCGCTGACCGCCGGCCCGCCGTTGAACCCACCCGGATCGCTGAACGCCCACTGGATCACGGGAGCGTCCGGGCCTTCAACGTTTGTCCAGCGGGTAGCCTGCGCATCGTGGCGCTCGGAAGCCCACCAGTGCCCTCCCGGAACGGCGATCTGCGGTTGAGCAGACCCTACGCGGGTCTGAGGCCGCAGACTCCAATATGCCGTCCAGCCGAACACCACCAGCACGATCAGCCCAACCCAGGCCAGGCGGCTGGCATTGTTCTCGAGCCAGCCCTGGAAACGGGGTTTGACGTTCACGTCCAGCCAGTAGCCAAACTCGCCGCGCAGCCACCACGGGCGCGACCAGCCGATCTCTAACTGGCGCTGCAGGCGCAGGCGCAGCCCTTCGCCCAGCATATTAAAACCAAAGATGATCAAAAATACAACGCCGCCCACGACAAGCAGGGGCATGGGGTTGACCAGGTTGACCAGGACAGTCGCCAGCATCTGGCCCAGCTCTGGAAGACCGGCGGTGTTGACCACCACGAAGTCGAACACTTCGACCCAGCTCCCGCCGCCGATAAAATACCCCAGGAAGCCCAGCTCTGCGACCACCAACATTGTGCTGCTGACTTCGAATGCCATCAGCATCCACAGCAGCGGGGTAATATGATTTAGAATGTGAATAAAGAGGATGCGCTTGTCCGAGGCGCCAAGCGCACGGGAGGCTTCGACGAAGGTCTGGTTCTTCAAGGCGCGCGTCTGCTCAGAAACCAGCCGGGCGGTATCGGCCCAGCCGGTAATCGCCAGTCCCACAATAAAAGCCGGCAAACCTTTCTGGATGCCAACAGCGGTAATGCCCATCAAAGCCACGATCAACACCGGGATCGAGAGCGCCAGCGACAGCACATTGTCCAGCAGCCGCTCCGCTCTGCCGCTCGACCAGCCGATCAGCAGCCCCACCAGTATGCCCGCCAGCAGGCGCACGGCGGCCACCAGGCTGATCATCGCCAGGGTCGGGCGGATGCCCCACATGATCCGGGAGAGCAAGTCGCGCCCAAATTGGTCGGTGCCCAGAGGATACTGCGCCAGGCGAAAAGCCGGGTATGGCGGGCGCACGATCCTGCCATCGATCGACAGGGCATAGTTTTCTTGCATCGGGTCTTGCGGCGCCCAGTCTGACCCCTTGATCGCCACCAAAACCAGCACGATAACCAGCAGGCTGCCGAGCAGCAGCGGCCAATTTAGCCGCGAGAATGAAAACCGCAGGCGCGGCCGCCTGGTCGTTGCCCGCTGGGCGGAGACTGGCTTCGCCGCCGTCTTGGATGCGCCGCTGCGTGGGGCGCTCATGCCGCCTCCACCCGCGGATCAAAGCCGCGCACGATCAGTGAGGCGATCAGGTCTGCCAGCAGGAAAAAAACAGCCAGCAAAGTCAGCGTCATGGCGAAGATATCTGCGCTGAAAAAATAATCCGGGCGGCTGGAAGCCACGATCATGTGCGAGAACATACGTCCCAGGCCTGGCCAGTTGAACAGGCGCTCGATCATGATGATCTCCGCCGCCAGGATGCGCAGCGACCCGGCAATCGTCAGGGTGACCGGCGCCAGCACGTTGCGCAGCACCAGCCTGCCGCGGATCGAGCTGAGCGGATGCCCAAAGCTGCGCGCTGCCACCACATACTGCTTGCCAAGCTCTCCAACCATCGAGCCGGCAGTGATTTGCGCCACTTTGACCGTAGGCTGCACCATCAGCGCCAGCACCGGCAGCACCAGGTGAGCGTCCCAGCCAAACCCCTGAAAAGGTAGCAGCGGTTGGCTGCCAGGACCCCAGATGACGTAGATGATCGAAATGGTAATCAGCAAAACGCCGATGTAAAATGCCGGTGAGGCCAAGCCGATCGAGGCGATGATCGTCAGCCAGGGAGAGACGCGCGGTGGATTGACCCGCACTGCCCGCAGACCGATGAACAGGCCCGCAATGACACTGAAAAACAGCGCCAGTCCCAACAAGCCAAAGCTGGCAAGCCCGGCGCGGTTGAAGGCGCTCCAAAACGGCTCGTTGTTCGGCATCACACCAAAATCCAGCCGCGACAAACGCTCCATGTAGCCCAGGTAAGACGGCAGCAGCGGCGGAATGGTCATGCTGCCGAAAGAATACGGGTTCAGGAACGCCAGGTTAGGCGTTACCATGTGGGCGTAAGCGTACGCCAGGAAATTCGTCAGCCAGACGATCAACGGGAATACTACCAACCGGCGCAGTGCAAAACGTAACATCGCATCAAACCTCGTCTGAGTTCTCGCCCGACTCCATCAGGCTGATCCCCAGGAGCAGCGCCAGTGTTTGAGCATCAATGCCTACATCGGGCAGCGACCCAGCCTGGTAGTGCTGCGCCTGGCTGGCGCGCTCGCGCAGCGCCTGCCACAGCATGCGCCGCTCCTCATTCTGCACCACCAGGTCGTTCACCGTCTCGGCTCGCAGCAGGTATTCACCGGTGGTATAGAAGAAGGTGATGCGCCGCCATTTCCCTGCCGGAACGGGCTTTGGCAGGCGAAGCAACGGCCCAAGCTGGATTTTATAGTACTCTTCGCCGGCACGCGGGTGATCCGGCTCATCGCGCAGCAGCTCCAGGCGCCTGGTCAGCTCGTGCCCGCGCACCGGCGCCACGTACTGGATCTGCCAGCGCTCCTCGCCAAAGGCGCCGGTCTGGTAGAACGCCAGGTAATCCATCGCCACCACCTTGGGGGCGCTGCGCAGCGGGATGCGGTACCAGCCCAACAGCCGGGCGATCTCCAGATCGCGCCGGTCGTTGATCACGGCAACCAGGATGAGAGAATTGGGCTCAGGCAGCATGGTCGGGTTGATTATACTGGAAGGCAGCCCTTTCTTGATATACCCGTTCTCACCTGTTACGGTTCAATTGTGATAAAAATTACGGGAGTATCTACCCGCGCTCATATGAGCTTACCAGATACCAGGTCTCCATTTCACCGATTCCTTTAACGGTGACCGGCCCATGCGCCTCGCACACAAAATCATCTTTTAGGAAATCGTAGGTAGCCTGCGTGATCTGGATCTTCCCCGGCGCTCCCTGGCTTTCCATCCGGCTGGCGGTGTTCACCGTATCTCCCCACACGTCGTAGGCAAACTTCTTGCGTCCAATTACCCCGGCGATTACCGGCCCGGAATTGATACCCATGCGAAATGACAGGCGCCGCTCACCAACAGGGGGAAGGCTGGCTATGTATGAATTCATCTCGAGGGCGAGGCGAGCCAATGCGTGAGCATGATCCGCTCTCGGCCGCGGCAGCCCGGCGGCGATCATGTAGTTATCGCCGATGGTGCGCAGTTTCTCTGCGCCGTGTTTCTCGATCAGAAAATCGAAGTGAGAATAGATCTCGTTGAGCAGCTCCACCATCTCATTGGGCGAGAGGGTGTTCGTCAGCGGGGTAAAGCCCACCAGGTCGGCGAACATGATGCTGACTTCGGGATGGTGATCGGCGATGACCCTTTCCCCACCTTTCAACCGGTCAGCGATCTCCTGCGGAAGGATATTCAACAAAAGGCTCTCCGAGCGATCCTGTTCGATCTTCAGCAGGCGATAAGCCAGCTCTTTTTGGCCGACGAAATAATGCAGCAGCACAAACGCGATCGACGACACGGCGCCGATGTTCAAGACGAAGAAGGCGATCACCAATCCCAGCGGCATGTGGTTGGAGACACGCACGTAAGGTTGTAGAAAGCCGCTCAACGCCAGCAGAACCAGGTAAGCAAGCAGCCAGCGCGGCGCATGCCGCTGCTCGGCAAATAACAGCGCTCCCAGGGGACAGATGAAAGACCACAAGATGACTGCGCTGGAATTGACGAACCCACCCAACGCGATCATCAGCAGGAAGGGCAGCAACAAGATCAGCACAAGTTGGCTGGAGCGGAAAAAGCGATACTGGCGCGTCAGGCTAAAATGAACGATGCTCAAGAAGGAAACAATGGCATAAGAGAGTGGGATCCATCCAGCTGCAGGTTCTCCCAATAAAATATAAGCAATCCCCCACAGCGCGCCGGCAGCGATGAACATAAAGCTGCCGGCGACCAATATCGATTTTTGCAGGCGGATATCTTGAGCATCATCGCTGCTCTCCCCGATCTTCAGTATCCTGCTGAGCGGAAAGCGCCAGAACTCTGCAGCCATTTCCAACCTCCGGCAACTATAATCGACGAATAACTAACCAACTTTTATCCGAATTGAGTTTATTACAAACTTGATTTTAATGCAATGAACGCCGTTGGCTGCACGGCGTTCATCGATACTCATGCGTTAGGTCTCGTTATCTGAAATCAAAGCTCGGGCGGGAGCACTTCCTTCACCGCCAGATCCCCTGGCTCTTCGCGCACGATGTACAGCGGCCTGCCCTTGGCTTCATCATACAACCGCCCGATGTATTCGCCCAGGATGCCCAACGAGATGAGCTGCACGCCGCCCAGGAAGAGCACGGCGATTAGCGTGGTCGCCTGTCCGGCGAAGGCCATCGACCCGTTCAGGCGCATGATGATCACCAGCGGGATCGCCAGGATGCTCAGCCCGGCGGAAACGAAGCCCAGGTAGGTGGCAAGCTGCAGCGGCAGGTAGGAGAAGCTGGTGATGGCGTCGCTGGCGAACTTGAGCATCTTACGCAGCGGATACTTGGTGGTGCCGGCGAAGCGCGCTGCCCGGCGGTATTTGACGCCGGTCTGCTTGAAGCCCACCCACACCGACATACCGCGCAGGAAGCGGTGGCGCTCGCGCATGCTGCGCATCACTTTGACTACCTTGGCGTCCAGCAGGCGGAAGTCACCGGTGTCCATGGGGATATCCACATCGGTGATGCGGTAGATTAGACGGTAGAACAGCGAGGCGGTCGCCAGTTTAAACCAGCTCTCGCCCTCACGCTCGGCGCGCACCGCATACACGACCTCGTAGCCTTCGCGCCAGCGGGCGATCATATCCAGCATCACCTCCGGCGGATCCTGCAGGTCGGCGTCGATGATGATCACCGCCTGCCCGCGGGCGTAATCCAGCCCGGCGGTGACCGCCAATTGGTGCCCGAAGTTGCGGGCAAAGATCACCGGTCGCACGCTGGCGTCCTGCGCCGCCAGCTCGCGCAGCAGATCGGTGGAGCCGTCGGTCGAGCCGTCGTCGATTGCCACCAGCTCCCACGGCTCGCCGGTCTGCTCCATCACTGCCCGCACGCGCCGGTACAGCTCTGGGATGATCTGCACCTCATTGAAGATCGGTGCAATGATTGAAAAGGTCGGTGTGCTCATTTCTGTGAGCTTAACCACTCCTTCACCGCCTGCAGGCTGGGCTCGATGATGGTCGCCTCACCGGCAGCGCGGGTGGCGGACTTGACGTCCTTCAACCCGCTGCCGGTGTTGATCACCACCACCGGATCCTGCGGGTCGACCAGACCCAGCTCCAGGGCTTTTACCAGCCCGGCGTAAGAAGTGGCGCCTGCCGGCTCGGCGAAGATGCCCGCCACGCCCATAGCGGCAATCGATTGCAAGATCTCTTCGTCGGTCACGAGTACGTAGCTGCCGCCGGTTTCGCGGGCGGCGCGCACGGCGCGCACCCCATCGCGCGGCAGGTCGACCGAGATGCTGTCCGCCAGCGTGGTCGCCGACACCGGCGTGATGGTTTCCGTGCCGGCGTGGAAGGCATTGGCGATCGCCGCCGAGCCAGTGGACTGCACGCCAAAGATGCGCGGCATGGGCGGGGCTTCGCCCCGCTCATCCAGCCATCCCAGCCGCTGCAGGTCTTTGAAGCCCTTGTGAATACCGGAGATGATATTGCCATCGCCAACCGAAACGAAGACCGACAGCGGGCGAGAGTCTAAAACCGGCTGCCCCTTGCGTACCTGCTGGCGCTGCCATTCCCAGATCTCGAAGGCGGCGGTCTTCTTGCCCTCGGCGGTGAACGGGTTGTAGCCCGTGTTGCGGCAGTACCAGCCAAATTCCTGCGCGGCCTGGATGGTCAGATCGAAGGCGTCATCGTAGCTGCCATCCACCAGCAGCACGCCGGCTTTGAAGATCAATAATTGGGCCACTTTTGCCGGGGGTGCGGTGCGCGGCGCAAAGATGACCGCCCGCTGCCCCACTGCCGCCGACATGCCCGCCAGGGCGGCGCCGGCGTTGCCGGTGGAAGCAGTCACCACTACCTGCGCCCCGATCTGGCGGGCGCGCGCCACTACCACCGCGCTGGCGCGGTCCTTGAACGAAGCGGTTGGGTTGCGGCTCTCGTCTTTGATCCACAGATGCGGCATGCCCAGGGCAGCACGCAAGGCAGGCGGCGCATAAGTCGGAGTCCAGCCGGCAGCGTGCAGCGGCGTCTCCTCACCGCCGGGGTCCTGCACCGGCAGCAGCGGCAGGTAGCGCCACAGCGAGGGTTCAGCCTGCGCCAGCCAGCCGGAAGATGCCGTCTCTCGCCGGATGGCGTCGTAATCCAGCTCGACATCCAGATTGCCGCCGTCAACCGGGCAGGTATAAGATACCTGCTCCGGCGCGTATTGGCGCTTGCAAAGCGAACAAACATAGCCCAGAAATGTAGCCATAATCACCTTAATATAACGAAAATGGGTTGAGAATCTGACGCCGTTCTCGGCAATCTACAGGCCTCTCTCGCCTCGGATGTACGGGGTGCCCAACGCAGCCGGAGACCCCAGGCGCTTGCGCACTGCCTCGCGCGAGCCGATCACCAGCACGATGATGGTGAATGCATACGGCAGCATCTGCAGGAAGAAGCCCAAATACGGGTTGTAATAAAAGGGGTTGCTAAATCCCAGGATCATGGTCGGCCCCTGGATGTCCAGGATCAGGCGGCGCAGCGCACCGAAGGTGTAGGAGCCAAATGCAGCCCGCACCGGATCCCACTGGGCGAAGATCACCAGTCCGACCGCGATCCAGCCCTGCCCGGCGGTGGTCAGCTCGCTGAACCAGCCCGGCGAGATTGCCAGGCTGATGGTGGCGCCTGCCAGCCCCGCCAGCAAGCCGCCCACAAAGACGTAAAAATAGCGCAGGCGGTAAACATTGACGCCCAGCGAATCCGCCGCGGCAGGGTGCTCGCCCACCGCTCGCAGATGCGCGCCGGGGCGGGTGTGGTTGATGTAGTACCACGCCAGCGGCACCAGCAGATAGCCGAAATATACCAGGATGCTCTGGTTGGCAAAAAAAACCGGGCCCAGGATCGGGATTTGCGACAGCAGCGGGATGCTGAAGTTGGGCAGCAGCGAGATGGTGCCTGCCTTGGACAGTCCCTCACCCAGCACCAGGCTGATGCCGGTGCCCAGGAAGGTCAGCGAAAGACCGCTCACCACCTGGTCGGCCTGCAGCGTGATGGTGATCACGGCGTGGATCTGGCTGATCAGTCCGGCTGCCAGCATGGCGACCAGCAATCCCAGCCACGGGTTGCCGGTGGCGCTGGCGACGCTGAAGGCGCTCATCGCGCCGATCAGCATCATCCCCTCCACCCCCAGGTTCAATACCCCGGCGCGCTCGGCAAACAGCTCCCCGATGGTAGCAAATAACAGCACCGTGCCGCTGGCAACGCCCGCCTGCAGTATGATGATCGGATCCATCTTTCAGGCCTCCTGGGCGACACGCACGATGCGGACCCGATAGCGCAGCAAGAAGTCGCTGGCAATCAGGCTGACCAGGATGATGCCCTGGATCATTTTGGGGATGCCCGATGGTTGGATCTCGCGCCCTGCCAGGATCAGCGCACCGAACAAGATCGACACAATGATGACGGCAAAGGGATTCAATTTCGCCAGCCAGGCAATGATGATGCCGGTGAAGCCGTACCCAGGCGAGATGGCCCCTTGCAGGCGATGCACCACACCGGTGATCTCGGACATGCCTGCCAGCCCCGCCAGCGCCCCGGAGAGCATCATCACCAGGATGGTGTTGCGGCGGATGTTGATGCCGGCGTACTCGGCGGCGCGCGGGTTGTCGCCGATCAGGCGGATCTGATAGCCCCAGCGGCTGCGGTAGACGATGTACCACACCACCACCGCCGCCAGCAAGCCAAAGATCAAGCCAAGGTGCACGGTCAGGCCGCGAAAGAGCGGCACCTGCACGGCGTAATCCGCCAGCCTCGGCAGCCAGGCGGTGCGCGGAAACATACTGCTCATTTGAAAGCCGCCCTCGCTCCACACCGCGAAGATGAAGAAATTATTCCAGGCGACGGCGATGTAGTTCATCATCAAGGTGGTGATGATTTCATTGACGTTGTAGCGCGCCTTCAAGAAACCCGGCACAAAGCCCCACAGCGCCCCGGCAATAATGCCTGCCAGCATGGTGGCGGGGATGAACAGCCAGGCAGGGCTTTCGGGCGGCAGCAGCGGGGTCAGCACCACCGCGCTGGCGCCAAATGCGCCCAGGTAGAACTGCCCTTCAGCTCCGATGTTCCACAGCTTCATGCGGAAGGCAATCGAACAGCCCAGCCCCACCAGGATCAGCGGCGTGGCTTTGACTAGCGTGTCCGAGAACACGCCCAGGTTTCCGAACGAAGCCCGGGCGATGTGGGCGTAGGAGCGCAGCGGGTCGCCGCCGGCAAACGAAATGACGATGCCGCCCAAGAACAGCGCCGCCACGATGGCGCCCACCGTCACCGCCAGCGGGTACCAGCCCGGCACTTCTTTCATGCGCGGCTCGAAGCGGATACGGTACGGCAGCCAGCGGCGCGGGCCTCCGGTCGATGCGCTAACCTGACTCATGCTGCTGCCCTCCTGTTTCGATTCGCGACACGGGTGTGCCGCTATCGGTGTACCCACCGACCATCATCAGGCCGATCTTCTCGATGTCGCCGTCGGTCACCTCGCCCATGATCTTGCCCTCGTAGACGACGTAAATACGATCGCTCAGAGCGATTAATTCTTCAAGTTCTTCGGAGATGAGCAGCACCGCCGCGCCGGCATCGCGCTGCGCCAGCAGCAGGCGCTGTACACCTTCAATGGCGCCCACATCCAGGCCGCGCGTCGGCTGCACCGCCAAAATCAGCCGGGGTTTGCCCGAGATCTCACGCGCCAGGATCACCCGCTGCAGGTTGCCGCCCGAAAGCAGCAGCGCCGGCGTGCGCACAGTGGGCACGATGATATCGTAAGCTAGCTTGAGATCTTCGGCGAACTTGGTGGCGGCGGTCATATCGATCATCCAGCCGTGGGCGATGGGCTCCAGGTTGTAGGACTTCATGATGACGTTGTCTGTGATGCTCAAGTTTGGCGCCGAGCCGACGTGGTGACGATCTTCAGGGATATACGCCAGGCCGCGCTTGATGCCGAGCTGCACCGGCTGGTTGCTGACCAATTCGCCGGAGAGCAGCACCCTGCCTTTCGGGCATTTCCTGAGACCGGTAATCACCTGAGAAAGCTCGCGCTGCCCGTTTCCCGCCACACCTGCCAGGCCCACAATCTCCCCGGCGCGGATGTTCAGACTGAGGCCGCGCAGCGCCGGCAAGCCCTTGTCGTTCTCGGCATACACGTCCTCGACCGAGAGCACCATCTCGCCGGGGGCAACAGCCTTCTTCTCGAGGTGAAAAAGCACTTCGCGCCCCACCATCAGGCGTGCCAGGTCGGCGCGGCTCATGCCTTTCGACGACACGCCGGAAGCGGTCACTATACCCTTGCGCAGCACCGTGACCCGGTCGGCGATCGCCATCACCTCCTGCAGCTTGTGACTGATAAAGATGATCGTCTTGCCCTCGGCGGTCATCGCCCGCAGGGTATTGAACAAACCTTCGATCTCCTTCGGTGCAAGCACAGCAGTCGGCTCGTCCATGATCAACACATTCGCCCCGCGATAGAGCATCTTCAGGATCTCGACGCGCTGCTGCTCGCCCACGGAGAGCTGCCAGACCTTGGCACGCGGGTCTACCTTTAGCCCAAAACGCTCGCTTACCTCGGCCACTTTTTGGTCAAACTCAGCCAGGCGCAGCAGAAAGCGCGGCTCGTCCAGGCCCAGCAGTATATTTTCGGTGACGGTCTGGGATGGCACCAGCATGAAATGCTGGTGCACCATACCAATACCGGCGTTAATCGCATCGCGAGGCGATGAAAATGTGACCGGTTTGCCGCGCAGGAGGATCATACCCGCATCCTGGCGGTACAGACCTGCCAGGATATTCATCAGGGTGCTCTTGCCGGCGCCGTTCTCGCCCAGCAGGGCGTGGATCTCCCCCTCGCGCAGCTCGAAATCTGCATGATCATTGGCCAGCACGCCGGGGAATTTCTTGACAATCCCCAGCATCTGGATCACAGGCGGTCGCTGCGCAGGCGCGCCGCCCGGCGGCATGGAAGAGGCCGGGGTCGGTGCTTGGGATTCGATCATGGCACCTCAGATTCTCAGGTGTGCAGGGGCACACCAGTATTCTTGGCGTGCCCCTGCGCTAAGTATCGGTTATTCGCCAGTGCTCGGCAGTTCAGCGGTGATGCCCTCGGCCCACCACTTCATACAGTAGGTGCAGCCCAGGCCATACTCTGGGAACGCATCCAGGTCAACCTGCTGCAGAGCTTCGCCCGCAGGAACGACTTCGTTGCCCTGGTTGTCATTGATCGGACCAGCGAACACGTCGAAGCGGGTAAATTCACCCACCAGGCTCTTGGCAAGCAGATCACGGACTTCCTGCACTACTTCTTCTGGAAGCTCGGCGACGCCCGGGGTCAGGGTCTGCCCTTCCATGAAGCCGTACAGCCCCAGGCTGCCGGTATCGGCGTCGAAGTAATCCCAGCCCGGCTTGTAGCTGCCATCGATCACGCCAGCGGCGATCTTGGCATACACAGGACCCCATACCCAGTAAGGCGCGGTCAGGCAGCGCTCTACCTTGCAGGAGCCGTACCAGTCATAGGTCACGCCCCATTTGCCCTTCTCCTGGGCTACATCGGCGACCGCTGGCGTATCGGCGCCGGTGAAGACCACCTGGGCGCCGGCGTCGAACAGCGATGCCGAGGCCTCTTTCTCGAGGATGGGATCGTGCCAGGTATTGATCCAGCGGATATCCATGGTGCACTCAGGGCAGGTGCGGCGCATGCCCAGGGCAATGGCGTTGCCCAGGCGCAGCTCTTCCGGGATCGGGAAAGTCGCCATATAACCCAGCTTGGTATTGCCATCCATCTTGGCGCGGGCGCCAGCCAACATGCCCGCCAGGTACTTCATCACTTCCATGGCGCCAAACAGGTTGCCAAAGTTGGTTCCGTTGGATTTGATGCCGCTGATGTGGATGTAGGTGACATCCGGGAATTCACTGGAAACCACTTCCATGGGATCCATGAAACCAAAGGAGGTGCCGAAGATCAGGTCGAAGCCTTTGCGGGACAGGCTGCGGAAGATTTGCTCCGAGTCGGCGCCTTCCGGCACGTTCTCAATGTACGCCACGTGGGTGTTGGGCACATTCTGCTGGATGTATTCCAGGCCTTCGTAATGCGCCTGCGACCAGCCGCCGTCATCATGCGGGCCGATCAGCACCATGGCGACATTGAATTTACCTTCCTGGACAGCCGGGATCTGGAAACCGCCTACTTCTTCTACTGCGGGCGGTGCGGCCTCTTCGGTTGCCTGGGGAGCAGCTGTTTCCACTGGCGCCGCAGGCTGGGGCTGGCAGGCTGCCAGCAGCATGGCGGCGACCAATGTAAGGGCAACCAATCGCCAAATCGTTTTGTTGTGCATATCTTACTTCTCCTCTTTCAAGAAACTATGGTTTTAACCAGACGGACAGTGTATACACCGGCGGTGCATACGCCGTTTGTGCAAGAACTCGAATATGGGGGTCGTTCACCTCCTTGCTTGCTCGGCTGAGGATCGTTCAAAGCCGGAGCCGTGCAGTGCAGCACAGGTTCCGAAAGCATTCTACACCAAATAAGCATACACAAATATTGCCATAATGTCTATTGCGCCTCGTCCATACTTGCCGGTGACACTTGTCACAATTTTCACAGCCCGAACATTCACTCCTGCGCTCAATTCCCTGCCCAGGGCAGTTCGCTGCGGATCCACTCGGCGAACCAATACATGCAGGGGTAGCACTGATAATTAGGCGCTCCGGGTGGAAATTGGTGCAGATCCTGCTCCCTCAAGCCGGCTTGATCCGCCCTGCCGGAAATTCTCTGTGGCGCAAAAACGATGTTGCCGAGATTATCTCTGACCCCGTCTGGAAATGTATCGATGCTGAAGATGCTGGTTGCCTTGCGCTGCCCCAGCAAAAATATATTCAGGTAGGAGCGAATGAAATCAAGTTTTTCATTGGGGATCGAGCTAACTTTCGGGGACAGCGCCTCGCTGGGCATAATCCCGCTGACCTCGATGCCGCTGCTGCCCAGCGTGTAGAATGGCTCGCTGCGAAAATTGCCGGGCTGAACTTTCTGCGCCAGATCCTGGTACACCAGGCCCCAATTCCAGCTCACCGAGGTCAGGCACTGGGGGCGCTCCTGGCATTTTGCCGGCAGCGACTCCACGATCGCCCAGCGATTGCCTTTACTCTGCACTACATCCAGGGCGCCGTCGCCCTGGGTGGTTGCAAACAGCACGTGCGCCCCGGCATTCAGCAGCTCTTCCGCCAGCTTCACCTCGCGTGCTTTGGCGTTCCAGGCGTTCAAGAAGCGCACGTCCATCCTGCACTCGGCGCAGGTCAGATGCATACCCAATGCGGCAGCATTGATGTAGCGCAGCTGTTCGGGCGTCACGAAGCTGGCGATCACGCCCACCAGGCGCTG
>JBGSTO010000611.1:0-1832 GCA_041736465.1 Anaerolineales bacterium | reverse complement strand
GGCGCCGACATTGTCACCGTGGAAGGGCTGGCGCACGACGGCGTGCTCGACCCCGTGCAGCAAGCCATCATCGATCACGGCGGCGTGCAGTGCGGTTTCTGCACCCCGGGCATGCTGATCTCGGCGCGTGCCCTGCTGGATCGCAGCCCGCATCCGGACGAAGATGAAATCAGCGAAGCGCTGGTAGGCAACCTGTGCCGCTGCACCGGCTATGTGCGCATTGTCGAGGCGGTCAAAGACGCCGCTGCCCGCCTGCCGGGTTGATTGGATCGGAGGAAACAATGACCACACAAATTGAAGACGCCAGCCATGCTGGCGCAACCAGCACTCCCCATCCAATCGGCGACAGTGTGACGCGCGTCGATGCCCTTGAAAAAGTGCTCGGCTCGGCATTATTCGCCGATGATCTGCAGTTTGGCCCCGGCTTGCTCTACGCGCGCATCAAACGCAGCCCTCTGCCCCACGCCCTGATCAAGCGCATCGACACCAGCAAGGCGCTTGCCCTGCCTGGCGTGAAAGCCATAGTGACCGGCGACGAGCACACCGGCTACATCGGTCTGTACCTGCAGGACCGCTTCATCTTCTGCCGGGATCGGGTGCGCTACATCGGTGATCCGGTCGCCGGCGTGGCGGCGGTCAGCGAAGAGATCGCCGAGCAGGCGGTGGCGCTGATCGAGGTGGAGTACGAGCCGCTGCCGGGTGTATTCGATCCCGAATTCGGCGCCACCCCCGAAGCGCCGGTGCTGCACCCCGACCTGGGCAAATACGAGGTCGCCAACTTCATCTTTCCACAGCCCGGCACCAACATCTCCAATCACTTCCGCATCCGCAAAGGGGACCCCGATGCCGCCTGGTCGCAGTGCGCGGCCATTGTCGAGCACAAATACCGCATCCCGCACGTGCAGCACGTGCCCATCGAGCCGCACGTCGCCACCGCCAGGGTGGACGCAGACGGCAAGGTTAAGCTGTGGGGCAGCTCGCAGTCTCCATTTGCGCAGCGCAACCTGATCGCCAAATCGCTGGGCTTCTCTCAGTCCGACGTCGAGGTAATTGCACCGTACGTCGGCGGAGGTTTTGGCTGCAAAGCCGGGGTGAGCATGGAGGCCCTGGCAGTAGCCATCGCCATGAAGGTCAAGGGACGCCCGGTAAAGCTGCGCCTGACGCGCGAGGAAGAATTTCACGCCTCCTTCGTGCGCCAGGGTGTGGTGGCCTACTTCAAGATGGGCTGCGACGCCGAAGGGCGCCTGCTGGCGATGGAAAACCGCTTCTTTTGGGACGGCGGAGCGTACACCGAGTATGGCGTGAACATCACCCGCGCTTCCGGCTACAGCAGCAGCGGCCCGTACGATGTGCCCAATGTAAAAACAGACAGCTACTGCGTGTACACCAACCATCCGGTGGGTGGTCCGATGCGCGGCTTCGGCATGCCGGAGATGCACGCCGGGCTGGAGCAGTGCATCGACGAGTTGGCACACGCCATCCACATGGACCCGGTGCAGTTTCGCAAGCTCAACTGCATCCGCACCGGCGATACGCTGGTCACCGGCATGATCATGCATCCTACCGGGCTGTCGGAATGCCTGGTGAAGGCTGCCGATGCCATCGGCTGGGGCAGGAAGGATCCACCCAGTGCGCCCAACATCCGGCGCGGCAAGGGCATCGCCCTGATGTGGAAGGCCCCCGCCATGCCGCCCAATGCCGGCTCAAGCGCGGAAGTACTGTTGAACGAAGACGGTACGGTGACGGTCAAGGTGGGCGGGCAGGAGCTCGGGCAGGGATCGTTCACCATCGCTGCCCAGGTTGCCGCGGCTGCCCTGGGTGTGCCTTATGAA
>JBGSTO010000600.1:0-5073 GCA_041736465.1 Anaerolineales bacterium | reverse complement strand
TCGCCAAGGATGTCTGCGCCGGACAGGCTGCCGCGTATGCTGACCGCGCCTTCCCAGTAGGCGTAGGTGAGATCAAGCTCCTGGTCGGCGAGGTGAGGGGACAGCTCGAGGGAAAGCTCGATGGATGGGATATTCACGCGCCAGCGAGAGGGGTAGGTGGCCTCAGTATCCGGGCTGCGCCAGGTGTCCAGCACTTCAATCTGGAAATCTGAGCGCTGCAAGAGGGTGACGCTGCCATCGGGTGCGATGTACGCGCCGCTGGAATAGGGATCAATACTGCCGTCATCACGGCGGATCTGGAAGAGCATCAGCTCGCGGCTGCCCTCGAGCTGAATCGAAAACCAGTCCCAGCCGACCTGCCCCTCGGAAAGGGCGCTGGTGCTGTATTCGTGATCCATCCAGGAATAACCGCTCACCGCATAGCTTTGCCCGCCCAGGCTGATGGTGCCCCGGGACTCCAGGCGTGTCTGGCTAAAATAATACGAGGCATTGCCCGGTTGCGGACCTTTCTGGCTGTAGCCGCCGTCACCCTGCAAAATCGGGCCTTTAAGGTCGTTCAGCTCCAGCTCCAGGCGAATGTCTTCTTGAGCGGCGCTCAAGCGATACCGGTTGCCGCCGGTTTGCTCGATCTGCCAGTCCTGCAGCCAGACTGTGAACGGCTCCGCCTGGGCGCCAGCCAGCCCGGCTGCGCCGCGCGAGAGGCGTTCGAAGGCCACGTGGCGGCGTGAGGCGCTGTCGGTAAGGGCAAAATGGGCCATGTATGCCTGGGAGGCGTCCCAGCTCGACGCACGCTCCGCTTGAATCCCTGGTGGAAGCAAGGCGCGGCGGAAAAAGGTGAGCTGGTAGGCGAAATGACGACCGCTGCCGTCGCGCAGATTACCGGTGTAGTACCACCATTCGGTCTGATACTCCGGATGAGGACCAAAATCCACGGGAAACACCGGCGGCTGCGAGCCATCGGCGCGAGCATAAGCGCTGGAATCTCCGCTCTGCAGCTCGGAAACCGGATTGGCGGATGCTCCCGCCGGTTGGGAAGAAAGCTGAGCGGAGACCTGGGATTGGGCTGCGGGCTGGCAGGCTGCCATTATCAGGGCGGCCGATAGCAGCGATACGAACAACAGGTTTCTTGATCGGGTTGCAGGCATAAATCTATAGCCACCTATTCAGAGTGCAGCGCTTCAGAGACCGGCATGCGCGCCATGCGCACTGCCGGATAGATACCGGCGAGCAGGGCGGCGAAGATAGCCAGCAGCAGCGCCTGTATGAAGGGCTCTGGCGGTACCTGCATCTGCAGCGTCCAGCCAAATGAGCGCCGGTTGATGATGTAGATCAAAATCAGCGCCAGGATGTAGCCGGTGGGCAGCGCCATCAACCCGGCAACGCCGCCCATCAAGCCGGTTTCAAGCATGATCAGCCCCCACATTTGCCGCAGTGTAAGCCCGATCGAGCGCAGAATGCCCAGCTCGCGCTGGCGTTCAAGCTCCAGCGAGAGCAGCGTGCTGAGGATGCCAATGAAAGCCACGATGGTCGCCAGCAACTGCAGCGCACCGGTGATGGCAAAAGTGCGGTCGAACACCACCAGGACTTCGCTGCGCAAATCCTGGTTGGGGCGCACAAGCAGATTCTGAACGCCGGCAAGCGAGGAACGCAGCTCGCGAGAAACCAGGGTGCTGTCCTGTCCGGGTTTCAAGCGCAGGGCCACGGCGGTGATCGCTTGATCCTGCCAGTAGCGGCGGTAGGTGTCCAGGGACATCAGTACGGTGCCGGTAGTGGATGAATAGTCGTAATATACTCCCGCGACTGTGAACTGCCGCTCCCCACTATCGGTATTTATGCTGAGCGCGTCGAGCTGTGCGGGCGGGCGCTGGATGAGATCCTGGCCGAGCATACCCAGACGGTTCGCCAGCGGCTCGGAAACCAGCACCGCACCGTTCGCCAGCGCCTGAGCAAGCTGATCGACTGGCACAGCCAGGTAGACATAGCTGCGTTCGCTGCCGACTTCGGGATTGCTGGAGGCGGCGATTTGCAGCATGCCGTTGGGAGAATCCACGCGGGCAGCGCGCAGCGTCAGGGTGGTTTGCACTGCCGGGTGAGAGGAAACAATTTGCAGAGCTTCCGGCAGCACAGGGGCGGAAGTGGAAGAAGCGGTTTGCGAAGGCGCAGAGATGTATACATCGCCGGAGAGCGTCTGGTCGAGCCAGGCGATGACGGTGGAGCGGAAGCTGCCGACCATGAGGCTGACGCCGATGCTGACCGAGATGGCGACCATCAAGGCTGCGATGGCGATGGAGGTGCGGCTGATGGAGTTGACTACATCGCGAGGCGCCATGCGCCCCAGGCTGCCCCACAGGCGCCCCAGCGGGCCGGTGACGAGGCGCATCATCATACCGGTAAACGCCGGCGCCAGCATGGCGATGCCCACCAGGACGGCAAATGTACCCGCAAAGCTAATGACCAGGCTGGTGGTGGGGATGATCAGCAGGGCGATTCCGGAAACCAGGAGGGCCGCGCCGGCAGCGGCAGCCAGGAGCACAGCCTGGCGTGCTTTGCCTTCCAGACCGGAGCGCGATAAAGCCGAACGGGGCGGTACAGAAGCCGCTTCCCAGGCGGGCGGCGCGGCTGCCAGCAGTGTGGCGACGAGCCCGATGAGCATGCCTTTTACCACGCTCTCGACGGGGATCTGCACGCCGCGCACGGAAACCACAAAGAACAGGTCATTGATGGTTTGGGCTACCAACTGCACCGCACCCTGACCCATCAGTACTCCCAAAACTGCGCCCAGCAGCGCGCCGGTAAGTCCAACCAGAAAGGATTCGACGATCACCAGGATGAACACTTCCCGGCGGGTGACGCCCAGGCAGCGCAGGGTGCCGAACATCGGGCGGCGCTGGACGATAGAAAAAGTCATGGTGTTGTAGATCAAGAACAGACCGACTACCAGAGCCAGCAGGCTTAATGCGGTCAGGTTCAAGCGGAAGGCGGTGGTCATCTCGGCGATCGTACCGGTGCGGGCTGCGACCGTCTGGAGCTGGACGCCGGGAGGCAGCAAGGCGCTGATTTGGGATTCCAGACCACCCGGCAGGGATGCGCCGGCGGGCAAGATTAGATCGATGCGATCCAGGCGCCCGGTGCGAGCGGTGAATTCCTGGGCGGTGGCGATATCCGCCAGGATCAGGTTCTCCAGACCGCGCCGGCTGAGGGCATCGCCAGGCTGGAGCAGGCCGACCAGGGTGGCGGTCTGGGTTCTACCGCCGATATCCAGGGTGAGCGGCTGCCCAACGACCAGGTTGTAGCGGCGAGCGGTCTCCTGTGAAAGCAGGACGGCGCCAGGCTGGGTGAGGAAGGCGGTTAAGTCGCCGATCGGGGCGCGGGCTGAGCCTTGCCCGCCCAGGTAGCTGCGGAAAGAGGCGTCCACGAAGGCGTCGATCCCCAGCAGCTGGAACAAAATGCCTCCAAGCTGGGGCGAAGAGACGTATTCACTGACCACCGGTGCGGCAGCCGGCAAGACGCCGCCTCGGAGCAGGTCTACGTACAGGTTTTCGTCTACACCTGAAGGACCGGAGACGATCTGGTGGGTAGCGCGCCCGGCGATGGTGTCGGTGGAAAGATCGAAAGCCCGGCTGGCGCTGGCGTTCGCCAGGTCAATGGCGACAATGACCGCCACGCCCAGGGCAATCCCCAGGATCATCAAAGCGGTCTGCCAGGGATGGCGCAGCAGATAGCGCCAGCCGATATTGAACATGGTGCGCCTGGAAAATGGTGGATTGCGCATAGCCAGTTGGGGAGACAGGAAAATCGGACGTGTCACAAAACCTTCCGGTAAACACGGTGGTTTTTGTAAGCCTTGCCTCCCAGGTTGATCAGGTCTGAGCGCATCTGCACGGCGGTTTCTGCCACCTGGGTGAGGTCGGCGTGCTCGTATTGGTAATCACGCATGGTATTTTCCATCTCGGCATACAGCAGGGCGTTGCCGCCGCGCCCCTGAAATTCGGGCAGGATGCCGGCGCCGTTGAGCGCCACCCAGTGGGTACGGCGCATCTCCAGGAGCAGGTCAACGATGCCGAATGGCAGCAGCCGGCCGCGGGCGCGCTGCAGCGCAGCGGAGAGATCGGGGAAGCCGAACAAAAAGCCTACCGCTTCTTCTTCGTGGGCGATGACTTTGATCAGGCGAGGATCAGCCACCGAGAGCAGATTGTCAAGGATGAAGCTGATCTCACGCTCGGTCAAAGGATAGTATTCCCAGTTGTTGACAAAAGCCTGGTTGTAGGCTTTACCGATGCGCGGCGCCCAGGCTTTGAGATCGCTTTTGGTGCGGAAGCGCTGCACGCGCAGCACGCCGCGATCCAGCACCCTTTGTGCGATGCGGTGAACGCGCTCTGGCAGCTTGAAGGACTGGTTGTGCAGATAACAGGAGACGAAGTCAACTTCTTTCACAAATCCCTGAGCCTGTGCGAGCGCCGGATAGTACGGGTAGTTGTAATTCATCATGGTCATGATCTGGCGGTGTTCGTAACCTTCCACCAGTAAGCCGTACCCATCTAAAACAGCGAAGCCTTTGGGGCCAACCACGGCATCCAGCCCGCGCTGGCGCGCCCAGTCGAACACGGCAGAGAATAAGGCGGAGGCGGCCTCTGCATCGTCTTCGCAATCGAAGAGATAAAACTGCGCCTGGTGGGTGCCGTGATAGGCATTATGGCGGCGGTTTTCCAGGGCTGCGATGCGACCCACATCCTGACCCTGCCTGGAGGCGATAAAAAAATCGGCATCGGAGTGCTCGTAGTACGGGTGACGCTGGCGGTTAAGCTGCATCTCTGCATCGATCAGCAGCGGCGGCACCCATTGGGGATGGTCTTTATAAAGACGAAATGGGATATCGATGAAGCGGCGTACCTGAGTGCGATCATTGGTGTCGATTTTGGTGATGGACAACATGGCTGCCTCCTACGGGTTGGGGTGTGGGTATGGCAATGCGCTGCCTGGTGGCTCAGGAGTCGCACTGTTCGGTCAGGCGACCTTCGCGCAGACACAGCACGCGGTCTGAAATGGAAGCCGCTTCCTGGCTGTGGGTGACCA
>JBGSTO010000579.1:0-4439 GCA_041736465.1 Anaerolineales bacterium | reverse complement strand
AGGGAGGATTTCTCAAGCCCATCCCGGCAGGAGCGCCAGGCGCTGCCCGCCAGGTAGAAATCGCGGTTGCGGCGCAGGTCGCTGACATCGACCTTGATCTGGAAAAGCTCGTGCTGCAGGGCGTCGATCTGCGGATCGAAGAGCGTCCAGCGGCTGCAGATTTGATCCCAGTATTCGCTGATCCAGTGATCGTACCTGTAGTTTCCAGTGGGATCCAGATAGGGGGCGAAGCCGACGCGCATGCGGGCGGGGATACCTTTGTGGCGCAGCATGGAGACGTGCAGCAGGGCGAAGTCGCGGCAGACACCCACCTGGCGCAGGTCCGGCGGGCGGGGGGCGTCGAGGGGTGAATCATCGATCTCAGCGATCTGCGCCAGCCGCTGCCGGATGGTGCGCAGCCTCTGCTCGGCGCGCTGCACGCGGCTGAGCTGGATTCGATAATGCTCGGCGGTGAGCTTGTGGATGAGCAGGCCCTGGACGGCTTGCGCCAGCCCGGAGGGGGTGTCTGGCAGGGAGTCGAACAGACGGGCGTAGGGGCCAGGGTCGGTGAGCGGGCTGTGCGTGGCGTAGAATGATAATTGTTCGTCCATATGTTCTAATTATAGTCCGGGACGAAGCAAATGGGAAGATGTTTAACCTGGTGTATTTGCAAGCGGAGAAGCGGCTGCCATACACCAAACCTGACTTACACAGATGGCTGGCTATTGGCTGAATATCTTCAAGGGCGGCAAAAACTGCCGGGCGATCTGCAGCCCAGCAGTGAGACTGACACTCCACAGGAATGTGTTCAGGTAATCGGTGAGGCTGCCAAAGGTGGGGTTCTTCAGGTAGAGCTCGTTAAAACCTGTCAGCGCAGCGATCAGGATCGATGCCAGCCAATAGATTCTTGAGAGATTTTGAATTAATTTGCGCAGCTCTTCTGGGGATGGCTCGGCTAAGGGATGCGGTTGAACCAATTGCTTCAACGCTGCCAAAAGGTCGATCCCTTTTGCCGGTGCTTTG
The DNA here is from genome assembly GCA_041736465.1 of Anaerolineales bacterium. Classification (GTDB taxonomy): domain Bacteria; phylum Chloroflexota; class Anaerolineae; order Anaerolineales; family UBA4823; genus JAJUJL01. The sequence continues at coordinate 3,437 of JBGSTO010000579.1, read as the reverse complement.
CGCTGCAGCTCATCAATGTGTGTTTGGGAGTCGAACGGTTCTTCTCCAGCCCGGCGTGCACGTACGTCGCGAGGCGGAGGCAGCACATCCAGGCGGTCGACTTCTTTTTCATATAGCTGAAGATCGGCTTCACCCAAAATGTCGCTCCCTGATACCCTTTGCAGCAAATGCTGGACAATCAAAGCCTCCTGGCTGACTGCGCTCATATACTGCCGCTCTTCTTCAGGGTTTAAATTCGCCGGCGGATCAATCTTGCCAAACTTTGCATCGAGAAGCTCCAACCGCTCGTAGAGCCGGGAGAACCTGTCCAGGAATGCCGCAGCTTTTTTCAACTGCTCTTCAGAGCTCAGGAAATCAGCAGTTGTAAAAAATAACCTGGGCTCGATGGCAGATCTGGCGCCGATGGCAACGGGCAATTGTTCAAACCGGGTGATTGGCTTGTTCTTCAGCGCCTGGTATTTTTCAAATACTTTGAAGCTCAAGGCTGTCATTGTCTCGAGGGTAACCAGGTAGCCTTCTACTTTAGCAATCTCTTCCCCGTCAGCAGACCACTTTTTCTTTTCAGCCTCTCCGGCTGCCTCTTTGAGATTAGCCTTGAAGGCGTCTCGACTCGCCTGGAGCAGATCCCTGCGCTTAGTGGGATCGGATTCTGCACAGTAGATCTCAAAAACAGCCTTCCTATGAAACTCATCCTCCCAGCCCGGTGGGAGCCTCTTGGAATTATCATCCTGAATTTTGCAGGCTTGCTGATCAAGCTCGGCAAATTTCAGCGACAGTCTTTTCGCTGGAATGGTGCGGTCAATCAGACAGGAAAGTACTCCCGGACGTACTCCACCCAAGCCTAGGCAGGTTAGAGGCAGCAGCCAAAAGTCGCGCGCCAGCAGGTTGACCTTCAAGCTGGTTGTGGAAGTCAAAGCAGCTTTGCCAGCGTAAACGCCTGGGCTTTTTACTCCATCGACCAGCAGGCGGTCATGCTCCAAAAAGACCTGCCCAACCTGCCCACTGCCAGCGATGACCTGACCTACCTGTTGGCGGTCTATGACAGCATATTCCGGTGGCAAGCGGAGGGACTGGCTGCTATGCGGGCAAAAACCGGGAAGTATGACCAGGCAGTTAGGCCTCCTGGTTTCTGCGCACAAGGTGACGGCTTCCAGGTAAGGCGGCAGGATTTCGTCTGCAGAGGCTGTGGGGGCGGCGGCGGGAGGCGGCTCGATCTGGATCGTCAGGCGCAGGGTGTCCAGGCTGCCGTCAGTGGAGTATGCTGCCAGGTCAACGATGTATTCTTCTGCCAGACCGGCAGCGCGATGGAGAGTTATGGTGAAATCATGCACCTGACCGGGTTCTATCTCGGCATGCTCGGGCAGACCGGTCAGGGCCAAGGGGGGTAGGGTGTTTGGGCCGGAATCAAAATTGCCGGCGGTGTCCAGGGTGATGGTTTGGGCCGCGCTCGATCCATTGAAGACCCGCACGACCATCGCAACCTGCTCCTCATCAAAGGGCAGGAGCAGATTCAGCCCCTGGTCGCTCAGAAATCTTACCCCAGCCTGCGCTTGAGCCAAGGAGCGGCTGCCGCCAAAAAGCAGCAGCAAGGCAAAGCCACCCAATAACATCCAGCGTATGAACCACTTCACAGGAATCCCTCCTACCGGTTATTCCCGGGCAGCCTACCAGTCAATCTCCCAGTTTACCCCGGTTTGAACGCTGTAATTGGACAGATATGAGTCGATGTCAACAACGGGAACGGCATAGGCAGCAGCAGGTATTTGACAATAAGCGTCGGCAGGTGTGTGGGCAAAGAGCAGGCCCAGCACCGCCCCGGCGGGATAAGCGCCGCTGGCTGACGGCTGCCGGGCGTACATCTGGCTCACAGGATCAGACGACTGATGCCCGCTCAAAATCAATGTGCCTGAATCCCCCTGCATGCAGGAGGCAGAAACGGCAAAAGCCGGTGTGCCGCTGAGACCCAGATAACTGGGGGTTTTTACATACACCTGGTTAATGTAGTTGTGTTCCAACCTTTGGGAAATGGAGCCGCGAAACTGAACGCCCAGGCCATAGACCGGCAGGATGGGCTGCGCCTGGTAGCGCATCCCCAGGCCCAGGATATCCGGGTTGCTGCTGCAGTGCGGAGCCATTTTGGCGAGGGAAAAATCCAGAGAGGTGTAGCTTATCTCAACCGAAGCTACCGGTTGGCCATTGTGCTGGATGACCTGTGGCCGGCTGCCAAAGACATGCTCACAACTCAACAGATATTCCTGTGCTGGAGAGCCTTTCAAAGCAACGATGGCTGATAGTGTGCCTTGTTTTATCCCGCTCAGCGTTTGGCCGCTCTGTAAGATTTGGGCCGCAGATGTGCTGCTGCTGGGCTGACCGGACAGGCGTTCGGGGAAGTTTCTAACCTCGAACACGACAGGCACCCACTCGGAAAACCCGTACTCGGCTGCCGGCTTGATCAGTGTGCCGATTCTGAGCAGCGGGTCGATCCTGAGATTGGCGAACAGCGTTTGCGGGGCTGGGCTTGACTCGCTAACCGTGATGACTGCCACCAGGGGGCCATCGAAATAGCGGCTGCGTTCGGCAGGGGTGAAATCGTTAAAGATTGTGCCTGCACGAGCATAATCAAGGCTGCGTAAAGCTTCAAGGTAACGCTTGTAGTTGGGGGCGTGCGGATCCGGGCACAGCCAGGCTGCATTCAAACCCGGCAGCCAGACCTGATCCCAACTGCGCCGGCCCACACCGAAAGATACCAGCCCAAGTATTTTCTCTTCCCAATTGCCCGCCTGCGAAAGAGCATAGAGCCTGGCTGCAATCTCACGCTCGCGCCAGGCCTGGGCCCTCAGGAAGGCATCTGGAAGGCGGCGCCAGGCATTGTACAGGGTCCGGCTGTTGTAATGGCCGGGGGGTATTAACTGCCGCAGCGGGTCAAATTCAGCCCATGCTTCATGAGATCGAGGTTCCCAACTCTCATCATCCTCCCCGCTGCCAGAAGGGGGACGATTGATATTTCCGCCTCCAAAGCCACCGCCTGAATCAGAGCTGGAACCCGGGAAATTGCCCGACGGAATTGGCCGGGGCAAGGGTAAATCCACCATCGGAAAACTCCTTTCTAAATCAGATGGCTTATGTCTGATTACCCGCCTTCATCTTAACATAGGCCAAAGCAGGAGTCAATGCGTTTTTGGCAGAGTGCTGGAGCGTACAGCAGCAGGCGAATCCCGCTGAAGTCAAAAAAGCTCAGGCCCCTCGGGTTTAGCGGATGGTTTTTACAAGCAATGAGACAGCCATCTTAATGCCGCGCAGCCAGTAGGCGGGGTAGAGCAGCGCGGTTGGGACGGAGGCGGGCAGAATGCGGCGCAGGTATGCCGGGGATGGGAATAAGCGCATCCCGATGTAGCGCAGGCGGCGGCGATTATCCGGCAGGGCGCGCAGGGCTTCCC
>JBGSTO010000532.1:0-2830 GCA_041736465.1 Anaerolineales bacterium | reverse complement strand
GCCAGCAAAGCGAACAGCTCTCGCGAGAAGAAGTCGAAGCGACCATCTTGAGGGGCACGCCGGCGATCTTGCCCGACAACTCGGCTCCAGGCAGTGCTGCCAGGCGCCGCATTGAAATACACCATCTCAGACCAGCTGCCGTTGTTCTCGAAGGTCTGCCAGTCCGTATCGATTGCTGACAGCCGGTAGCGCACCAGCTCCCAATAGTTCTTCCAGGGCAGCGCCTCAGCCAGTGTGCCGCCCAGGCGGGCTGCCAGCTCCAACAGCACGTCGCCCGGGTCGCGCGTATCGTAGAGGGCTTCGACTACCGGACGGCGGAGCGAAACCCCGGCAAATCCGGTGCCCTCCATAAAATCATCGCCCCAAACCTCTAAAAACGAGCTCGCCGGCAGAATGAGATCGGCGTGCGCTGCACTCTCATCCAGCGTAGAAGCGAAGCTGACCACAAACGGCACCTGCAGCAGCGCCTGGGCGGTGCTCCCCGCCTGGGGTATTTCGTAGACCGGGTTGGCGTTGAGCAGAATCAGTGCCTCCAGCGGATAAGGCTGGCCCTGTAAAATCCGCTCTGGCAGCTGCTGGTATGCTGAGAGTGCCAGGGGCAGCTCCGCAGAGCCTGCACCATCCACCCTGGGCTGCGCCAGTCCCGCCTGGGCTGCCGCATCCAGGGAGGTGGCGGGCCAATCTGCCAGCATCGGGAAGCGCTGCACCAAAACACCGCCGGGAATATCAATCGAACCGACCAGGGCGTTCAGGCTGTGGATTGCCATGGCAGCATACAGACCGTTTCCACTGCCTAATTCACCCGGTTCGGTGGGTAAAACCGCCACTGCCGGGCGGTTGGTTGCGAATTCACCCGCCAGACGGGCTATGGTTTCAGTGGCAATGCCGGTAATGGCGCTCACCCGCTCGAGCGTGTACTCTTCCATCACCAGGCTTTTGAATCCCTGATGCAGGTTGCCGGCTTCATCCTGGAAATCCTCGAAGCCGAAGGTAAAATCGCGCACGAAATCCTGGTCGTGCAGCTCGCCGTTGATGATCACATTTGCCATGCCCAAAGCCAGCGCAGCATACGTACCAGGACGGATAGGCACCCATTCATCGGCTTTGATGCCGGTTAATGAAAGCCGCGGATGCACCGCTACCAGCTTGCCCCGTTGTGGACGCCCGCGGCGCATGAAAGCCACCGCACCCAGGTTGGTGATCACATGACGGCCCGCCTCAAGCAGGTTGCCTCCAAAGGTCATCACGTAGCTGGCATTGTTCAGGTCGTAAACCGGCAGGCTGTTAACGCCCTGGGTCAGGTAAGACGCCAGTCGCACAGACTGCTCGCCCAGGCTAGCAGAAGAAATCACATTCGGACTGCCATACACCTGCATGAAACGGTTGACCAGGCTGCGCATTTCCCCTCGCAGCTCGCCGTGTACCAATGCCAGGGCGTGCGCTTTGCCAGCCGCCCGCAGAGAGGCCAATTTTTCGGCAACGAGTGCTGCCGCATCTTCCCAGGAAATCTCTTCCCAATCGCCCGAGCCGCGCGATCCGAGCTGCCGCCTGGGATGGCGGATGCGCTCCGGGCTGTACAGCACTTCCAGAGATGCCTGGCCTTTCAGACAGCAAACACCCTGATTGAGCGGGTGGATGGCGTTACCCTCAACCTTTACAGCTTTTCCATCGACCACACGCACTTCTAAACCGCACCCCGCAGGGCACATGGCACAGGCCGTGCGCACCACGCTTTCTTCCAGGCTTTGGGCGGCCTCCACGGTATTCCCTGGGCTGGTTTGAGGTTGTATCTGGCTGCCGGCCCACACCGCCGCCCCGGCTCCTGCAGCCGTGATGCCGAACTTGATGAATTGGCGCCGCGACACAGGGCGGTTTGATTTTTTGAGAGGAACGTTATTCTCCGGCATGCTCAGTTACCCTCATAGTCACGCAGGTGATCCAGGAGTTCAGACGAAGGCAGAGGCAATTTCTCAAGCTCAGCCGCAGGTGCGATCTCTTGCGGAACAACGCTGTAGTCCAGAGGGTCCACATCCAGCCGCACACCCAGGACTTCCAGCGCCTGCAGCAGGTCTGGAACCACGCCCGGCTTATCCGAAGCCACCCAGGCAGTGCCGCGCACCGCGCGCGGGCCTCCGCCGGAGGGACTCACATGACAGCTGGCGCAGGGTTCGCCCACCTGGGCCGAATATTCCGGAAGAGCCTGCGCGCTGCTGGCAGGCAATCCTGCCCAAACCAGCACGATCAAAAACAACAGCAGAAATAAGCTAAAAACCTTCCAGGGTGACTTCATCTCATCAAGCCTCCCGGCGCTGACAGGCGTGTTATCCACAATACAACGACGCTTCTTTGCCATCACACAGCCTCGCCCACAATGACTCGATCGCCGTCCAGACTCACCGGCATTTCTTCCAGGGGTACCGGCGGCGGCCCGGCGATCACCTCGCCGAATTGGTCGAAACGCCCATCATGGCAGGGACAATAGAATTCCATACTGCCGGGCTGCCACTGCACCAGGCAGCCCAGATGTGTGCATACCAGGGAAAATGCCTTGATGCTGACCGCAGTGCGCAAGACAATAACAGGCACACCCGCGTACGTGATCGTTTTCGTGCCGCCCACCGGCAGTTCAGACAGCGGAAAATTTACCGGACCGCCATCCTGAGATTTACCCTGCGCGGGGAAAAGCCTATCCTGAACAAAGGTGCCAGCCCATGCAGCTCCCACGCTGGCCATACCCACCTGTATGAATTGCCGGCGGGAGAGAAAAACTGAAGGCCGGACTTTCTTTTGAGCTTCGCTTTTTAGATGATCGCTCATGCTTTAACCCATC
>JBGSTO010000528.1:0-2331 GCA_041736465.1 Anaerolineales bacterium | reverse complement strand
TCTTTCAGCGCCTGCTCATCCATCATTTCGAGGGTGTAGACTTTGCACAGGTGCAGGTGAGGATTGACGAACGATTCCGTGACCAGGCTGCCGCCGGCATCTAAAATTGTGGCAGCGCCATCTGCGATCTTTTCTGCAATTAATGCGATTCTTCCACCCCGGATGCCAATATCCACCAGCTCTCCGGGACGGTTTCGAAGCACGGCGTTCTGAATGAGAAGTTCGAATTCTTCTCCCATGGCTATCCTCCAGAGGTTCGGGATGGACGGAAGGCAGGTGAGTGATTGAGACAGCCACCGCACCGCGGCTCAATTGTAATATCGATTTATCTGGCGTGAATGAATTGCTGGCTATTCCACAACCGGCTGGGCGCATCCCGGTTTGCAGCACAGCCGCTCAGCGCCGGCAGGCGAGCAAAGCCGGTAAGATGTATAATTTCATCTATGAAGAGCGTGTTCATCCCCAAGATCGATGTAGGTGAGCTCTACCGGCGCTTCGACGCGCCCATGGTCGATCGCGACTGCGGGTTGATGTGTGCGCCGCACAATCCGAGCGGCAAGCCGTTCTGCTGCGATATCTGCCATGCCGTCCCGGCAGCTTACCACCAGGAATGGGCATACTTGCAGCCGCGCACCGATCTGTGGCATGTGTGGCGTGGGGATGAGTGCCCTGATGACAGCAGCGACCCGGAAGAGCTTCGCAGTGATACGCCGGAGCATATGCTGTTGCTGGCATGCAAAGGACCGGCGCTTTGCCAGCGCCCGTATCGCGCCATCAGCTGCCGGCAATTTCCGTTCTTTCCGTATATTTCGTCGGCTTACCGCTTCCTGGGCCTGGCTTACGAATGGGTTTTCGAGAATACCTGTTGGGTGATCAGCAATCTCGAGCACGTTACCGGCGTATACCGCGAAGAGTTCGTACGAGTCTATGATAGCATCTTCGCCCGCTGGCAGGAGGACCACGACAGCTACTACCTGTACTCCGAGCAGATGCGCATTCAGTTCAGCGCCATGAAACGCCGCATCCCACTGCTGCACCGCAACGGCGGCTGTTACCTGATCAGCCCCGGAAGCGAGCGCATGCAGCGGGTGGCTGCAGATCGCTTGCCGCGTTTTGGCCCATATCGATCCCAGTCTGTCTGAACGATCGTGGGTGGAGAGTGAAAAGTGACGATGATACAGGTTGAGCAGCTGCAGCGCACTTCATTGAGCGCATTCCCGGCCTTGTTTGCCCGCCTGGATGCGCCGCAAGCCCTGTCAGGCACCTACCGCGCCGCCTTTACCGGGCCGGGCTGGCTGCGCCGGATTGCCCCGCCAGGGTTATGGCCCCTGGGGCTGGGCGGCTGGTGGGGTAAACAGTTCGCAGCCGATGGCAGCGGCATGAACCTGGTGCTGCGCGGTGGGGAGCTGCAGCGCATCTTTCCCATACGGCTGGTACCGGCGCAATCGCTGCTGGATGGCAAACCCTGCCTGAGCGTGCGTTACGAACCGGAATGCCCGTTTCCGTGGCCCCATGTGGTGGACGACCTGCGCCGGTTGGATGAGCATACCCTGCTGGGCATGACCATGATCAATGCCGGCCCGCTGCACAGGCTGGCGCTGCCTTTCCTGCTGTTCAGTGAGTGAGCGAACTATGGACTACGATGTCATCGTTATCGGGAGTGGATTCGGCGGCAGCGTGGCAGCGCTGCGCCTGAGCGAGAAGGGCTACCGCGTGGCTGTGCTGGAACAGGGCCGCCGCGTCAGCACCAGGGATCTGGAACGGTCTATCCAATCTGTGCGCCACCTGTTCTGGATGCCCTCGTTGGGTATGAAGGGCATCTTCTACCAGCGCTTCTTCCGCCACGCCACGATTGTCGGCGGCGTGGGTGTGGGCGGCGGCAGCCTGGTGTACGCGGCCGTGCTGCTGGATCCGCCGGCAAAGTTCTTCTCCGATCCGGCCTGGAGTGATCTGGGAGTCGATTGGCAGGCGGAGCTGCGCCCGCATTATGATACAGCCGGGCGTATGCTGGGAAGACAAGCATGCCCGACCTACCACGAGCAGGACCGCGCCCTGCAGCGCACTGCCGAAGCGCTGGGCGCCGCCGAGACTTTTGGCCCCACTCCGTTGGGTATCTATTTTGGCAAGCCTGGCGTTGCCGTCGAAGACCCCTATTTCGAGGGCAAAGGCCCCGCGCGCACCGGCTGCCGGCTGTGCGGCGCCTGCCTGGCGGGCTGCGCTTATGCCGCCAAGAACACGCTGGACCAGAATTACCTGTACCTGGCAGAGCGGCTGGGAGCGCAGATTCTGCCGGAACGCAAGGCGACACTCATCCGCCCGCTGCCGGGCGGC
>JBGSTO010000520.1:0-3052 GCA_041736465.1 Anaerolineales bacterium | reverse complement strand
TTCATACCCGGGACGCCCCGGTATAGAAAACGGCCCGAACGAGCACTTCCGTTCAGACCGGATCTACGTTTACACCAGACAGAACACACGTGCCACCTGCAAGATTAAGTGTACTCCTCTGCTCCGATTTCGTCAAGATGGATGGCGCGTGCAACAGCAACATTGGCTGCCGTCCACGAAATAACCGTCTTATGGTTCATTTGAACTCAACTGGAATTCTACGATTGGCAAGTAGATGTTCCGCGACAACAAGGTGTAAATCTCAGCGCTGGCATAATAGCCTCCAACATTGTCATCGCCTCCTGCCACCAGCAAACCTCCGGCTCCCAGGGGGGTCAGGGTGTGGTATTGGCGGGCGACATTCAGTGTTTCCGCCTGCTTCCACGTACCTTCTGCCGGATCAAAAATCTCAACACCTGCCAGCGCTCCGCTGTTGTAGCCTCCTGCGACCAGCACGGATCCATCCAGCAGGAGCGCCGCGGTGCGATCCATGCGTGCAGCGCTCATTGCCCCGGTCATCGTCCACAAACCGGAGCCCGGATCATACAGCTCTGCTGTGGCGATTACCCCATTCGAAAAACCACCCGCTGCCAGCAAGCGCCCATCGGGAAGCAGTGTGGCTGAGTGAAAATCGCGCGGCGATTTCATCAAGCTTCCCGGGCTCCAATCGCCGGTCGAGGGATCGAAGAACTCGGTCGTAGCCTGCGAGCTGTCGCCATTGTAACCCCCGGCTACTAAAACACGACCGTCGAACAAACGCGTGGCAGAGTGACCGTGGCGGGCAGAGCTCATCGTGCCGGCAGGGCTCCATGTGCCGCTTACAGGATCGAAGATCTCGGGAGCCGATAAACGGATCGCAGTGTCAGTCACACCTCCCACCACCAGCACGCGCCCATCCGTAAGCAGCGTGGCGGTATGCCCCACCCTGGGAGTTGTCATCAAGCCAGTCGACGTCCACTCCCCGGTAGCAGGATCATAGATCTCTACGCTGGATAGGTAAGTACCGGCGTTGTTGCCAGCGGCTGCGAGCACGCGCCCGTCGAGCAGCAGCGTGGCTGTATGACCGGTCCGGGGAGTTTTCAGCGAACCGGTTGCAGACCAGGCGCCATTCACCGGGTCGTAAATTTCTGCGCTCGCCAGAGAGTTGCCATTAGAACCACCCGCCACCAAGATGCGCCCGTCGACTAACCGGACCGCGGTATGGAGGGTGCGGGCGATGCTCATCGGCGAGGTGAAGTACCAGTTCCAATCCTTTGCTGGAGGGATATATAACTCTGCGCTGGCGAGATAACCGGATGTATTGGTACCGCCAACCACCAGCACCCCGCCATCCGGCAGGCGTGTTGCAGTATGAAGCACGCGCGCCTCGGCTAACAAGCCGCCCGCGCTCCAGATACCAGAGGCCGGATCGAACATTTCTGCGCTGTTCACTGCGCCGCTGTAGGAAGATCCACCCGCCACCAGCACTCGCCCGTCAATCATCAGCACGCCAGCGCCCCTTGTGCGCGCGCTGGACATCGATCCGACTGCAGTCCACAATCCACTGTCCGGGTCAAAAAGTTCAGCGGAGCTAAGATTTTGAATGTCATCGGCCCCGCCTGCCACCAGTACATGACCGTCGACCAGCGAGGCGGCCGTGTGGCTATAACGCGCAGCTGCCATCGAACCGGTCAAGCTCCAGGAGCCAGTCAGGGGGTTGTAGACTTCAGCGATGGTGAGAAACTCACCATCACGCGAGCCACCCGCTACCAGAACACGCCCATCAGGCAGGAGCGATGCCGAAAAATCATCGCGGGCGCTCTTCATTGCGCCGGTGGAACTCCACATGCCAGTGAGCGGATTGTAAATCTCGGCGCTGGCAAGCGATTTATCGTCATCGAAGCCTCCCATAACCAGGATACGATCATCCTGCAATTCCACCGCCTGAAACCCGATACGTGTAGCACTCATCGAGCCGGTTGGGCTCCAGTTGCCCGTCGTTGGATCGTAGATCTCAGCAGACGCCAGCGTATATCCGCCGTTCATTCCGCCCACGACCAGCACAGAGCCATTGGCAAGCATCACGCCAACATGACCGCTGCGAGGGGTGTTCAGCGAGCCTGTCGCATGCCAGACCCCCGTGTCAGGATCATAGATCTCGCACGTCGAGAGCTCCCCGCTGTTGTCAAAGCCTCCCACCACAAGCACTGTTCCATTTTCGAGGAGTGTAGCGCTGTGGCGCGCCCTTTTATCGCTAAGCGATCCGGTAGAGATCCACTTCCAACTCTCGCCATCCGCTCGAGCAGCAACTTTTACCCGGCTAGGCAAAGGTAAAAACAGGGCGACAGTCACCAGAACGATGATCACCAATACTCGGTGAGCGATAAACCCTTTGTTCATAAAACACTCCTTTATCAAGCCGGTGAATCTATGCCGGTCTGCAATCGAAGGTACGACCTCCCCGGCGTCATCCAGGGTGGTAAATATTCTTCTTGGGCTAGTTTCAGGTGGCAGTCATTCATCGCCCCCATTGGGAGATCAACATGCGCGTGACACTGTGTGTTGTTAATCAGCATACATACGAACGTGAAAATTCGCAAGCCCGTTTTCCCCCCAATTGCAAGGCTTTCACAAGAAAAAAGGTGTCACCGCGAGCCGCCGTTTTTAAATGCGTGTCAGCCTCCCAGCAGGAAGAGCCTATGGAGTTAATCAAGGAACAGCCTTTTTTCTTGATCTCCCCCGAGTGGCGGAGACCAATATCCCACAGTTGTTGGATGTAGCTGGGGAGTATTTGTTGTACGATGAGTTCATGAACTGCATATATATAGCTAATGCCAGACAAACCCCCGAATTTGGGTGATCCGTTGACCTGGACGCAGCTCCACGATTCGCATTTTTCAGGTATCATAAAGTTGGTTGATCAGCATTGGGTTTTTCCGCTTCGTAAAATGGTTCGGCAAAACCGATTTTTACTGGAGATCCAGTGCCGATCGACTATCTTCCGGCTAAAGTGTCAGGTGGCTAGAAATAAACTATTGCTTTATAATGAAATGGTAATGCAATAGTGCAAGTA
>JBGSTO010000519.1:0-4639 GCA_041736465.1 Anaerolineales bacterium | reverse complement strand
TTCATACCCGGGACGCCCCGGTATAGAAAACGGCCCGAACGAGCACTTCCGTTCAGACCGGATCTACGTTTACACCAGACAGAACACACGTGCCACCTGCAAGATTAAGTGTACTCCTCTGCTCCGATTTCGTCAAGATGGGACACATGCATTTTGTCTGCGAACAGCAATGTCGCTCGCGCACCAAACGGGGTAAACCTGCTCGCACGCTCAGCGAACCGGACTTTGCTGGTAACTGACCACGGGTAAATAGATGCGCTCGGTCAGGACGACATACAGCTCAGCGGTGGCGTAGACAGTATCCTCATCTTGTCCCCCGGCGAGCAGCAAGCCGCCGCCCAAGAGCGGCGTCAGCGTGTGCGTCTGGCGGGCGCCGCGCAACGAACCCGCTGGCAGCCACACACCGGCGGCGGGATCAAATATCTCCGCGCTTGCCAGCGTAGTGCTATTCCTGCCGCCTACAACCATCACACGTCCATCCTTGAGCAGGGCAGCCTCATGATCGCTGCGTGCAGCGCTCATCGAGCCGGTTAGCGCCCATTGGTTCGCAGCCGGATCATACAGCTCTGCGCTGGCGATCACACCATTGTAAAATCCGCCCGCAGCTAATAAGCGCCCATCGGGGAGCAGGGTAGCGGTGTGGAAATCACGCGCCGAGTTCATCGAGCCGCCCGAACTCCATTCGCCAGTCGATGGATTGTACAACTCGGTAGTAGTCAGCGAGATACTGCCGTTGAATCCCCCCGCCACCAGCACGCGCCCATCCAACAGGCGTGTGGCAGAGTGACCGTGGCGCGGTGAGCTCATCGTACCCGCTGGGCTCCACATACCATTGGCCGGATCGAAAATCTCCGGAGCCGATAAGCGGATGGCAGCGCCGGTGACGCCCCCCACGACCAACACGCGCCCATCGGAGAGCAGTGTAGCAGTGTGTCCCACCCTGGGAGTGGCCATTGAGCCGGTTGGCGTCCACACGCCAGTGGCAGGATCATAAATTTCTGCACTGGATAAATACGTACCACTGCTGCTGCCCGCGGCGACCAGCACGCGGCCATCGAGCAGCAGCGTAGCGACATGACCGCGCCGGGCGGTATTCAGCGAGCCGGTAGCAGACCATGCGCCGTTCGCAGGATCATAAATTTCTGCACTTGACAGATCGCTGCCGTTCGAGCCACCCGCCACCAGGGCGCGCCCATCCAGCAGGCGCGTGGCAGTGTGTGAAGCACGCGCCACGCTCATCGAACCTGTCGATATCCAGTACTCTTCTGCCTGGATGTACAGCTCAGCGCTGTCCAGATAGCTGGAGCCATTGGCACCGCCCGCGACCAGCAAGCGCTCACCGGAGAGCAGCGTGGCGGTGTGCGAGCCTCGGGCAACGGTCATTTTACCTGCCAGACTCCAGGCGCCGGTCGACGGATCGTAGAATTCGGCGCTATCCACAGGGGTTGTTCCAGAATACCCACCCACCACAAGCGCCTGTCCTTTGAACATGACAATCCCAGGCTCGGATCGAGTAGAGTTCATAGAACCGGTGGGGCTCCATAACCCGGTGTTTGGATCAAACAAGAGAGCCGAAGATACATATTGCACGTTCTCATCTCTCCCGCCGGCGATGAGCACGTGCCCATCTCCCAGGAGGATAGCGGCGTGCTCAAAACGAGGCTCTGGCAGAGAGCCTGTTGGGCTCCAGGCACCGGTCTGCGGGTCGTAGATTTCGGCGCTGGCGAGAAAATCACTCTCCCCGTAACCGCCAACCGCCAGTATGCGCCCATCCACCAGCCGTGTGGCAGAAAAGCTATCGCGCGGGGTGCTCATTGAGCCGGTCAGGCTCCATAAACCAGTCTGCGGGTCGTAGATCTCGGCGCTGGCCAGAGAGCTATTGCCATCGTAGCCGCCAACCACCAGAACGCGATCATCCGGCAGCGAGATCATATGCGCAATACTGCGCGGTGTGCTCATCGCGCCGGTGGGGCTCCAGTTCCCGGTCGCTGGATCATACACTTCAGCCGTTGCATAATTATTCAAGTCTCCCATCCCGCCCGCCACCAACACCCGTCCGTCGGCAAGCAGCACAGCCGCATGTGAGCGGCGGGCAGTGCTCATCGAGCCAGTCGCGCTCCAGACGCCGGTATCCGGGTCGTACACTTCAGCGCTGGATAGCTCCCCGCTTAAGGTTATGCCTCCGGTCACCAATACATTACCACCGGCGAGCAGCGTCGCCGTGTGATGCCCACGCACGGTGCTCAAGGATCCGGTAGGAATCCAGGCGCCGCCGGCAGTGGTGGTTTGAGCACTGAGCTGACCGAGAGCCGGCGCAGGCAGAATAAAGGAGAGCAGCAGCAGGATCGTCAGGAATTTTATTGTTTCGGTGCGCAGTTGGGTGAACATACGATTCTCCTGTTGGCAAAAAAAATTTCGTATACTACCAGGAGGGGGTCGCGCTTCCAATCCCCCTGATATATCCGGTCAACTCTAGTACAGATGTACGTTGAATTCAGTATAGAATAAATGCAAGACAGGCGCAAGTATTTTTTGACCCAGAGAACGCACTCGAGTTCACCCAATTGTTCTCATATTTCTTGTAAGGCTGTCATCGCGAGCGATAGCGAGGCGAAAGGGGACGCCCTCCTGGCAGCGGATCAGCGAGCCGTGGTTGTTTTGGTTGATCTCCAGGAGTTCGACTACCAGGAAGCAGCAGGTATGCTTGGTGTGCCCATTGGAACGGTGAAGAGCCGCCTGGCGCGTGGTCGTTCACGGTTGCAGCAATTCTTGAACGAAACCGACAAGTTTAAGCTCACCATATAGAATGCCAGGCAGAATTGGGTTTCACGTCTATTATTGGACTATAATTATCCCATTGACCCCATTCAATCCAGGCCGGTCAAAAGGTATTTCCTCTACTCAATTCTGACTCCCTTTTGACAGGGCAGCCATTCAAGATCCTAACCGATATCCCAAAGGGTCCAATGCTTGAGCTGCTGAACACAAAATTATTCATCCCGCGCCCCCGGTCGAAGCAGGTCTCTCGTCCGCGCCTGATCGAACGCCTCAACGCCGGTCTGGATAAAAAGCTCACCCTGATCGCCGCCCCCGCCGGTTTCGGCAAGACCACCCTGCTTAGCGAGTGGATTCCCCAATCCCCGCGCTGCGTGACCTGGCTTTCGCTCGACGAAGATGACAATGACCCCGCCCAGTTTTGGGTTTACTTTATCGCTTCCATCCAGCAATTGCACTCCGATCTCGGTAAAAGCGCCCTGGCCTCGTTGCAGTCCTCCAAGGCCCCCCCTATCAACGCCATTCTGACCAGTCTGATCAACGATATCAACGCCTTCCGGGATTCCTTTTCCTCCGTCTTGGACGATTTGCATGTGATTGATTCTAAACCTGTTCATGAAGCGCTGGCTTTCCTGCTCGCCCACCTGCCAGCCAACATGCATATGGTCATTACTACCCGCGTTGACCCGCCGCTGCCGTTGGCACGCCTGCGCGCTCGTGACCAGCTGACCGAGCTGCGCGCTAACGACCTGCGCTTTATAGCCGCCGAAACCGCCGCGTTTCTTACCAAAGTGATGGGGCTGAACCTCTCGGCAGAAGAGATATCTGCTCTGGAGATGCGCACAGAGGGCTGGATTGTCGGTCTGCAAATCGCCGCACTTTCCATGCAAGGCCATGACGATGTTTCCGGGTTCGTTCAAGCCTTCTCGGGCAGTCATCGCCATATCCTGGGGTATCTTGCCGATGAAGTCATCAACTGGCAGCCCAAGGCTACCTTGTCTTTCTTGCTGCAAACTTCTATCCTGGGCCGCTTGTGCGGGCCGCTGTGCGATGCGGTGACAGGAGAAACCGGCGGGCAGGATATTTTGGAGAACCTCGAACGCACGAACCTGTTCATCACACCGCTGGATGACGAGAGCCGGTGGTATCGCTACCACCACCTGTTCGCCGAGGTGCTCCAGGCTCGCTTGCGACAAATTCAGCATGGTGAGATACCCGAGCTTCATCGCCGGGCTGGAAACTGGTTTGCGAGCCAGGGCATGCTCGATGAGGCAGTGCAGCACGAACTTTCTGGCGCCAATTTTGACCGGGCTGCCAGCCTTCTCGAGCGTGTAGCCGGAAACATGCTGCGCAAAGGCAAGGCCGCTTCGCTCGTACGCTGGCTGAATGCTTTGCCAGCCGGGACGATTAGAGCACGCCCGCGCCTGTGCCTTGCTCGTGGCTGGTCGTTCGTGTGGGGCCAGGAGTTTAGCCTGGAGCTTGCGGAGGAATCGGCGCGGCTCGCTTTGGAAGCGATGCAGCCGGGCTCGATACCTGACCTCGAACTGGAAGGGGAGGTTTACGCCTTGCAGGCGCTGATCGCCGCCGACCGGGTAGATGTCGCCAGCAGCCGCGAGCTCGCCCAGCGCGCGCTGGAATGCCTGCCGGCCGGCAGCCCATGGCGGGGAGTGACGACGTTCACCCTGGGCGCTGTCCTGTATGCTGCCGGCGAACTGTCCGACGCGGCTTCCGTTTTGACCGAAACCGTGCAGCTTAGCCAGGCTGATGATAATCTCTACGTCCAGCTGATCGCCGGGAACTTCCTGGCCGATATGCAGGTTTTTCAGGGTCACCTGCGCCGCGCTGCGGAGCTTTACCGGCAGGT
>JBGSTO010000486.1:0-1745 GCA_041736465.1 Anaerolineales bacterium | reverse complement strand
GGTGATCATCGAGATCAAGGTGGGTTCCTCGGAAAGCGGCGCCGAGGGCAACCCCGGCAGCCACCACCCCGAGCGCAGCGGCGTGATCCGCACCTTCTCCGCCTTCGGGCACCGCCACACCGCCGAGGTGATCCAGGAGATGGGCCTGCAGAACGTGCTGCTGACCATGACCTCGGTCGACCTGGTGCGCGGCGCGCTGGCGACCGTCCACGCCACGGTGAAGCCGGGTGTGGCGCTCAAAGACCTGTGGAAGGCCTACCGGGCAGCCGCCAGCGAGAATCCCTTCCTGCGGGTGGTGCGCGAGCAGCGCGGCATCTACCGCGTGCCGGAGCCCAAGATCCTGGCAGGCTCGAACTACGCCGACCTGGGCTTCGACCTGGATGATGCCAGCCGGCACGTAGTTTCGATCTGTGCCATCGACAACCTGATGAAGGGCGCTTCCGGCTCGGCGGTGCAGTGTATGAACCTGATGCTGGGTTTCGACGAGACGCTCGGGCTGGAATTCCCCGGTCTGCACCCGGTATGATGTAGGGCATGCTGTTAGCTCGCCCATTGATGATGGAGACATCGCGCATGGATCACTCAACGATTACCGTCGTTAAAGTCGGCGGCACCGAAGGGGTAGACTTCTACGCCATCTGCCAGGATGCCGCCCAGGCAATCGCCGCCGGACAGCGCCTGGTGCTGGTGCACGGCGGCTCGGCTGAGGCCAACGCCCTGGGTGAAGCGCTGGGACACCCGCCGCGCTTCATCACCTCGCCCTCCGGCTACACCTCGCGCTATACCGACCGCAAAACGCTGGAGATTTTCGCCATGGCGGTCAAGGGCAAGGTAAACACCCTGCTGGTGGAACAGCTGCAGGCGCTGGGCGTCAACGCCCTCGGGTTGAGCGGCGCCGACGGGCGCCTGCTGCAAGCCACGCGCAAAGACTCCATCCAGAGCATCGAAAACGGCAAGCGCAAGATCATCCGCGACGATTACACCGGTAAGATCGAGAATGTCAACGCGCCCCTGCTGCAGGCGCTGTTGGAGCTGGGCTGCACGCCGGTAGTGGCGCCCATGGCAATCAGCCCCGCCGGGGAAGCGCTGAACGTAGACGCCGACCGGGCGGCAGCCATGGTGGCAGCCGCGCTCAAAGCGGAGGCGCTGCTGCTGCTGACCGCCGTGCCGGGGCTGATGCGCAAATTTCCCGATGAAAGCACACTCATCGCCAGCCTGAGCGGCGCACAGCTCGACCAGGCGCTGGAATACGCCGAAGGGCGTATGAAGAAGAAGGTGCTGGGCGCCCAGGAGGCGCTGCAGGGCGGCGTCGGGCGGGTGATCATCGCCGATGGGCGCATCCCGAATCCGATCACCGCCGCGTTAGCTGGGCGAGGTACGATTATCCAAATCTAACCGCGAAGCCGCAAAGGCGCAAAGAAAAACTAAGCTTCGCGTCTTTGCGGCTTCGCGGTTCAGTATTAAAGGTGCATCACATGGATATCAAGGCATTGGAGTCTCAGCACACCAGCGGCGTGTACGCCAAGCGCGACGTGGTGATCGTGCGCGGCAAGGGCGCGCTGCTGTACGACGACCAGGGTCGTGAGTACATCGACTGCGTCGGCGGGCAGGGCGTCGCCAACCTGGGTCACGCCCACCCGGCGGTGGCGGCAGCCATCGCCGCCCAGGCGCAAACGCTCATCACCTGCCCGGAGATGTTCTACAACGACCGGCGGGCGGAGCTGGCTAGCCGCCTGTGCGCGCTG
>JBGSTO010000484.1:0-18002 GCA_041736465.1 Anaerolineales bacterium | reverse complement strand
CGCCGCCTTCGGCGCCGCCGCCCCCGGCACCCTCCCCAACCGCAGCCGCGACCCTGCCGCCCGACCCGGTTTGTGTACCGCCGGGCAGCACTCAAACCGCACTTACACCGGGCGAGTTCAACGCGTTAGGAGATAACATCCTGAGCTTTTTGAATGCCGGCGCCTCGCAGGGTGAGCTTAAATCTGCCCTGGACGACCTGGGCATTGCTTCTCAACCCACCGCGCTGCTCTCCGGAGACCTGGACGGCGACGGTAAAACCGATCTGGCGGTATCAGTCTTCGATCCCACATCCAGCCGCTTCCCACCGGCAAGCGCTTTGCTGGTGTACCTGTGCGAGCAGGGGGCGTACCAGCAGGTCTTATATGATTACCAGCCTCTCAGTTGCCACCTGTGGTATTTCATGGACATGAACGCCAACGGCGGCAGCGAGCTGTTGGTCAGTTGGGCGCAGTGCGGCGTGCACACCTGCTTCGAAGACGTGCAAATTCTGGTATGGGATGGCGCCGCCCTGGTCAACCGCCTGGAGGGGAGCAGCTCGGAGCTGGCTTTCCCGTTCATCCAGGTGGTGGATGGCGATCAAGATGGCGTCTACGATCTCGAAATTAACGCCACCGGACCAGGATCGGTAGGCGCAGGCCCGCCGCGCAACAGCCTCAATCGCTGGTCTTACCAGGCCGTCAGTGACAGGTGGCAGTTTGCCGGGCAGGATCTGCTGCCGTCTAATTTCCGCATCCACGTTTTGAACGATGCCGATACCGCCGCCAGGGCGGGTTCTTTCCAGCAGGCGCTGGCGGATTACCAGCGCGTGATTCTGGATGATTCACTGCAGGATTGGGTCGATCCTGCACGCGAGCGCTCCGATTTACAGGCCTATGCCCGCTTCCGTCTGGTGGTGCTGTACTGGCGGATGGACCAACCGGAATCTGCCGAGCAAGCCTACCGGGAGATGACCCAATCGATGCCGGTAAACGCGGCGCAGTTCGCCTTTGTCGAGATGGCAGACTCTTTCTTGCAGGCGGCGCGCAGCGGAGGCCTGGAGCCGGGGTGCGCTGCCGTCGAGGCATATGCCAGCGCCCACAGCGACCAGGTGCTGGCGCCGCTGAATTCTTTCGGCTACGCCGCCCCGGGGATCACAGCCGCCGATCTTTGCCCGTAAGCGCCCAGCGCTCAGCCATGTGCAGGACGGTAATGCCGCCCCAGCTCGCTGGCATAGCGTGCGCCCAAACCCTGTGCGTTGGCTTGCATCCAATCCTGCAGGCGCCTCCTGCCGGTGGGTGGTTGAGCCGAAACCAGCAGATTACCCATTAACCCCAGCACTTCCTCACGCGTCAGCAGCACATCCTGCAAGAACATGCTCAAGCAGCGTGCTGCCAGCAGCGCCAGCCCGGGCGGCACGTGGATGGTCACGGGTTGGCGACCCACCACCTGTGCGATGGCTCCCACTAACTGATTGAATGTATAGATATCCGGACCCACCGCGTCGATCACCTGGTTCTTGCTGCCTGATCCGGCTACGACTGCCAGCTCCGCCAGGTCCTCGACGTAGATGGGCTGCAAGCGATAGCTGCCATCCCCCGGCACTGCGAAAACCGGAAAGCGGCGCAGCAGATAGGCGATGTTGTTGATCAGGATATCTTCCCTCCCAAAGATTACCGTGGGGCGCAGGATGGCATACGAGACGCCCAAATCCTGCAGATCCCGCTCGAGCTGCGCCTTGCCGTGAAAGTACGGCAGGGGCGAGTCCAGGCTGGGGTTGGTGATGCTGACATGCACGATGCGGCGCACACCTGCTTCTCGTGCTGCCGCAAACAGGCGGCGGGTATTCTCCACCGCCTGCTGGTAGCTGCGGTCGCGGTAGTCGAAGCGCACCCAGTAGGTGTTGTACAGCGTATCTGCGCCGGCGAGTGTCTCCCGCAGCGCGGATGGGTCATCGAAATGAAAGGGGAACGCCGGAACCGCCTCGCCAAAGGGGTTTTCCCTGTGCGGGCTGCCGGTGATGGTGATTACCCTGCGCCCGCACTCCAACAGCCGGCGGGTGATATATTTTCCAGAGTAGCCAAATGAACCAGTGACGACATCGAAACCAGCAGCGTTGTTCATGTTTGTCCTACCTTTCAAGTTTTGTTGAAGCACCTTTATAGACTTTTTCATTCCTTTCCTCCAGAGCGCTTATTGCCCAGGATGCGATCCAGGGCGCTGCCGCGCAGCTCATCCAGCGCCATCACGGTAGCTACCAGGTTGTCCAGCGTGTGGAAGAACTTCAGCATGTTCTGCATGCGACCGGCATAAAAGGCAGCCGTCTGGGCTTCTTCCGGGTCGTGGGCTGTGCTCTGCACCATCTCCAGGCTTTCCTGCACCGAGCGCAGCGCCAGGTCGAATTCGGTTTTTTCTCGCTCGCGCAGGATGGTCTTGATAATCTTCCAGAAATCGATCTCTGCAGTGTAATAGTCTTTGCGCTCGCCGACCTGTACGTGGCGGTGCACCATCCCCAGGCGCTCCAGCATGCGCACGTTGGTGCTGATGGCGCCTTTGGTCACGCCGACCTGCTCGACCAGATCATCGAGCGAGAGTTGGGTGGGGGAAAGGTAGAGTGTGGCGTAGATGGCGCCCATCGCCTTGGGAAAGCCCCAAAATTGGGAGATGCGGCTGAGCGCCTGGGTGAAGTGCAGCCGGGCCTGGTTGGTGGGCATGCTGGCAAGCTCCTGTTGGTGTTTGTATGTATAGAACGTTTAGTTATAACTAAACAAAGTATACAATGGTATTTATTGCCTGTCAATATTGAATCTGAGCTTAAAACAAACTGCGGGGATTTCGCCAGATAAGAGCGCGAAACCTCCGCAGCGCAGCTTCTTTCTGCAGTTGGAATCAGCCGGAGGAGCCCACCGTATGCAGCAGCGCCAGGTTGGTCGGCCTTACTTCATGCACGGGATAACCGCAAATCAGCACCACCTGCTGTCCAGGCTGGATGGGTGTGGAGGCGATCATCGCCGCTTCCACCACCGTCAGCATCTCCTCGATGTTATTGGCGTGCGGAACCAGGTGCGGGGTCACGCCCCAATACAGACCCATCCGGTTGTAGCTGGCAGCCTCCGGTGTGAATGCCAGGATGGGCACATCCGGGCGTGTTTTGGAGAGCATCAGCGCCGTGCGACCGCTTTTCGTAAACACGGCAATCGCAGAGACATTGCGATCGTGAGCCAGCTCACGGGCTGCCTGGGTCAGGAAGAAGGTATCATCGTGGGGGTGATCCGGCTCGAATGCGCCCCGCCAGTGTCCCCATTTCTCCAGGCTGTCTTCTGCCTGGCAGGCAATGGCGTTCATCATTTCCACAGCCTGCAGGGGATATTTTCCTGTCGCCGTCTCACCGGATAACATCACCGCATCGGTGCCATCTAAAATCGCGTTGGCGACATCGGTGGCCTCTGCCCGGGTGGGACGCGGGTTGTGGATCATTGAGTCGAGCATCTGGGTAGCAGTAATGACCACCCTGGCATGCCGGTTGGCGGCTTCGATAATATTCTTCTGAGCTACCGGCACCTCCTGCGGTGACATTTCGACCCCCAGGTCGCCGCGCGCCACCATCACGCCATCGGCGGCGTGTACGATCGCATCCAGATTTTGGATCGCCTCGGGACGCTCCAGCTTGGCAATGATGGGTGTGCCTGAGCGCTCAGGTCGCAGGCGCTGGATCGCCTGGCGGATTGTCAGTACGTCAGAAGCTGATCTGACAAAGGATACTGCCACGGCATCGACGCCCAGCTCCAGGCCAAATTCCAGATCATGGGCATCCTTTTCGGTGAATCCGGCGATATCCAACTGCGCTCCGGGCAGGTTGACGCCTTTATGCGGTTTCAGCTCTCCTCCCAGAATGACGCGCGTCTCAACCGTATCATCATTTACATTGATCACCACCAGCTCCAGGTTGCCGTCATCCAGCAGCACACGACTGCCCGGGTGCACCGCGCGTGCCAGGTGTGGATAGTCCACCGAGACCTGCTCGGCATTTCCCAGCAAGGGGGCAGCGGTGAGGTTCAGCGCCTGCCCGGCTTGAATGAGCACCATGCCGCCGGCAATTTCGCCCGTGCGTATTTTGGGTCCTTGCAGGTCTTGCATGATAGTGACCGCTTTGCCCATCTCCTGGGACAGCTTGCGAATTCTTTGGTAGACCTGGGCGTGGACTTCGTAAACGCCATGCGAGAAGTTCAGGCGCGCCACGTTCATGCCGGTGCGGATCAGCTCTTCGAGGGTGTGTTCATCCTGGCTGGCAGGTCCGATCGTACAGACGATTTTGGTTCGGCGTTCCATGGTGGAAATTTTCCCTTCTATAGGTAATGCAGTTCTTCCGCCTGGTGGGTCAGCTCATCCCGGAACTGCGGGTGGGCGATGCTGATCAATGCCCGGGCGCGCTGGCGGATGCTTTTTCCGTACAGGTCGGCGATGCCGTATTCTGTCACCACATAGCGCACGTGATTGCGGGTGGTGACCACCCCGGCGCCAGGTTTCAGGCTGGGTACGATGCGGCTGATATCTTTGGCGGTGCTTGGCAGGGCGATGATGGGCACGCCGCCTTTGGAGCGTGAAGCGCCGTAAATGAAATCCAACTGGCCTCCTACTCCAGAATACAGGCGGTGTCCAATGCTGTCGGCGCACACCTGTCCGGTCATATCAATCTCGATGGCGGAGTTGATCGCCACCATGCGTTCGTTCTGGGCGATGACAAATGGGTCGTTGACGTATTCAGTGGGATGCAGCTCGATGAGCGGGTTATCGTCACACCAGGAGTACAGGCGTTTGGTGCCCAGGAGGAATCCGGCGATGATCTTGCCGGCGTGCAGGGTTTTGCGTGCATTGGTCAGCACGCCTGCATCCACCAGGTCGATGATGCCATCCGAGAACAGCTCGGTGTGGATGCCAAGATCGCGCTTCTCGAAAAGGTATTTCAGCACTGCATCGGGTATGGCGCCAATACCCATCTGCATGGTGGCGCCGTCCGGGATCAGCGTTGAGATGTGGCGGGCAATGTTCTCGACGACCTCAGAAGGCCCCTCGCTGCCCATCTGGATCTCCGGCAGGGGATAATTGACCGGCACCACGTAGTTCAAGCGGCTGACGTGGATGAATGAGTCCCCCAGCGTGCGGGGCATTTGTTCGTTGACTTCGGCAATGACCAGCTTTGACGAATCGGCGGCGCTTTTGGTCAGCCCAACCTCGATTCCCAGGCTGCAGAAACCGTGCTCGTCGGGCGGAGAGACATGGATCAGAGACACATCCAGCGGTAGTATGCCGCGCTTGAAGAGCAAAGGAAACTCGGACAGCAGCACCGGCGTGAAGTCGGCGCGCCCCTCGTGCACCGCCTTGCGGATGTTGGCGCTGATGAACATGGTGTTCACCCGCAGGTGACCTTCCATCTCAGGAGCGACATAATCTGCCGGGCCGATGGTCAGGGCCTGGCAGATCTCTACATCCTCGAGATTGGGAGCATGCTTCACCAGGGCGGAAAGCAGCTTTTGAGGCACGGAAGCGTTGCCGGTAAGGAACAGCCGCTGCCGCGATTGGATATGCTGCACAGCTTCATCGGCAGAAACCATGCGTGATTCGAAGATCTTATTCCAGGCGTACATCAATCAATCCTCCCGCAGTCCGATCAACGGCCGCGCCAGGTGCACGACCTTGCCTTTGTGCAGGCCAATACCGTGGGCAATGGCGGGGTTGATCTCGATCGCCTGCTCCACACCGCGGTTGGCGATCTCCTGGATGAACGGGAAAGCCGAATTGATGTACGCGTGGGTCGAAGTACGCGCAACTACACCGGGGATATTTGGCACACAGAAATGGATGACACCTTCTTCGATGAAGGTGGGGCGGTCGTGGGTGGTCGGTCGCGAGGTTTCTACGCAGCCGCCTTCATCGATGCTGATGTCCATGATCACGGCGCGCGGTTTCATGGAGCGCACCAATTCACGCGTGACCACGATCGGAGCGCGTTCGCCCGGCACCAGCACCGCTCCCACCAGCACGTCGGCGTAGGCTGCGGCGCGGGCAATATTATGGCTGTTGGATATCATGGTGACGGTGTATGGGTGGCGATCATAAATGCGCTGCAGGGCGTTGAGGTCTGTATCCAGCACGGTGACGTGCGCGCCCATGCCGACAAAGCCGGCAGTGGCGGCAGTGCCAACTACACCCGCTCCGATGATCACGACTTCCGCTGGGGGTACGCCAACCACGCCGCCCAGCAAGATGCCTTTGCCGCCGGACTCGTTTTGCAGCAGCCGGGCGGCAATTTGCGGCGCCATCTGCCCGCCGATTTGAGCCAGCGCTCTGCGCACAGGCACATCGCCGTTGGGCAGCTCGATCTGCTCCAGAGCGATGGCGGTGATCTCTTTCTCCAGCATGCGCGTGATTTTATTCTGGCGGGCTGAGTTGAGATGTAACAAGCCTGCCAGGGCAGCTCCCGGCGGCAGCCACTCGATCTCATCTTCCAACGGGCGGGCGACCTTGATCAATAGATCAGCCCGTCCAAAGACTTCGTGGGCCGAATAGGCGATGCGCGCGCCGGCACTCTCGTATTCCTGGTCACTGAAACCCGCACCCAGGCCCGCTTCGTGCTCCACATAGCAGCGGTGCCCCTGCCGGCTGAGCATATTGACTGCCGAAGGCGACAGCCCAACGCGGAATTCGAAGGGTCTGCGTTCTTTTGGGATGCCGATATTCATAGATACCTCGCTTTTGATTTTTTTATTTTTATGTGGTCAGTACTTTTCGAATCCTGGGCAGCGCCCAATCCACAGTTTCCTGGTCGATCACCAGCGGAGGCGCGAAGCGGATCACGTGCTGGTGGGTTTCTTTCGCCAGAATGCCATGGGCCTGCAGCGCCTCGCAGAAACGCCTGGCGCCGCCTGCCTGTTGGTGCAGCTCGACGCCGATTAAAAGTCCCTTGCCGCGGACTTCGCGAACGTATTTACTGGGTATCTCCGCCAGCTGTTCGAGCAAGTACTCGCCGACACGGGCGGCGTTTTCAGCCAATTTTTCTTCTTGCAGCACGCGTAATGCGGCTCGCCCGATGGCTGCTGCCAGGGGGTTGCCCCCGAAGGTGGAGCCGTGCTCCCCGGGCTGGAACAGGCTCATGAGCTCGCGATCGGCGAGCGCCGCAGAGACCGGATAGAAGCCTCCCGAGAGCGCCTTGCCCAGCACCATGATATCAGGGCGCACCTGTTCGTAGTCGCAGGCAAACCTGCGCCCTGTGCGTCCCAGACCCGTCTGGATCTCGTCAGCAACCAGCAGCACCTGCTCCCGGTCGCACAGCTCGCGCAGCGCCCGCAAATAACCCTCCGCGGGCACAATCACGCCTGCTTCTCCCTGGATTGGCTCAACCAGCACGGCGGCGGTGTTGGGCGTGATCGCCTGCGCCAGGGCGTCTGCATCGCCATAGGGCACAGTGATAAACCCGGGTGTGAATGGGCCAAAGTCCTTACGGTAGAACGGCTCTGTCGAAGTCGAGACCATGCTGATCGTGCGCCCGTGGAAGTTGCCCTGGCAGGTGATCACTTCGGCCTGGTAGCGGGGTACGCCTTTCACTACATACGCCCACTTGCGTGCCAGCTTGACCGCAGTTTCGACCGCTTCTGCGCCGCTGTTCATCGGCAGCGCCATATCATAGCCGCTCATCTCCGATAGATCCTGGTAAAACAGGCCGAGCTGGTCGTTGCGGAACGCGCGTGAGGTCAGGGTGATGCGGCTGGCCTGTTCCTGCATGGCAGCCAGGATCTTGGGGTGCACGTGCCCCTGGTTGACAGCGGAATAGGCGCTCAAACAGTCCAGGTAGCGATTTCCATCCACATCTTCTAGCCAGACCCCACTGCCCCGGGAAATGATCACATCCAGGGGAAGGTAGTTGTTGGCTCCGTAACGTTCTTCTAATTCAATGTAATCATTGGTTTTCATACCCGGTTATTCGCTGCCTTCTTCGTTGATTATAGACCAATACCCATCAGGCGGCATTGAGCAAGCGCGCCAGGATGGCTTTTTGGGCATGCATGCGGTTGTGTGCTTGCTGAAAGATCACCGAGTGCGGGCCGTCGGCGACCTCATCAGTCAGCTCCTGGTTGCGGTGGGCGGGCAGGCAGTGCATGACGATTACGTCCGAGGCTGCCTCGGAAACCAACCGGCTGTTTACCTGGAAGGGAGGAAATACTTTCTCGCGCTGGCGGGTTTCTTCTTCCTGTCCCATGCTCGTCCAGGTATCGGTGTAGATCACCTGGGCGCCGCGTACGGCTTCATGCGGATCACGCAGCAGCCGGATTTGGCTGCCGCTGTGCGCGGCGATTTCCCGGGCGAGTTCAAGCGCCTGGGGTTTCAGATCGTAGCCTTCAGGGCTGGCAAGGGTGAAGTGGGCGCCCAGCTTCACGCACGCGTGCAGCAGGGACACCGCCACGTTGTTGCCATCGCCGACGAAGCATACGTTCAAACCTTTCAGGGCGCCAAATTTTTCCTGGATGGTGAGCGCATCCGCCATTCCCTGGCAGGGGTGGTTGTAATCGCTCAAACCGTTGATCACCGGAATGCTGGCCCACTGCGCCAGGTCAACCACGTGCTGGTGATCGAAGACGCGTGCCATCAGGATGTCCACATAACCCGCCATCACGCGGGCGATATCCGCAATCGACTCGCGCTTGCCTAATCCAATCTCGTTGGGTGACAGGTACAGGGCGTCGCCGCCCAAATGCCGCATTGCCATGTCGAATGATACCCGCGTGCGCAGGCTGGGTTTTTGGAAGATCATCGCCAGCACTTTGCCCTTCAGCAGTGGGCGGTTTCCGCCGGCGGCTCGCTCTTGCTTGAGCGCGACCGCCAGGTCCAGCATGGATTGGATATCTTCAGCGCTGAAATCAGAGATCGCCAGGAAGTCCTTCATTTTTATGCTCCAATAGGTTTACAGGTTTCGTTTTTATGGGGTTGCCGCAGCAGCTGTGTGACCATAACAAATCCCGGTCGGTTAAATTCAGGATTATCTGGTTTATACTCTCTGGAGTATATCATGGAGTTGAAATTGCAATGTTTCGTAGCATAATATTAATGCTTGATGCTATAATTGTGAATAATTGTATGACGAATGTTGGTTATCTATCAGGATTGGGGAGTCACCCACCGGGTGAGGCATGACGGCTAAGGTTCTGATTGTTGATGATGAGGTAGAAGTTCTGCGCATGTGCCAGCGGCTGCTGGAGCAGGCGGGTTTTTGGGCGATTCCGGTGACCAATTCCAGCCAGGCGCTGGCGGTGTTGGAGCGGGAGGACATCGATATCATGCTGGTGGATGTGCACATGCCAGGCGTGGGGGGGTTCCAGCTGATCAACCTGGCACGCCGCATCCAGCCCCAGATTGCAGTGGTGATGATTTCCGGCTACGGCACGGTGGAGACTGCCATCGAAGCGCTGTATCAAGGCGCGGACGATTTGATCCTGAAGCCGTTCGGCAGCGAAGAGTTGGTGGAACGGGTCAAGCGCGCCCTGCAAACTCACCAGCAAAAGCAAGACCTGGTGCGCCTGCACGCACTAAGACCGCTGTTCGATATCACCGAAACCCTGTTTGCGCACAACGACCCAGCCACGCTGCGCTCGGTGATCCTGAAGGCGGTAAACGAGAATTTGAACTGCTCCGGCGCGGCCTTGTATCGCTTGAGTAAAGATGCGGCGGGTTTGGAGTGGACCGAGCAAAACAGCCCGATCCCACTGGTCGAATTTCGACCTTTGTTCAACGAGATCGTGCTGCCAGCCGCCCAAAGACGAGAGTGGCTGCGCGTCAATATCGAAGAAAACCAATATGAAGCCGCCACCAAAGGACTGTCCAGCCCTCTCGTCAGGGACTACATGAACCGCTACAAGCTGCGCTCCATCTTATGCGCCCCCGTAGCAGACCCAAACGGCGTCACCGTGCTTTTGGCGGTGCGCCATGCCGAAAAGCCCGCCTTCCGCGGGCCGGATGTCGAAATGTTCGTCATCCTCACCCGCCAGGGTGCCGCAGCCCTGGAAAATGCGCGCTTGTATGCCCGCCTGCGCGCCTCCTTAGATCAATTGGAGAAGAGCCAGCGCGCCCTCGTCCAGGCTGAAAAAATGGTCGCCGCCGGTCGCCTGGTGGCTTCCATCGCCCATGAGATCAATAATCCCCTGCAGGCCCTCAGCAACTGTATGACCCTCATCGCCAGACCAGAGCTTAAGCCCACCGACCGGGATGCATACGTAAATCTGGCTCAGAGCGAGCTGGATCGCCTGATGAGCACGGTGCAGCGTATGCTCGATCTTTACCGCCCCGGCAAGCTGGAGCGCCGCCTTGAGGATATCAACGAGATCGTTCGCAAAGTGATCATGCTGGTGGACCACCAGCTGCAGCGCAGCAACGTGCAGATTCTCAGCCAGCTGGATCAAAACCTGCCGGTGGTGATGGTGGTCGCCAGCCAGATCCAGCAGGTGCTGCTTAACCTGATTTTGAACTCAATGGAAGCGATGCCCAACGGCGGGATGATCACCATCCAGACCCGCCAAAGCAGCATCTCCGGCTCCGATCGTTTAGGGCAGGCTTACGTTGAAATCCTGGTGGCGGATACCGGCCCCGGGATTGCACCAGAATTCCGTGATCGTTTATTCGAACCCTTCGTAAGCACCAAGGAAACCGGCACCGGTCTGGGGTTGGCAGTCAGCTATGGGATTTTGCAAGCCCATGGCGGCGCCATAGACCTGGTCAGCGAAAAAACGCCCGGCGCCTGTTTCCGAATTCAACTACCTGTAGAAAGGCAGAACAATGGCAAAAATACTGCTGGTCGATGACGAAGAAAGTATCCGGCATTCCCTGGGCGAAATCCTGCGCCTGGAGGGTTATCAGGTAACTGCAGTCGCCAGCGGCGAAGCTGCCGTTCAGGTAATGGAGAACGAGAGTTTTGACCTGATGCTGCTGGACCTGAAGATGCCGGGCATGGATGGACTGGACGTGATGCGCGCGGCCACAAAGCTGGCGCCGGATACGCGCATAGTACTCCTGACCGCCCATGGATCGCTGGAGTCGGCGATCGAAGCGCTCCGCCACGGAGCCCACGATTATTTGATCAAACCGGCTTCTTCGCGAGAAATCCTCAACAGTGTGAGCGCCGGGCTGGCGCGCCGCGCCGAACAGCAGCAGCGGCGCTTACTGCTGGAGCAGATCGATCGCTCGATCCAGCGCTTAAAAGACGCTGAAGGTGTAGAAGCTGCGGTAATGCCGGAGACGCAGGCTTTGCAGGTTACCGATGGGGTGATGTTCGACGTGCCTCGCCGCGAGCTGTGGAGCGGCAACCAGCGCGTCAACCTGACCCCGACGGAAGCCAAACTGATGAAAGTCCTGGTCGAGAACCGTGGGCGCGTGCTCTCCCATCGCGAGCTGGTGCTGCTGGTGCAGGGCTACGAAAGCAACGAGTGGGAAGCGCCCGAAGTGCTGCGCCCATTGATCAGCCGCCTGCGGCGTAAGCTTCAAAATTTCCCGGATGGGGAACAGTGGATCAGCAACGTGCGCGGCACCGGCTACTTGTTCGAAGTGCAGACTGAGCAGGTCGCGGGCGGTGAGTACACCGGGGCCGGTGCAAGCACCGGCGGCGAAACACGCGCCGGCGACTAAACCGACGGCGACACCGGCGCCGTTAGCTCAACCAATTGGTGTTTACACTACCATTTAAACTACCGCCGCGTTTACGCGGCGGTGTTTGTTTACACCTGGCACTGCGGGTTCCTTCAGAACCAGCAGCAGAGACAGCATCAATAAACCTGTCCCGAGCCACTGCTGCCAGCTCAGTCGTTCGCCCAACCACATATGCGCAAACAGCACCGTCACCAGTACCTCGCTCAGTCCCAGCAGGGCAGTCTGCATGCCTCCCAGGTGTTTGACGCCCATAAAAAGGGTGAGGCGCGAAAGAAATGTCACCAATGTCAGCCCCAACAGCGGGGGCCATACTGCGCCGGCTTGCAAGACGCTGTTTGCTGGAAATACGCTGTTTGCTGGAAATACGCGGGGATCGAAACCGGAAAACAAGTAGGTGGGCACCACCACGGCGCTCATTGCCAGCAAGGTGTAGACGGTGACGGTGGGCGCAGGCATATCGAAGAGCACGCGCTGGTTGATGGGCAGGTGCAGGGCGTACAGGGCTGAGCCGAGCAGCATTTGCAGCACACCCACCCAATCCACCTTCCCTTCGCCTGTCTGGGTGAGCAGGAAGATCGCCGGTAGCGCCAGGCTGAGGCGCAGCAGCGTAAGCCGGGAGGGGGTTTGCCGGTCGAGCAGCAGCCAAATCACCAGGAAGAGCGGGTAAAGCGAGTACAGCAGCTGCCCAACTGAAGCGTCGATGCGCCCCAGGGCGCTGTAGTAGAACAGAGAGCCTAAGCCGTTAACCACTCCTGCAAGCAAGCAGCCCAGCAAGCCCGCCGGGTAGATGTACAGATACTTGCGGTAAAACAGGGCCATCAGCCCGAACAGCAGCAGCGCGGCGAACGCGGTGCGCAGGGCCGCGACTGCCAGCGGCGGCAGCCCCAGCAGGATCGCCTGTTTGCCGAACACCGGCGCCATGCCCAGAAAAAATGCAGAGGTAAGGGCTGCGGAAATGCCCCGTCCCCACAGCGACTGCCAGGCAGTGGCGCTGGGAAGAGGCGCGGTGCTGGAAGGAGGCGCGGCGCTGAGTGCGCCGGTAGCGTCGGTGGGTGCGCTGGTAGCGGCGACACCGGCGGCGACAGCGGGGGACAAGCTAACAGCTTGTCCTACAGCAGGGGGCGGTGGGTGCACCGGCAGCGACACCGGCGGCGACACCAGAGGTGAATGCGGCTGGGAAAAAGCCGGCACCGGGGGGAGTGTCTCTTCCATGGTTTATCGGCTGGTGGAGGAAGCCCTGGGGGCGGCGGTGTTTACACCACCGGTGCTTACACTAGATTGAATTTCCTCTAACAGCTCATCGCTTAAAAATTCGCCTTTTTGCATCAGCGAGTGGATCTGGCCCCTCAGGCGGCGGTTCTCATCCGCTGTCAGGCTCTTGGCAGTGACTACGATGACGGGAATCGAAGCGGTTTCGGGCTGGGATTTCAGCTCGTCCAGCACGGTGAAGCCATCCACTTCAGGCATCATCAAATCCAGGATGATCAGGTCTGGCAGTTCCTGCCGCACCAGCTCGATGGCATCCCGCCCATTGGTGGCTTCGAAGATGGTGTAGTCTCCGGTTGACTGCAGAATGCGCCGGATCAGCCGGCGAGCATCGGGCGTGTCGTCCACAATGGCAATGCGCGGGAAGCGCTCTGCGGTAACCTGGTTCAACGCCGACAGCAAGCCTTCCTGCGGCGAGGCGGGCAGCGGCGACAGTGGGGGCGCTGCAAACACCGTACTCGCAGGCATCGTGCTTGTATACGCCGGTGAAACCTCTACGCTGCGCGCCCAGCCATCGCCCAGGATGCTGGTTTCCACCGGCAGGGTGTGCCCGGTGCAGTTGACCACGATCGTGTCGTTGGGATTGATCTTGCCGAGTCGCGCCAGGCGGATCAAACCGGCGAATGCCACGGCTGCCGCCGGCTCGACGGATACGCCCTCCATTTTCGCCAGGATGTGGATCGTGCGGAAGGTCTCCTCGTCGCTGACGGCGGCAAACAGCCCCTCGCCTCCGCCCTGCTGTATGCGCTCGCGCAGCAAGGTGTACGTGCGCCCAGGGTCGCCGGTTGCCAGGGTAGCGATGTGCGTGCGTGGATCCAGCACCGGTTCTGCCACGTTGAGATCCTGCTCCCAGGCTTTCACCATCGGCGAGCAGCCCTCTGCCTGGATGATGGCCATGCCGGGCATGCGCCTGGTCAGTCCCATCAGCATCAGCTCGTGAAACCCTTTTTGTACGCCCAGCGGACCAAGGCCACCGCTGACCGACTGGAAATACCAGTCTGGTACGCGCCATGCCGCCGGGCTGTACTGTGTGCGCCCATTCTTACTGGTCTCGGTATGCATCGAGGCCGGGTCTTCAACTGACTGATCCTCCGGCATGGCGGCTGGGGAAAAGCCGGAGGCTGGGGAAAAGCCGGCGGCTGGAAAAAAGCCGGCGCTGAGCTGCTCCGCAATCTCGAAGGCAATCGTTTTCATGCCTTCCACGGAGGGTATCGTGCGTGCGCCGCGCTCCAGGTAGTAGCCTCGCTGGCGGGCGAATTCGGCTGCCAGTTTCTTGGCCTGGTCGTAGGTGGCGGTTACTTTAACCACCTGTGTGCCGTAAATGGCGACCTCGCGCATCTTTTCTGCCGGCACCAGGCTGGTGACGAAAGCCCACAGTTTTATCCCGGCCCGGGCGGCATGCGCAGAGTATGCAATGGCAACATTGCCGGTGGAAGCCAGAACAGCCTCCGTGATGCCGGCTTCTTTCAGTGCGGCGACGCCAATCGCAGCCTGGCGATCTTTGAATGAGTTCGTCGGACCCTGGCGCTCGTCTTTGATATAGATATTCGGGCAGCCGAGCATCAGCCCCAGGTTGGGCGCGTGAATGAGCGGCGTTCCCCCTTCTCCCATCGACAGGGAAGGGTTGAAGCCTGTCAACGGCAAAAGCTCCCGGTAGCGCCACATATCGAAGGGGCGGCGTTCCAGCAGCCCGGGCAGGCGTTTGCCCAGGCTGGCATAATCATACACCGCCTGGCGCCACTCACTGCCGCAGTGCGGGCATTGTGTTTCCAGGGTATGGTAGGTGGAATGCTTCCCGCAGTCCAGGCATTCCACCTGGATGATGTCAGGCAATAGGTTTTCCTCCAGAATTTTAGTTAGCCCGGGATGCTGCGGCGCTGGCCTCGCTTGCCGCAGGCGCAGAGGTAGTCTGGCGCACTGCCTGAACCAGATCTTCTTCCAGGATTGGCTTCAGCAGGTAGGCTGCCGCCCCTAACTTGAAGGCGCGTTCACGATTGTCCAGTAAACTGCAGATGATCACCGGCACGTGACGCGTGATCGGATCGGTGTGCAGCGTCGCTAGAGCCTCCCAACCATCGTAATCGGGAATGGCGGCAGCGCCGGTGGGTGCGCCAGTAGTGGCGACACCGGGGGCGACATCCAGGGTGATGGCGACAGGGTGAAGCTGGCGAGCAGCTTCCACTGCCAGGCGAGGATCGCTGATGGCAATGACCTGGCAGCCTTGATCATGCAGATAGCGATCGTACATGGCTGTGATCTGCGGATCCGTTTCAATGCTGAGCACCACCTGCTTCCCGGGCTGGGGCTGAGGCAGGTTGAGACGTTCTTTCAACGAGACGGGCACGGTAAAGGAGAACGTGCTGCCCTGATCGACCTCGGACGCAACGCCAATCTGCCCGCCATGCATCTCCACCAGGCGCCGGCAGATCGAAAGCCCCAGCCCGCTGCCGCCAGACTTGCGCGTCGCCGAGCCATCCACCTGAGAAAACGGCAGAAACAGCTTCTTCTGATCTTCGATGGAGATGCCCGGCCCGGTATCGACCACCGCAATCAATACCTCCGCCACACCGTCGCTGCCGGTTTGGGATACGGCGCGCAGGGTGATGGCGCCTTGCTCGGTAAATTTGGCCGCGTTGGACAGCAGGTTGATCAGCACCTGGCGCAGCTTGGTCGGGTCGGCGCGCACGCCGGGCAGATCGGGAGCCACTTCTTTGATGAGCTGGATGGGCTTGTCCTTAATTAACCCGGTTACCGTAGAAGCCACACTTTGGATCAGGTCGGAGATATTGACATTATCCTCGAAAGAAAGCTCCATCTTACCGGCTTCGATCTTTGAGAGGTCCAGGATATCGTTGATCAGGTTCAGCAGGTGCTGTCCTGAGTTGTAGATCGCAGTCAGGTCTTGCTGCTGCAGGTCGGTGACGGGACCGTCGATGCCTTTCAGGATGACGCGCGAGAAACCGATGATCGAGTTGAGCGGGGTGCGCAGCTCGTGGCTCATGTTCGCCAGGAATTGGCTCTTGAGCTGGTCGGCTTTCTTCATTTCTTCCACCGCTCGCTGCGACAGCGCATAGGCGGTGGCATTCTCCACGGCGATTGCGATCTGGTCGCAGAGCACCTGCAGCACCAGGATATCATCTGGTTTGAAGGCATTGACCCGCGTGGACTGCAGATCCAGTGCGCCGATAACCCTTTCACCCAGCCGCAGCGGTAGGGCCAACTCGGCGCGTGTATCGGGCAGCAGGGGGTTGGGGCGGTGCGTGCTGTCCAGGGACACGTCGTTGGTCACCACCGGTTTTCCGGAGGCGGTCGTCTGCCCAACGATGGAGCGTGATCCAACCATCAGAGAGTGCCTGAGCCGCAGCATCTCTTCACCCGCCGCGCCGGTGGAAGCGCGTACAATCGCCTGGCTCTCTTCGGCGGAGGCTGCGCCTTCCTCGATCAAAAAGATCGAAGCCTGGTAGTAGCCAAAGCGGGAGCGGATCAGTTCCACGGCATTTTCCAGCAGCCTGTCCAAAGCCAGGGTGCCGGTGGTATCGCGGGCAATCTCGGCAGCCGTCTGAAGCTGGTCTGCTCGCCGGCGGGAATCTTCCAGCAGCAAGATGGTCTGGATGGCAACCGAAGCCTGGCTCGCCAGGGTCATCAAGCGCCTGCGCTGGGTCTCGCTGATGATTTGTTCGTGGGCATAAAAACTGCCGATAAAACCGCTTAAACGCTCGCCGGAGAAATTGAGCGGGATCAAGACCATGCTGGAGAAACCCTGCTCGCGCGCCCACCTGCGGCTGAACCCGTCCAGATCTGGATCGCTGCTGGCGTTCCTGACCAGGGTGGGGGCATTAGGACTGAAATTGTGCACCAACCAGCCAAAGGCTTGCAGCGGGTAGCGGTCTACAAATGGCGTACGTGGGGGAGCCGCGCTCCAGCGCGCCAGGATTTCTATCCAATCTGGAGCGCCGGCGTCTGTCCAGGGGCGGTCGAACAGCCCCAGGGTGACCAGCGTCCCGCTACCTGCTCCCAGGATGGTGTGCCTGCGCAGCACATCCAGTACATCCGCATAACTCGAGGCCTGGTTCAGCTCGGCGCTGGCCTGGTAAAGGATATTGGTTTCTGCCAGGTGATGCTCTCGGGCAATGGTGCTGGAGATTGCCGCTGCTACCGTTTGCATGGCAGCGATCTCCTCGTTTTCCCAGACCCGATCAGAATTCATCTCGTCCAGACCGATGAAACCGGGCAGGTCGTGCTCGCCGGGTACAGACAGCGCCAGCACCGCACGTGCGCCGCGGGCCGAGCAGAACGTTCTTTCTTGCTGGGGAAGCTTTGAAACCAGCCCCAGCACCTTTCCCTGGGTGCGCAGCATCTCCGCCCAGGCAGGCAGTTCGTTGGTGGAAATTTGCTCGGGAAGCGGCGCTGGGTACAGCGGGGGCGCTGGGTACAGCGGCGCGGCAGGCGCCGCCGATGCGTTCCACTCACCTACCCGCCGCCATTGGATGCCTTCAGCATCTTCCAGAGTGTCGAAGTAATAGGCGCGGGCTGCTCCTGCGGCTTCTCCCAGGTAGCGCAGCACCTCAGGGATGGCTCGCGTGCCAGAGCCGGCGAGCTGAGCAACTGCTTCTGCCACGTTGGTCTGGTAATGCTCGCGCACCTCGAGGGTATGCAGAGCGCTCTGGATGCTCTCGAACAGGCGCGCATTTTCCAGCGCCATGGAAAGCTGGTCGAGCACCTGTTCCGCCAACCGCAGCTCATCGTTGCTCCACTGCCGCTGGCTGTTATCGTCCAGGATCTCAAGCAGCAGCTGCTCCTGCCCGGCAGAGGCGGCGCTGCCTGCAGCGCTGCCAGCACCGGCAGTGCTCAGCGCCAGTACTGCGGGCAGTTCTGACTGTTTGCTTTGCAGCACGGGTTTGCCAGAACGCACGCTCTCTGCCCCCTGAGAGGTCAGGTACTGGGTAGACGCCTGAACGCCGCTGTCGTCGGCAAGGAAACCCAGCAAGCCTTTCCGGGTGTGGCCGGCTTTACTTGGGATGAAAGCCGGTTTGCTGGGGTAAGATGCAGCGCCGCGAGCGTCGGTGGGTAC